>JBLNBW010000350.1:0-4997 GCA_050260255.1 Rhodospirillaceae bacterium | reverse complement strand
GCTTCGATGGCGGTGAGGACCACTGGAAAATATTCGGGCCGGCATCCTGCCATCACCGCATTGGCGGCGAGCTTGAGAGGGGTAGCGGGCGCATAGCGCGGTGCGAGCGTCGCGATCGGCTCGTCCCATGGGCGCTCGCAATGCGCGAGCATTGCTTCGACGCGCGACTCGGTCGGCGGCACCACGGGTAATCCGTCGCTCCAGCCTTTTTCGAGACACAGCGCATTGATGAGCTCGAAATCGTCGTCCACTTCGAGTGCAATGCCCGGCCGTGATGCGATTCGTGCCAAGTCGTTCATGCGCGCAACTCCCCGATGAGCTTCAGCAATTGAGGCAGCGCGTGGTCGGCGCGCTGCTGCACGTCGGACAGCGCAATGCCGCCGAGCGGATGCGGAATCATGACGAGCGGCAGGTCCGGGACGCCGAATACTTTCGCCTGCGCCGTACCGAGATTGCGAAACGGCGTCGAGCAGATCACCGCGGCGGGAACGCCACGCAGCGTGAGCTGTGCCATGTCGTGGACACTCCACGACGTGCACGACCCTCAATCGGCCATCGCGCTGATGACGAAATCGCTTTCAGCGGCCAGCTTCGCGAGGACGGCTTCCTCCGCGGGACGCGATGCGCTCGGCTTCCTCAGGTTCACCACCTCGGCGAGCGGCTGCGCGGCACGCAGCCCTTCGGCGATGAAGCGCAGCAGGTGGTCCGCGTTGGCCTTGCTGTTGTCCAGCACGCCGAGGCGCAGCGCACCCGACTGGGCGGTGCGGCGCGTGGTCGACGCCGCGGGGGCGGGCGCCTGCTCTTCGGGAACGATGATGCGCACTTTCATGCTTCTCTCCTGAAAAACGATCGCTACTCGATGCGTATGTCGGTTTGCCGGCGGAGCTTGGTCCACTTCTCGATGTCGCCGCGCAGTCGTTGCCGCGTCTCTTCCGGCGTGGTCTTGAGCGCGTCGGCGCCGAGCTTGGCGAATGCGTCGCGCGTTGCGGGGCGCCCGAGGACCTGCACCAGCGCCCGCTGTACTTTGTCGACGATCTCCTTGGGCGTCGCCGCCGGCATCATCAGTGCCGTGTACGTGGAGATCTCGTAATCGCGCAGTCCGGATTCGGCGAGGGTCGGCACTTGCGGCAACAGCGACGAGCGCTCGCGCGTCGTCACGGCGAGCGCCTTGAGCTTTCCGGCGCCGAGGAGCGGTATGCTGGTCGTCAGCTGGTCAAACAGCACGTCTACCTGTCCGCCCATCATGTCGATCAGCGCCGGTGCGCTGCCCTTGTACGGCACGTGTATCAGCTTGAGCCCCGTGTGCATCTGGAACATCTCGCCGGCGAGGTGCGAGTTCGTGCCGGCGCCGGCCGATGCCATCGTCACCTTCCCGGCGCGGCTGCGTGCGAGTGCGACCAGCTCCTTCACGTTGCGCACCGGCAGCGACGGATGCACATCCAGCGCGAGCGGAACGACCGACACGCACGACAGCGGCGAGAAATCGCGCAGGGTGTCGTAGCCCACGCGATCGAGGAATGCCGGCGATATGGTAAGCGCGCCGCTCGATCCCATGAGGATCGTATGGCCGTCGGGCGGCGCCTTCGCGACGAGCTCCGTCCCGATGCGCCCGCCGGCGCCGCCGCGGTTGTCCACTACGACCGTCTGCCCGAGCAATTCGCCGAGACCCGGCGCTATCGCGCGTGCGGTAAGGTCGATGTTGCCGCCCGGGGCGAAGGCGACGATGAGCCGTATCGGCCGGGAAGGGTAGTTCTGGGCGTCGGTGTTCTGCATCGGGCCCATGCCGCACAACGCTGCGAGGCAAGTCGCGAGCAGTTTCGTGTTGTTCATTCCGGGTGCATCTCCGTTTCGGATCTGTTTTCGCTCGTCGGTCGGCAGCTCATGCCACGGGGTGCAGTGCGAGCGCGCTGCTGATGCGCGTCGCGGCGCGCTTGAGCTCCGGCAGCACGCGCGTCACCAGGTCCTGCTTCGCGCCTTTCCCGGAGTTGCGGCTCACGTTCATCGCCGCAATGGTGCGGCCGTGCGCGTCGACGATAGGTACCGCGATCGCGCAAAGTCCTTCTTCCAGCTCGTCCAGCACGACGGCATAGCCTTGTCTGCGGCAGCGCTCGAGCTCCTTTGCGAGCTCGCGGCGGTCGTGCACGGTGCTTCGCGTGTACGGATGAAACTTCACGTTCGCGAGATAGCGCTTCAGTTCCTCGTCGGGCAGTGCCGCGAGCAGCACTCGTCCCATCGACGAGACGTATGCCGGCAGCCTCGCGCCGATGCTGATGCCCGTCCCGGTGAGTATGCTGTGCTTCGGCACTCGCAGGATGTATACCACGTCGTTGCCGTCGAGTACCGCGGCCGAGCTCGACTGTTCGACTTTCGCGACCAGGTCTTCCATGATCGGCTGGGCGAAGTTCGCGAGCGGCATGGACGAGAGGTAGGAGTAGCCCAGATCGAGTATGCGCGGGGTGAGGAAGAAGCGGCGCTCATCGACGCCGACGTAACCAAGAGTCTGCAATGTGAGCAGAATGCGCCGCGCCGCAGCACGCGTGAGCATGGCGCGATCCGCGACCTGCGTGAGCGTCATCCGGCGGCTTTGCGGCCCGAATGCACGGATCACGGAGAGACCGCGTGCGAACGACTCGACGTAGCTGTCCGAGCGCTTTCCCGCCTTGCGCGCCCGTATTTTTCGTTGGGTCGCGACGTTGACACCGGGGGACGCGTTCATCATAATTTCGCATAACGAATCGTAGTTCGCATAGCGAACATCATATCCGGCCCCCGCGAATGCAGGCAAGCACCGCATGCGGCACCGGCGCGATGCGCAGGATCAACAGGCTGCAATAACCCCAGAGACCACTATGCGGATAAATCGGCCGGCACGCGCGCGGCATCCACGCGCTTTCCGGGATGCGCTCGACGCCGGCCGTTCTTCCCGCGGCAACCGCCCTTAGGAAACCGTTCATGGATTTTTCGCTTACCGACCAGCAGCGGATGTTCTGCGACAGCGTAGCTGCCTTTGCGCGCAAGGAGCTCGCCGACGGCGCCGTCGCGCGTGCGCATACGCCCGAGTTCCCGCACGACGTGGCGCGCAAGATGTCCGAAGCGGGCCTGCTCGGCATCACGATTCCCGAGGCCGATGGGGGCAGCGGCGGCACGCTGATGGACGCCGTGCTCGCGATCGAGCAGGTCGCGCTCTACTGCCCGCGCAGCGCCGACGTGATCGCCGAGGGCAACTTCGGCGCAGTGCGCGTGCTTGCGCATTTCGCCAACGACGATCAGAAGAAGCGCTTTCTCGCGCCCATCCTGAAAGGCGACGAAGTGATCGCCGTGGCGATGACCGAGCCGGATGCAGGATCGGCGACTACCGATCTCAAGACGACCGCCACGTCCGACGGCGACGGCTTTCGCATCAACGGCTCGAAAGTCTTCCCCAATCCGCACGCCGACATGTATCTCGTGTACGTGCGTTACGGCCCGGGTGTGGATGGCATAGGTTCGGTGATGCTGCGGCGTAACGCCAAAGGCTTTTCCATCGGCAAGACGTCCACGTTCATGTCGGGGGCGCACTGGGCGCCGATCTTCTTCGATAACGTGTACGTGCCCAAGGAAGACGTGCTGCTGGGGCCCGGCGGCTTCAAGAAGCAGATCGCCGGCTTCAACGCCGAGCGGATCGGCAACGCAACGCGCTCGCTCGCGTACGGCCAGTACTGCTTCAACTTCGCGAAGGAATATGCGAAGACCCGCATCCAGTTCGGCCGGCCGCTGTGCGAGTTCCAGGGCCTGCAGTGGAAGTTTGCCGACATGAAAGTGAAGCTCGAGGCTGCGCGCCTGCTGCTCTATCGTGCCGCGGTGAATGCGGATCGCGGCTTTCCCGCGGCCGACGAGACCACCATCGCCAAGCTCATGTGCAACCAGATCGGCTTCGAGGTTGCGAATGAGGCGCTGCAGACGCTCGGGGGCCTGGGCTATACCTCGGAAACGCTGGTCGAGTACTGCGTGCGCCGCAGCCGCGGCTGGCAGATTGCCGGCGGCTCGATCGAGATGATGAAGAACCGGCTGGCGGAGATCATATTCGAGCGGCGCTTCTCGCAGCGTCCGCCGCGGGTGAAGGACGCCGCTCAGGGCAAAAACTGACGACCGGTGCAACGGCGCGTAACTGACGAGAGAACATCATGAAACGGTGGCTGCAGACTGCGGTGGTGATGGCTTGCGGTGCGGCGGTGTCGATGGCATCGGCGCAGCAATCGGCGCCGGCATATCCGACCCGACCCGTCAAAATGATCATGCCGTTTCCCGCAGGCGGGCCGACCGACATACTGGGTCGCCTCCTCGCGCAGAGGCTGGTCGAGTCGTGGGGACAGAACGTCATCATCGACAACCGCGCCGGCGGCGGAGGGCAAATCGGCGCCGTGCTCGCGGCAAAGGCGCCGCCCGACGGCTACACGCTGTTTCTGGGCGGCATCACGACGCTCGCCATTGCGCCCTTCGTGCAGAAGAGCATCCAGTACGATCCGCTGCGCGATTTCCAGGCGGTCACGCAAACCACGATCTCGCCGCTCATGCTGATGACGCATCCTTCGCTGCCCGCGAAGACGGTGAAGGATTTCATCGCGCTCGCGAAAGCCCGTCCCGGGCAGATCAACTACGCGTCGTCGGGTCCCGGCGGCTCGGGCCATCTCGCCGGCGAACTCTTCAAGAGCACGACGAAGACCAATCTCGTGCACGTGCCTTATCGCGGCGCGCCACCTGCGCTGAACGACCTCGTGGCCGGACAAGTGCAAGTCATGTTCGGCACCATGCTGGCCGCGGTGCCCCACGTGCGCTCCGGCAAGGTACGCGCGATTGCGGTGACCGGGCCGAAGCGTTCCATCGCCGTGCCCGACGTGCCGACTTTCGCGGAGGCTGGCCTGCCGAGCTACGACGCGAGCTCGTGGAACGGCATACTCGTTCCGACGGGAACGCCTGCGCCGATCATCGCGCGGCTCAATGCCGAGCTCGTCAAGATA
>JBLNBW010000349.1:0-6083 GCA_050260255.1 Rhodospirillaceae bacterium | reverse complement strand
CGGCAAGGCGCTCGATCGCGTGTCGTTCGGCTCCGCGGCGCCAAACGGTGATTCCCTCTATCTGCAGGTGGCAGACGACAGGCTGCGCGGCGCTCTCGATACGCACGTGAGCGAGGCGGAGATCATGCGTCGCTATGCGCTTACCCGTGTCCAGGCGCAGCAGATACTCCATCGTATGGCGCGCGAGGGTCTGGTCATTCGAAAGCCGGGGCGCGGCTGGATGTTCCAGCCGAATCTGGACACCGAGGAAGCGCACAACCAGAGCTATCGCTTCCGGATGATCATCGAGCCCGCGGCGCTACTGGAGCCGACCTACCAGGTGGACAAGGAAGCATTCGCAAGAGTACGCCGGGAACAGCAAGCGATGTTGGACGGCGACATACTTCGCGTGTCGCGGGCGCGAATCTTCCAGACAGGAGCGGAATTCCACGAAACGATAGTCGGGTGCTCCGGCAATCCGTTTCTACTGGACGCCATTCGACGCCAGAACCAGCTGCGCCGGCTGATCGAATACAAGGGCAACGTCAATCGCTCGCGCCTTGCCAGGCAATGTCGTGAGCATCTGGAGCTGCTCGATATGATCGAAAGCGGGGACCGCCAGGCGGCCGCGGCCTTTCTACGCCGGCATCTCGACGTCGTACGCTCCATCAAGACCGGCATCCAGCCAACCGAACCGGCGAAGCCGGGCGAACGGCTGCAAGTCCAGCTGTAGCGACTCGCGGCGTTCGGGCCCCTGAGCGCTCGCCTCACGGGCCCATCGTGTCATCGCGCTGCCGTATCAGTCGTGGGGCTTGATGCCCGCTTCCTTGATGACTTTCGTCCACAACGCCGTTTCCCGCTTGAGAAGCGCCGTCGCCTCGGCGGATGACCCGCCGACGAGTTGACCGCCTTCGCCGCCCAGCACCTTCTCCGCGAGCGGGTGACGCACGGCAGTCGCCGTATCGGCCTGCAGCTTTGCGACGATCGCAGGCGGCGTCTTCGCCGGAGCGAGGAGCATGTACCAGGTCATCACATCGTAGCCCGGGACGCCGCTTTCGCTGACGGTGGGAAGCTCCGGCAAGCTCGGCCATCGGGTGGGTGAAGTGACCGCCAGCGCGCGCAGCCGTCCGGCCTGGACGTGCGGCATCGCGGCCAACGTCGTGGTGAACAACGCGTGCACACGTCCCGCGGCGAGGTCTTGTATGGCGGGCCCTCCCCCCTTGTACGGAATGTGATTGAGCTGCGTCTTGGTCATGTTCGCGAACAGCACGCCTGCGAGATGCGGACCGGAACCGAGGCCCGTGTTGGCCAGCGCTACCTCGCCCGGTTTTGCCGCCGCCGTTTTGACGAAGTCGCCGACCGTCTTGATGGGCGATTTCGACGATACGACGAGCACGAAAGGCGTTCGCAGGATTTCGCTGATCGGCTGTAGATCGCGCAGCGCGTTGTAGTCGAGCCTGTCATAGAGCCCTGCGCTGATCGCGATCGCGTTGTTCGTGACGAGCAATGTATAGCCATCCGGCGTAGCGTGCGCGACGATGTCCGCTCCGATGTTGGCGCCTGCGCCGGGCCGGTTGTCCGGTATGACTTGCTGGCCCCACATCTCGGTGAAGCGCTGGCTGAGAACGCGTGCAGTCGCATCGACCCCTCCGCCGGGCGCAAACGGCACCACCATGCGCACCGGTTTGGTCGGATACCCCTGAGCGCGTGCAACGCAAATCGTGAACGCAGCGATCGCCATGACGATCAGCCCGGTGCCGAAACGCCTCATAAACCCTCCTTGTTTTTTCATGGTAAAGCGCCACCAGTGTAGAGTGTATTATCGGATGCTACAATACAATCCTCGAAACATGCCGACCGCGGGTGCACACCCGATGCCCATATCGCGCGCGACCGCCACGTCCATCCCATACAGCGAGATCCGCGTCGGCGGCGTACCGCATCGCTACGTCGACCTGGCAAAAATTTTTCCGCAGCCGCTCCTCGCCTCGCTCCCGCGCTCGGTGAAGGTCCTGTGCGAGAACGTCGTTCGATGCAGCCCGGAATTCGTCCCCGCGCTGCTCGCCTGGGCGCGGGACCGGAGCTCGCGAGTCGAAATGCCGTTCTATCCCGCACGAGTCCTGATGCACGACACGACCTGCTCGCCGGCGCTGGCCGATATCGCCGGCATGCGGGACGCCGTCGCCGAGCGCGGCGGCGACCCGGGAGCGGTCAACCCGGCCATCCCCGTGGACCTCGTGATCGACCACTCGGTCTCGGTGGATGAATACGGTCATGCAGGCGCGCTCGCCGCGAACTTGCGCAAGGATTTCGCCCGCAACTCCGAGCGGTATCGCTTCATCAAGTGGGCACAGCAGGCGCTCGACAACTTTCGCGTGGTGCCGCCGGGAAACGGGATACTGCATCAGGTCAACCTGGAGTACCTCGCGCAGGTCGTGCGCATTGCCGAAGGCGAGCCTTCCGCCTTGCTCGTTCCGGATACGCTTCTGGGCACAGACAGTCACACGCCGATGATCAACGCGCTGGGCGTCGTCGGTTGGGGCGTCGGCGGCATCGAAGGACAGGCGGCAATGCTCGGAGAGCCGGTCAGCGTCATTCTTCCCGTCGTCGTCGGCGTTCGGCTGACCGGCGCGCTCCGCCCCGGCGTTACGGCAACCGACCTGGTTCTCCATCTCACGAGACGGTTTCGCGATCACGGCGTCGTGGACAAGTTCATCGAGTTCTACGGCCCGGGCGTTGCGGCGCTCACGGTCGGTGATCGGGCGACCGTGTCGAACATGGCGCCCGAATACGGCTCGACGTGCTCGTACTTTCCGATCGATCGCGAAACGCTGTCGTATTTGCGCTGTACGGGCCGCTCGGCTCGACATGTCGAGCGCGTGGAAGCCTACGCGCGGGCTCAAACCCTCTGGCTCGAGGAGGGCGGACCGGATCCGCAGTTCGACGAGCACATCGCGGTGGATCTCTCCGACATCCGGGCGACCATGTCGGGACCGCGTCTGCCGCATCAGCAAAATGCGCTCTCCGAAGTGCCGCAAAGCTTCGAACGGGAATTTCCACCGGTGCACGAAAGACGGTCCAAATACCAGGATGGCGTCGTGGCGCTCGCCGCGATCACGAGTTGCACCAACACGTCGAACCCTGCCCTTCTCGTCAGCGCCGGTCTGCTGGCGAGAAACGCGCGGCGACGCGGACTCACACGCCGGCCCTGGGTAAAGACTTCGCTGTCGCCGGGGTCCAAAGCCGCTTCGGCGTACCTGGCAAAAGCCGGACTGCAAGACGATCTGGACGCGCTCGGTTTCAACGTCGTGGGCTACGGCTGCATGACGTGCATCGGCAATTCGGGCGCCCTCGAACCGGACATCGTTCAAGACGTCGAGGAACACGGACTACGGGCTGTCGGCGTAATCTCGGGCAACCGCAATTTCGACGGACGAGTGAATTCGCATCTGGCGGGCGCCTACCTCGCCTCCCCGGCGCTCGTCGTGGCAGCAGCCATTGCGGGCACGATACTCATCGACTTTTCAAAAGATCCGCTCGCGGTCGATCCGGCCGGCAATCCGGTCTGGCTGAAGGACATATGGCCTACGCAAGAGGAGCTCGGGCAGGTCTTGTCCCGATCATTGGCAGTGTTCCAGTTCGAGGAATGCTACGCCGGCATCTGGAACGGCACGCCCGCATGGCAAGCGCTCGAAGCGCCCGGATCACCGCGGTTTCCCTGGGACCCTGCGTCCAATTACATCCGTCGCCCGCCGTACGTGGATCCGGTCGACCGGACTGCCGGGAACGCGCTGACCGGACTGCGGCCTTTGCTTCTGCTCGGCGACAACGTGACTACGGACCACATATCCCCGGCGGGTGCGATACCGAAGGACAGCATAGCCGGGCGCTATCTTCAAGGGCGCGGCGTCGCGGTGCAGGATTTCAATGTCTATGCCTCGCGGCGCACGAACCATGAAGTGATGATGCGGGGAGCGTTCAGCAACCCCAAGCTCGTGAACGGCGTTGTCCCGCGGGATGCGGGGATACAGTCAGGCTGTCTCGCGTGGGACAGCACGCATCGGGCGCTCCTCCCTCCCTATGAAGCGGCACTCACGTACGGAGAACACCGTAAGCTCATCGTCCTCGCCGGCCGCAACTACGGCGCAGGCTCGAGTCGCGATTGGGCCGCCAAAGCACCCGCGCTGCTCGGCGTGGCAGCGGTCATTGCAGAAAGTTACGAGCGCATACACCGCAGCAACCTCATCGGAATGGGCATCTATCCTCTGGAATTCTGCGCAGACACTGCGGCGCGTGACCTTTGCCACGACGGCACTGAAATCCTCGATGTCGCGCTCGGAGAACCGAAAGTCGGCAGAACCGAGGTAGCGGTCACTGTCCGCCGCGCCGGCCGATCAGAAGAACGTCATCATGTGATATGCCGGATCGATACGGAGGCCGAGCTCGAATACCTGAAGTACCGAGGTGTGCTTCGCGCGATCGTCGATAAGGTGTTACGTCGAACCGTGAGCAATAGTTGAAAAACACGAGCTGCGGTCAATGGCCGCAACTGCCCAAACCAAGTGTCAAGCTCCTTTACAGGAGTCTTACGGCAGACGATTAAGTCGCTGATCTTGCTACTTGGTATCGAATATGCTTCGGCGCCGGGCAACCAGCCCAGCGATCGGGGTCAACGATGGATGCGCCGTCCCGCCTTTGGGCCGCACTCCGGCTCATTCCTGGTATCGATTTCGCTGCGCGAAGCGCGCGTTACGCACGCGTAGCCACTATAGGGCTTCTGTTGACATGCCTGTCTGCGCAGGCGCAGGTCATAGATTTCACCGGGCCCTATTCGCCGGCGACGTGGACGACAACGTTCCTTGGCTCAATACAGGGTTCTACTATTGCGACCTCGTCGACTCTGTCGATTATCGGAGGCGATGCCGGCTGTCCGGGTGGCACTGCGGGCGTCATCGGGCCCTGCGAAATACGCTACGCAACAAGCATTATTCAGAACCCGTTCTCGTTTCATTGGGTCTATGCGAGCTCCGACGCACGCGGCCCGGCCGACGACATATTCGGCATATTGGTAGACGGCGTGCGTAGTGTGTTGAGCGACTCTTCCGGCTCGCTTACCCAGGCCGGCGACCTTTTGGTGAACGCATCGACCAGTTTCGGGTGGTTCATCAACTGCACGGATTGCACTCAAGGTGGGGCAACGGTCACCATCTCGCAGTTCCGCGCGGGCATTGCCGCGCTTCCGGAACCGACTCATATAGCTCTGCTCGCTCTTCTGCTCGCGATCGCGTTTGGGACAGGCATGAGGCCGAAAACAGCGGCGGCTCGTCGACGCCTTGTCCGGAGGCGCCGTAACGAGCGGTGAAATCCCTACACCACTTCCACGCGCGCCTCGCGGCCCCGCCCATCACGCGGCCGACAGGGGATCACGGATAAGCAAAGCCGGGACAAGACAACGTCATAGTTTTCGCCTCTCGACGTCCTGCGAAGCTGTTCGGACGGCAGGACGGCCGCTTCTGTGCAATGCAACCTCGAAAGTGTAGGATTCCGCGTCTTGGAAAGCGCCGGATCGGAAATTGAAGAATGTCGTGCTTCTTGTAGTTGCGGGGCTTAGCGTCGCCGGCTTGGTGTACGAGGTCGAGACGACGAGGTCCCGGGCTCGGGTTGACGACGGCAACCTCGAGCAGGTGTTCTTCTCATGCAAGAATGCCATTCGCCCGCTGCTTCCGGGCGGGCTCATGTTCGATCATCCGGAGGTGAGAAGAAGCGGTTCGCGCTACACCCTCACGATGAGAGTCTCGCATTCGTTCTCGGACAACGTCACACGAGTCTACTATTACGCCTGCGAAGCGGAGCTGGCGGACGATCGTGTGGTAGTCCGCCGCGTGTCCTCGGTGGACCGTGGTGAACAGGCGCATTGATGACGGATGCATCGCTACGAGAACCGATCGAACGTCTGCGCACCGACCGTGCCGGCGACGCATCGGCCGTGAGCACCCTTAGTCTCGCTGCTCCGCCTGGCTCGTCTCGAGCTCAAGTGTCCAGTGGCGGTGCGAACTCGCCATCGATGAGCTGATTGAACATCGCGACGGCCAGGGGAAGCACAT
>JBLNBW010000348.1:0-8020 GCA_050260255.1 Rhodospirillaceae bacterium | reverse complement strand
ACCGACCGAACAGGAGACATCATGACCGACAAGAGCAAGCCCACGCTGGAGCAGCTGCAGGCGCTGATCACGCGCGGACCGTTCAACCAGTGGCTTAACTTTACCTTCCTCAAGGCCGAGGATGAGGGCATCGAGCTCAAGGCCACCTGGCGCGAGGACTGGGTGGTGAACCCGGAGCGGCGCTACACCCACGGCGGCATTCTCGCTGCGATCGTCGATGTGGCGGCTGACTATGCGATTGCGGCGCAGCTGGGCCGACCCGTGCCGACCATCGACATTCGCGTCGACTACCACAAGGCAGCGATGCCGGGCGATCTCACCGCCAAGGCGAGAGTCGTGCGCATGGGCAGCCAGTACTCCACCGCGGAAGCGTCGGTGTTCGACAGCCAAGGCAGCCTGGTTGCCAGCGGCCGCGGCACCTACTTCACCGCGCCGCCGAAGGGTTGAGCGACGCGAATGGTGATTGGTGAATAGTGAGTCGTGATCAGCGAGTCGTGAACAGTGAAGAGTGAATGGTGAGTCGTGTGATTACCGCGAGAATGGAGCGCAACATCTGATGCAAGAGAATTTTCGGGAGTTTCTCGAACGGCTGCGCCACGCGGGCGAGCTGCTCGACATCCGCCAGCCGGTCGACATCCGCCACATCGCAACACTCGTCGACCAGTCCGACAAGGCGCTCATGTTTCATCGCGTCATCGGCTACGACATGCCGGTGGTCTCGGGCATCATCCGCTCGCGCCAGCGCGCCATCATGTCGATGGGCTGCACCGAGTACTCGGAGATCGAGACGAAGCTGCGCCATGGCATCGATCGCCCGATACCGCCGCGCTACGTCGAATCGGCGCCGCACCGGCAGCTCGTGCGCGTCGGCGACGACGTGGATCTCTTCAGCCTGCCGATCCCGATGTCCTCGATCTACGACGGCGGACCGATGATCACCGCCGGCATCGTCATGGCGCGGGACGAAGAGTACGGCGTCAACAGCGGCGTCTATCGCTTCATGGTGAAGGAGAAGAACCTCACCGGCATCGACATCGTCACGCCGAACAACATGCGGCTCTTCGCCCAGCGCGCGTACGAGGCGGGACGTCCCTGTCCGATTTCCATCAGCATCGGCACGCATCCGCTCGAGTTCATGGGCGCAGGTTTTCGCGCGCCGCTCGGTGTGGACGAAATGGCGATCAGCGGGGGCTTGCGCGGCGCGCCGGTCGAGCTCTCGCAGTGCGAGACCATAGATGTGCCGTGCGTCGCGGACGCCGAGATCGTTCTCGAGGCCGAAATTCTGCCGACGGGATGGACGCATCCGGAGGGACGCTTCGGCGAGTTCACGCGGCTCATGGGCGGGCTGCACTGGAATCCGCTGGTGCGCGTGAAGGCGATTGCGATGCGACGCGACGCGATGTACTACGCGCTTCACATGCCGTGGGAGAACACCTGGCTTGCGGCGCCCACGCGCTACACCGCGATCCGCGCCGCCCTGAAAACGGCCGGCGTGCAAGTGCGCGACATCAATGTGACGCTCGGCGGGTGCGCCTTCTGGCATGCGGTGATCTCGGTGAAGAAGCAGGCGGGCGAGGGCAAGAACGTGCTGCTCGCGGCGCTTTCCGTGATGGACTTGAAGCACGTCGTGGTGGTGGACGACGACATCGACGTGCACAACCCGACCGATGTGGAATGGGCGATCGCCACGCGCGTGCAAGCCGATCGCGATGTCGTCATCATTCCCGGGGCGCGCGCCAAGCCGCTCGACCCGAGCCTGCCCATCATGCCGCCGGGTGTCGTGCCGACCGGGGCGAAGATGGGTATCGATGCAACGATCTCGGAGGGGATTCCCCACGAGCGCTTCGAGCGCATCGCCTATGCCTATGCGGACACGGCGAAGGTGGCCGACTATCTTGCGGGCAAGAGCGATGCGGTGCCAAAGCGCGAGCGTGCAGCTGAAGCGGAGATCGACGAGCTCGCGAGCCAGATCCTTCGCGTCATCGAGCAGGAGCCGCTCTACTATTCGGCGCTCGCGGAAAAGTTCGCCGTCTATCCTTTTCCGACCGTCGCCCGCGCGTTGGGCAAGCTCCATGCGGAGGAAAAACTTTGGCAGGATCCGCGCGGGCGTCTTTGTGTGCGCGGGTCGCGGCACGCCGCGAAGCCCCCCGCGACCTCCGCATCATGAGGTGATCGTGAAGCCTGCTGAAATGCCGTCGGTGCCACAGCGCTGCGGCCGCAATACGCTGCTTGTGAGCGTCGGACGCGATCCGGCGCGACACGGTGGAGCGGTCAATACGCCGGTCATCCGGACTTCGACCGTCGTGCAGCCGAGCCTCGAAGCCTACGAGGCGCACCGTGCCGATGACTGGCGGGCGATGCGATACGGGCGCGGCGGGACACCGACGACGTTCGCACTGGAAGACGCAGTCGCACAGATGGAAGGCGGCCACGCGGCAGTCGCGCTGCCGTCGGGGCTTGCCGCAATCTCCGCGACACTCTGTGCATTTGCGAAGGCCGGCAGCCACGTTCTCGTGAGCGACTCGGTATACGGCCCGACGCGTCAGTTCTGCGACAGGCAGTTGCGGCGCTACGGTGTCGAGGTCGAGTACTACGATCCCCTCATCGGCGGCGACATCGCGGCATTGCTGCGCGAGAACACCACAGCCGTTTACTGTGAGTCACCGGGCTCGCTCACGTTCGAAGTGCAGGACATTCCGGCTATCGCCGCGGCGGCTCACGCGCGCAACGTCCCGGTGCTGGCCGATACGACGTGGGGAACGCCGTGCTTCTTTCGATCGTTCGAGCGCGGCGTCGACGTATCGATCCATGCCGCGACGAAATACATCGCCGGGCACTCCGACGTGCTGCTCGGCATCGTCGTCGCCAACGAGCGTTGCTGGCCGCAAGTGCGTCGCACCGTCGCGGATTTCGGCTACAACGCGAGCCCCGATGACTGCTATCTCGCACTACGCGGATTTCGAACCATCGGCGTGCGGATGCGAGCGCAGATGCAAAGCGCACTGCACGTCGCGCGATGGCTCTTGGAGCGGCGGGAAGTCGAGCGCGTTTTGTATCCTCCGTTACCGAGCGATCCGGGACATGCCATCTGGAAGCGGGATTTCAGCGGCGCCGCCTCGCTTTTCGGCATCGTGCTGAAGCCCGTCGATCACGAGGCGCTCGCGCGTTTCGTGAACGGCCTCGAGCTTTTCGGCATCGGCTTGAGCTGGGGCGGTTACGAAAGTCTGATCACGGTGTCCCACGCGCAGGCTGCGCGCACGGCGACGCAGTGGGCGCAACAGGGACCTCTGCTTCGGCTGCACATCGGCCTGGAAGATCCGGAAGATCTCTTGGCGGATTTGGATCGAGCGTTTCGCGCGATGCGGGTGGAAGCGAGCGTAGCCCCGTAGTGCGCAGCGGCTGTGGCAGCAATCGTCCGGTCCAGCGACAAGTGCCTTACGACGGTGAGCGCATTCCGCTAATGACGGCGGCCGCCAGCGGAATCGTGGACAACGCGCCCGCGATGAAAAGTGTCCACCCGAGAACTTTGCGGTGTGCTGCGGGAATATGCTCGGACAGCAGTACACCGAGTCCGAAGCCCGCCATGCCGCGCGTGGCGGCGATGAGCGCGAGCTGCGGCAACGCGATTTCGGTGCGCTTCGAAAATACCTGCGGCAGTTGCATGGCGGTCCCCGCGTGCGTTTCGGGCTACGCGGTGCAACCGTTATGCCCGCGTCACTCCCGCTGGTGCTCCGTGTTGTGCGCCAAAGGTCCCTGCACCAGCGCTGCACGATGCGTGCGGCGGCCCAGCGACGCTGCCGTCATGCGGCGGGTGGCGCCACGACGCGCAAGCGGTGTGCGGTAGGGGCGCGTTACAGCTCCTCGCCGTAGAGCGCCCCTCGAGGAAGTAAAGCGGCCGCGGAGTCGTTAACCGACTTCAGTCGTCTATCCTGTTTGTCTGCCAGTCCGAATCAGGCGTTATGACAAGCCCGGTCATCGGGCGATCATCGGAGCGCAGAACACCGCCCGGAACTGAAGAGGCAGGTGCGCCCCTCGCGGCGCGCCCGGCAGGGACGCACCCGGGCTGCGTGTCGTCACACGACACAGCAGGAGACGTCGCAGGAGAGCTGCGTGCAGGAGTGCTTGCAGGGGTTTGCATTCCCTCGCTGCCGTAACGCATCTCCGGCCCCGGAGGCGAATCGATCGATTGCCCGTACACAACGAGGGCAATACCGCCGAGCGTTGCGCCAACGGCGCACGCTGTAATGTGCTTGACCACGGATCTCATGAGATATCCTCCACTAAGGCGTGCAGGAATGGCTCGTTGCGTTGACCGTTCGCTTTGCGCTGGCCGGTGCAGCAAGTCGCCTCGGTTTGTGCAATTCCTCTGGGAACTTCGCGGTGTCTGTCGGAGCTGAGCCGATCGTGGCGTCAGCGTCCTGCGATTGCGGGGGTTCCTTACTTCGACCAATGTCGAGCCTAGGGCTTGAAGCCCATGGAGGAGGACATTACGCGCGTGTCCTTACAGCCCGCTTACGCGAGTGGCCCGCCTTCAACGGAATCGATGCCGAACGTTTCGCGCAGCGTTTCAACTCAGAAATCGTGCCCACCTGCCGAAGCGGAGGGGCGCGAACAGAAAGGCCTCGAAGGCCGCACGCCGCAGCTCACCGGGAAGTACGCGCAGCCGGCGGTCTAGTCGATCGACGTACGGCAAGCGTGGCTTAGTCCATTCAGGGGGCGGCGGGCGTGAGCGTCATTGATGCAGCGCGAGCCCGGCGTCTTTCTCCAGTGCGCACTTGTGCAGCTCGGACTTGATATGGTCTGCGAACTAGCGCGAGCGTTTTTGCGGCGTGAGAACGGTTGAGGGAAGTTGTGATTGCGTCAAGCGGTTCACGCGTTAAGAGGGCGAATGAACATCCCGGCCTGGTCTTATCCGGCTATGGATGGCAGCCCGTTTACCTCTCGAATCGTCCTTGTCCCGCGGGAAGAAGCGGCGGAGGATAAGAGGCGGCGCGTGAGGCGTTCGAAGGCTCAATGAGAGCACACTATGAAGATATCAGCGGGTACGAGCGGCTATTCGTACAAAGAGTGGCTGGGCCATTTCTATCCCGAGAAGCTGCCGGCGAACGCCATGCTGCGCTACTACGCCGAGCGTTTCTCGACGGTGGAGATCAACAACACTTTTTACCGCATGCCGTCGGAATCGATGCTCGTGCGGTCGTCTCAAGAGGTGCCCCGAGCATTTCGAATTTACGCTCAAGGCGCCGCGCCGCATCACTCATGACAAGTGCCTGCGCGAAGCCGAATCGGATGTGTCCGAGTTCCTGCAGCGCGCCACTGCATTGGGAAGCAAGCTCGGCGTGGTCCTGTTCCAGTTGCCTCCGTACCTCAAGAAGGATCTTCCCCGGCTGAAAGATCTTCTCGGCGCGCTGCCGCCGCATCCGCGCATTGCCTTCGAATTTCGCAACGCCTCATGGCAGGACGAGGGCGTGCACGAGGCGCTTCGCGCTCATGGCGCACTGCTTTGCGTAACGGACACAGAGAAGGGCGACACGCCGCTCGTTTCGACTTCGGATTGCGCGTATCTGCGCTTCGGGCGAACGCACTACGACGAAGCCGACCTGCGCGCATGGGTGGAGCGCATCGCGGCGCAGCCGCTCACGCGTGCTTACGTCTATTTCATGCACGAAGACGAAGCGCTCGGGACGCGGTTTGCACAGGCTCTGAACGAGATGTGGCGTGCGCGGACGGCATGAAGTGGTCTCATGGCCTGAGATTCCGCGGACCGGCACCGTTTTTGCAGCGTCGGAGTGCGCCTCGCATCACCGAAGCATGGCATTCGAGCGGGAGACGGGAAAGAAGAGCCGATGGAGGAAGTATGGATCTGTCTGAAGCGAACGCCAAATGCAGAACCGAGCTGCCGTGCCGACATCCGCCGGAAAGAATCGTGTTGGGCAACGATCGCATGGAGCCGATGTGCTCGCTGTGCGGGAAGGAGATGCCCTTCGAGGCATTCCTGAATGGTGACGCCGATCTGAGGCGTGAAACCGCAGCGGCCGAGCGTCAGGCGACGGCATAAATCCGAAGCTCCGGTGCGACGCGGCAGCGAGCATCGCCATACCGCCTGCGAGCAGTGGCATTTCGCATTTTCGCGATGAGGGACGGCGCGCCGGAAGCGCGCCTCGGCCGGTCAAATGTCGAAGTACAGATAGAACTCCCAAGGATGGGGGCGCAGCCGCACCGGGCCGATCTCTTTCTTGCGCTTGTACTCGATCCAGGTCTCTATCACGTCGCGCGTGAAAACGTCGCCGCTCGTGAGGAAGTCGTGATCCTCCTCCAGGGCCGAAAGCGATTCCTGCAGCGAGCCCGGTACCTGTCGCACTTTCTTCGCTTCTTCCGGCGGCAGGTCATAGATGTTCTTGTCGAGCGGTTCTCCGGGCTCCATCTTGTTCGCAATGCCATCCAGGCCCGCCATCAGCATGGCGGAGAATGCGAGATAGGCGTTGGCCGAAGGATCCGGACAGCGGGACTCCACCCGTTTGGAGCTCGGTGAAGTCGAATACATCGGGATGCGTGCGGCCGCGGAACGATTGCGCTGGGACATGGCGAGATTGACGGGCGCCTCGTAGCCCGGCACCAGACGCTTGTACCAGTTGGTGGTCGGGGCGCAGAACGCCATCAATGCCGGCGCGTGCTTCAGCAGCCCGCCTATGTACCAGCGGCACATCTGCGACGTCAGCGCCCATCCGCCCGCGTCGTAGAAGAGATTCTTCTCGTCCTTCCACAGGCTCTGGTGGCAGTGCATGCCGCTTGCATTGTCGGCGAAGAGCGGTTTCGGCATGAAGGAGGCGACCTTGTTGTGCCGGCGCGCGACGTTCTTGCAGACGTACTTGTACATCATGACGTTGTCGGCCATGCGCGTGAGCGGCGCGAACTTCATGTCGATCTCGTTCTGTCCCGCCGTCGCGACTTCGTGGTGGTGCACCTCGATCTGTATCCCGGCCTGCATCAGCGCGATCACGATTTCCGAACGGATGTCCTGCAGCGTGTCGTGCGGCGGCACGGGGAAGTAGCCTTCCTTAAAGCGCGGCTTGTAGCCCAGATTGCCGCCGCCGTACGCGCCTTCGTCCGCGCCCGAGTTCCATTCGCCTTCGGCGGACTCGATGTAGTAGTAGCCGGAGTGCTGGTCCTGGCCGAAGCGGACCGAGTCGAAGATGAAGAACTCCAGCTCGGGCCCGAAGTAGCAGGTATTCGCGATCCCGGCGCCCTTCAGGTACTCCTCGACTTTCTTCGCGATGTAGCGCGGGTCGCGCGTGTATGACTTGTCGAGAACCGGATCATGCACGTCGCAGATGATCGACAGCGTCGGTACTGAGCACATCGGATCGACGAACGCCGTGGTCGGATCGGGCTTGAGCAGCATGTCCGACTCATGGATTTCCTGAAAGCCCCGAATCGAGGAGCCATCGAAGCCTATGCCCTCGCTGAAGAGACTCTCGTGGATCTCGGGGGGCGTGATCGAGAAATGCTGCCACATCCCCGGCAAGTCCGTGAACTTGAGGTCGATGATCTGTATCTGGTGCTTCTCGATCAGCGAGACGACATCCTGCGGGCTCGCCGGCCGCTGGACGCGATAGCTGCCGGGGGCGATGAAAGCGAGCGAGTCGGTTTCCGTGACGACCTGTTGTGTGGCCATGGCTCCCTCCTGGACGAGGTTGAGAGGAGCGAAGTGCGCAGGGATCGGGAAACGGAGAGGTCGGGAATCACCGGTAGAGGTACGGCGATGCCGTGTCGGTTCCAGCATAGGAGCGTGCTTCGGCAAAAGCAACGCCGGGCAGTTACTCGCCGATCGGCAATTGCAACGCGCTGTCGACCCGGCACACAGTATGCAGCACACTGAGCGGTGATACCGCCTGGCGGTGGCTGCTATGCCAATGCATTTGTATGGAAAGCACCGGCGTCGAGAACGCGTCCCGGCTCAACTTGTTGTTGAACTGCTTGTTCTTCTGCTACTGCTGTTCTATCTCGCCTTTGTCACGTA
>JBLNBW010000347.1:0-32946 GCA_050260255.1 Rhodospirillaceae bacterium | reverse complement strand
CGTCCTTTACCGCCCTCGAGATCGCAAGGCATTGAGCCGCGGGGACGGCGCAGCATGGCGGCGTCCATCAACGAGGCCGACGGGCCCGGTTAAATCGAGGCGCCAATGTCCTCGATCGACGTCCTTGAAGAAATCAGCGCTGAAAAAGAGCGAAGATTGCGGTGACGTGCCCGACTGGTGTTCGCCTTGCTTCGCTGGCGTGCCGCGCAGGCGCTCTTGGTGTGGTGGTACGTTATCGAAGCTTGTCGCGAGTAGAGGTGATGAGCACGCACGTGCAGCCGGTTTCGCTCCACACTCTTTCATCGGACATACCGGGTTGCCCCAGGTTGTAATCGCCGGGATACAGTTTCCGGTCGTCGATCAGCAGCTCACCGTGCAGAAGATGCAGCTCCTCCACTCCGGCATGTGTGTGCGGCGGATACTCCGCTCCCGGTTCAAGACGGACGAGCATGCTGATCCTGTGCTTCCGGTCGTCTGCTGCGAGCAATTTGCAGGCGATGCCGGGGGCGACGTTGCTCCATTCCGGCTCTACCCACTCGTCGCTCGCGGCGCCATCCGATGGTTCATCCGCCTCACCGGAGATCCGTTCCGCGATGCGGCTCCACAGCGGTGCCGGCGGACGCACGACATCGGTCGGCCAGAACGCGAACGAACCGATGACGGATCGCAGATCGTCGAACTCGCGCCGGCATTGATCGCACGCGGCGAGATGCGCATCCATCTCCTGCGCTTCGGTTCGCGTCAGGGCCTGCAGCGCATGGAGGCACAGCATCTCGGACAAATCGCTTTCGTGCTCGTGATGTTTCGACGTCATATCGTCCGTTCCATCAAGGCTTTGCGCAGTTTGGCGAGAGCGGAGCGTATCCGCGTTTTGATGGTGCCCAACGGCTCCTGTAGTTTGGCGGCTACCTCAGTGTGTGTGAGCTCACCGAAGAACGCCGTCTCTATCGCTTGTCGCTCGTGCGAGGTGAGCTGAGTCAGCGCGTCCTGCAACAGACCGGCGCGCTGGTCACGCGCATAGGCTTCATAGGGACCGTCACCTGAATCAGCGGTATGTGATCGATCGTCGTCCTGCTTGGCGCGTTTCTTCCGATGGTCGAAGCGAAATCGGTCGATTGCCCGGGAGCGGGCCTGGTTCATGATCCAGCCGACGACCGTTCCGTTTTCGGGATCGTACGTCGAGGCGCGCCGCCATAAGTCATGAAAGACATCGACGGTGACTTCCTCCGCTGCTTGCCGATCTTGAGTGATCCTCAACGCTAGTGTGAACACCAGTCGATTCGCCCGCTTATATAGCGCTTGCAGCGCGCGTGCATCGGCGCCGGCGACACCCTGAACGAGCTCAACCCATTCCTGCTCCGATCCGGCGGCGTCTGCCGTCGTCGGATCCGAATACAGGACTGCGCCAAGTGTTCCAGGCGCTACTGCTTCGCGCTTCGGATTTGAACCATCGGCACTCATATCGGGCCGGCATTTTGCACCCTTCAGGCATCCTCGGCAATGCGTTACGCGCCGGCCCTTTCATGACCGCCGCCTTCACCGCAGGAGGACGATAGGGCACGCGACGTCTCGACGGCGATGCAAGCCAATTCCTTTCGCACCGTCTCATAGCAGGGCCTATGGAAAATCGCTTTGGCCTTGGATTTTCCGCCTGGGCGTGTGTATTCGAATTCGAGTTCTATTTCGCCACGCGAGATCACCTTGCGGCAAATGAAACATGGCGCCCCGCTTCCAGGGCCTCCCCAGAGCGTGTCCGGCAGCCGATCGGGTAACTCCCCGGCGGCAATCAACCGCCGCACTTCCGTCCGCAAATCCGTGGTCATCGTCTCCTCCAGTGTGGTTTTCACAACTACAAAACGACAAACACGGTGAATTGGATGTTTCCGGAAGCGAGATTCTGATGTGGCGGTAGCCGCTGCGGCCTTGCGATGTCATTTTTGCGCAGAAAGCGAGACGCTAAGGGCTTTATCCGGGCGCCGTCTTCTAATTTGCACCGAGCAGGGCGGTCCCGAGCGACCGCAACAGCGCTTCGCCGTCGCCCCGCCAGGCGCTGCCGTGCATGCAGGCGAGCGTTGTGGGCCGGGTCAGCGCAAGGCGCTCCAACGTTGCCTGCGTCGTCGGGGCGTGCGCGTAGTAGTCCATAGCCGCGCGGAATGCCTCGCTCGCCGCGAGAATGTCGGTCTCGACGAGCGCCTTCGTGCCTTTACCCGGCTGGGTGAACAGATCGCCGCAGAGCAGCGTTCGCGTGGTCGTCTCGAAGAGGAAGCCGCATTCCCAGCCATGCGGCACGTGCGGTGTATCGAACCACTGTAGCGTGCGACGTCCGAGGGAGAGCTGCTCGCCGTCCCCGAGGGCGCGGGCGGGCCGGTCGGCGATGTCGTTCACCGAAACCATTGCCGCAATGCGCCCGCAGAGCGGCTCGCCGAGCGGAGCGACTGCCAGCAGCTCGTTCAAAGCGCCGCATTCATCGGCTTCGAAGTGCGAGAAGCCGATGTAGCGAAGCCGCTCCAGCGGCATCACCGTTTCGATGGCCTGCCGAACGAGCGGGAACATGCGCCGCGGCCCGGTGTGGAAGAGCAGTGGCGCTTCGTCCACGACCAGATACTGGTTGAAGCTGAAATCGCCGCCGGGAATCGTCATGGGCGTGTTGATGCGGTAAATGCCCTCGGCGACTTCCTCGACGTTGGTGCCTGTCAGCGGATTGGTAATCATCGTCTCGCTCCAATGAAATGCGGGTTTGCGCTGGAGGAAGTGTCGGGACGAGCCCGGCCGTTACACAAAATATTCCTGTAACGCCACGCCGGATCGTGACACTTCACGAGCGACACCGCCAACGGCTATCCTCGGCGCATCCGATATCCTGCAGCGGCGGTGGACGTGGACGATGCTCTCCTGGCCCGGCGAGTGATGGGTGCAGCGCCGGCGATCGATGCCGAGGCCGAAGCCGAGCTGTATCGAAGGTTCGCACCCCGCGTACGCCTCTACGGGCGCAAGCATCTGCGCGATGCGCATCTCGCGGAGGATCTCATGCAGCAGGTCATGGTGCTCATGCTGGAAAGCCTGCGGGCCGGACGTGTCCGGGAGCCTGAACGCATCGCCTCTTTCGTGCTCAGTACCTGTCGTATGGTGGTGATGGATATAAAACGTACCGGCGCTCGCCGGCAGAAGCTCCTCGAGCGCTATGGCGAGGACCTGCTCCCCGGCGGCGTAACCGAATCGACGCCCGCTCTCGACCGCGAACGGCTGCTTGCCTGCCTTCAGCGCTTGGCCGAGCGCGAGCGTATGGTGATCCTCGCGTCGTTCTTCGAGAGCAAGGACGCGAACGAGGTGGCGGCAATGACGAGTCTCGCGCCCGGCAACGTCCGGGTGATCCGCCATCGCGCCATCGAGCGCCTGCGCGGCTGCATGGGTGCAGGAGACCGAGGATGAGCGGGACGTCGCCTGTCCGCCATATCCCGTTGGCGGGGCTCGTGGACTACTGGTTCGACGAGCACGGCGAATCGCCGCATGAAGAACATTTGCTCGCTTGCGCCGACTGCAGCGAGCGTCTTGCCTGGATCGCCGGCCTGGGCGAAGAGATTCAGGACATCGTCAAACGGGGCGAGGCGATGATGGTGTTGACCGGCGGCTTGCTGAAGCAGCTTGCAGCCGCGGGGCTGCGCATTCGCGAGTACCGCCTTCGCCCGGGCGCCAGCGTCAATTGCACCATCGCGCCCAGCGACGACCTCGTCGTCGCGCATCTCGAAGCGCCGCTTGCCGGCGTGGACCGCCTCGATGTCGTCTCGTCGGTCGGCGGCGTGCTGCACCGGCTGGACGATATTCCGTTCGATCCGTCGAGCGGCGAGGTTCTGCTCGCGCCGCGCACCGGTGATCTTCGTGGGCTGGGCCACGCCACCGAAGTGGCGCGCCTCGTTGCGGTGGGTGCCGAGGGCGAACAGGTCATCGCGGAATATACCTTCAACCATAGCCCGTTCCGCGACTAGGTCTCGATCGGCCCGGCGATAAGGCGACGTGCTCGTTCAGGCACTCGCAACGCAACATGATCCGCGTTGACAGAAGGCGAGCGAGAGCTCATGAGGAGCGCGGCCGAAGTTTTTGAAGATGATCTGGCATTGCGAGCTGCGAAGGATTTGGAAGGCGACATCGCGCGAAATTACTCGACCGATGTGACGCTGCTTACGCTGGATGGAGTGTTCCAAGGGCATGACGGCATGCGTGAGTGCGCCGCGGTGTTGGTCTCTGATACGCCAGGATGATTTGGGAGCGTAGTCATGTCGAACCCCCTAGGCGCGCAACTTAGAAGGTCGCCGGCTGGAAAGTGCGAAATCTACTGCTCGCGTTCAACTACGGCAGCGAGCTCGTCGCCGGCGAATTATTTCAGTATCGCTCCGGTCGTATCGCCTGCGGAATAGGACAAATGGAATAGGACGCCATACGGGCTGCCAGCCCGGTGTCGCGTGGAAGATACTTGGAAAGCATCACCGGGCTGGACAGGCGCGCGAGCGTTTTGTATTTGATTCGATGTGGCCGTAGAGAAACGAGCGGCGGTGCAACTTTATCGACCGCTCTGTCGCCGTGGGTCGAAAGCTTACGCTGGCCCCATTTATTAACGAGGACGGGGCACGACGCCAGGAAGGAATGATGAGAACGTCGGCACGAGCTCTTCGATTCATCCATCACCGGCGCACCGATCGGTTTGCCGATGTTCGCCTTGCTGTGATCGTTGCGTGCGTTTTCCTCGCGGCGTGCTCGACGACGTGGCCGGCTGCCGACTGGAAGCACAGGACCGATCCCAACCGCGCCTGCAACGCGGAAGAGGGCTTCCAGAAAGGATGCGACGATCAAACGCCGGAAATCTGGGTTCGCGACAGGACTGAAGAGCTGTTCCGGATTCACTTCGTCGAGTTCGACGACCAGGGGTGGCTTCTCAGCGACGAAGACAAAAAATCCGGCGAGGAAGCGCCCGGCGACAAGCCAAAGGCGTTGCGCCCGGCGTCCAAGCGCATCGACTGGGTAATGGACGATCTCACGCGCATGATGAGGGACGAGAACGCGAACATCACGCTCGTGGTTTATGTGCACGGATGGAAGCACAACGCGCAGACGGACGACAGGGACGTCCGCCGCTTTCGACAGATCCTCGCACAGCTCCACGAGGTCGATAAGCTCGACGCATTCCCGCGAAAAACCGTGGGCGTGTATATCGGATGGCGAGGCGCATCATGGCGGCCGTCGTGGTTCGCAACCGAGGCGGCCCTCAACGTGACGTTCTGGACGCGCAAAGCAGCGGCGACGCGCGTAGCGCAAGGACAGGTGCGCGAGCTCTTCGCCCGCTTGCGTGGCTTTCAGGACTATTGGCACCAAGGCAAGCGTGGCGAGTGTCAGGCCGGCGCTACAACCGTCCCCGGCTGCCGGATCCGCTCGATCGCGGTCGGACACAGCTTCGGCGGCCTGATCCTGTATACGGCCGTTTCACAGAGCTTGATCGACCAATTGACGTTCGACAAGGACGTGCATCGAGGGCTGGTGACGGAAAGCGTCGCTACACCGTCGGAACAGGCGCGCGCCGAAGTGAGCAATGTGCGTTTGGGCCGCCTTGCCGATCTCGTGCTCCTGATCAATCCGGCATTCGAAGCGGTCCGCTATATGCCATTGCACACTGCCTCGGCTGGATTGCAGCCGGCGTACTATGAGCTACCGATCTTCGTCTCGGTGACTTCTGTAGCCGACCTCGCCACCCGGCTCGCGTTTCCGCTGGGTCGATCGGTGAATACCACCTTCGAGCGATTTGCGGACGATGGCCAGAAGCAGACGGCGCGCAACACACCCGGACATGTCGAGGGTTACTGGACCCACACCCTCGAGGTGGACAAGAAGGTGAAGTGCGCGGATTGGGAGGAAGTGTACGTGTTCCGCGACGGTTTACTGGAGCGCAAGGAGCCGGACCTCAAGAAGTTCCAGGAGCGGTTACGGCGCAATATCGTCGCGGAAGACAACAAGGCGAACGAGTTCTTCAAAGACACTCCGGGCGCAGCGCCCATCTCGCTTCAAGGCAAGTGGCCCAGAGAGTTCTGCGGCGGACTGGTGCTGCGCCAGGCGAACGTCGGAGTCGAGGGCGCCAACGACGCGGCGAACACGCGGGTATGGAACATCCACACAGACGAAAACGTCATCCTCGACCATAGCAACTACCTCACCCCGGAGTTTTTCAACTTCATACGTCAGCTCTACCGGGATGTGACGATCGATTATGTAAACAAGCTGCGCATCGAGGCCGTGACGGGAGCGAAGGTGAAGCAGTAGGCGAGGCTGCATGCATCCGGCGGCGTATACCACGTAATCCTCCGCGGTAACGCGCGACAGGACATCTTCTTCGCGGAGGCGGAGGGCGAGCCCTTGCCCCATCCCCCATCTGCTTGTGCAGCCGACACAAGTGCTGACTGCCGAGTCGTCCTGGGATGTGGCTTCGGGATCCGGACGATGAACGCGCTCCGCCGGTCGACGCGCCGCCCGGGCCGTGGCTGCATCACCCTCCTATTCTGCTCGTACCAGTGCTCAGGAACGCAGGTACTCGCCATGCAACATGATCCGCGTCGACAGAAGGGGAGCGAGAGCTCATGAGGAGCGCGGCCGAAGTTTTTGAGGATCATCTGGCATTGCGAGCTGCGAAGGACCTGGAACGCGACATCGCGCGAAATTACTCGACCGATGTGACGCTGCTTACGCTGGATGGAGTGTTCCAAGGGCATGACGGCGTGCGACAGTGCGCCGCGATACTCAAGCGGCACGTCGGCGATGCGGAGTACACGTATGTCGTCCGCCGGGTGGACGGCGAGGTGGCCTTCCTGCATTGGACCGCGCGCTCGCCCAAAGGCGAGGTCCAGCACGGTGTGGACACGTTCGTCATACGCTCCGGCAAGATCGTCGCAATGACGATCTACTTCCACGTGGAGCGTTCGGGGCCGCATAGCGGGTAGCCGTCGCGCGACAACCTTGCGGGCTTGTGAGCCGAAGGGAGGCGCTATTCCCGCGCACGGGCGACGCCATCGAGAGGGCCTGCGACCGAGCCGCCAGGTAAGCCCGCAAGCCGTTGTCAGGCGCTCGGTCGTGCCGTATCGCGCTTGGCGGCTTTGCAGAAATCCCAACAGTGGCTTACTTACGGCCATGCATTTATGGCGCTGGTATGGGCATTGCAGGCAGGAGGATAGCGCCGGCGGACGATGCGGAAGACCGCGACGCGATGGAGATGAAGAGCGCACTATCGATTCTATTGCTGGCCGTAGCGCTGCCCGCCGCTGCCCGACATCCCGAGCCGTGCGTTCGCGATGGCCGGCTCGCGACCGGTCCAGCAGGCGTATTGCTGCCGGCGCCGGTCCCTCACGATTGCGATCACCGCTATCGCATCGAGCGATTGGAACATCGCCGCTACAGTGCGGGGACGGCGTGGGACTACGCTCCCGGCGCCGGATGGGAAGCTCCGACGACTGTTATGCGGGACGAGGCTCCCTCTACATCTTGGGACGCGACAGTCGGCAGTCGTTGGGGTTATAGCGGCAGAGTACCCTGGTAAAACCGCGATCGACGGAGGGAGTCGCTGCCCGCCATCCAACGAAGCACCCGAACGGAATACCTGTCACCATGCTACAGCGAAGAAACAGGGGATCGACGCTCACGACTTCCTCGAGCTGCTTTACGAATGCCGCTTCCCTTGTCATCGCTATTTGAATCTCTTTCACGTCGCGTGTTCACTGCGGTCAGTCCGTGCGTCCGGGTATGGGTTTAGGGTGGAAGGCACATCGGGCAGAACAGGTGCGCGTCCCCTTTTAGTCCGCTCGAATGTTCGGTAGCACTCCGCCTCTCGCTGCTCGGAGTGGGATTCCGGCATTACTTCACCGCAACAGCAACCCCGCGCAGCGCCGCCCGTTCGATGGCAGCTTTCACGAGCCCTTCGGCTTTCACGCTTTCGACAAACTCGCGCAAGTACCGACTCGCTTCACCCCGTCCTTTCGGCGCCGCCATGGCGGTCTCTTCTCCGCCGGACCGTCCCTCGAGCACGCGTGATCCGGGAAACTTCGCAGCCTGGCTCAGGATGCTCGCTTTCGTTGCAAAAACGGCATCCACTTTTCCAGCGTGAAGCAATTCGAACAGGCCGGCGACGCTCGGCGCACGAACCAACGTCGCGCTTCGTATCGTTCGGTTGAGATAGACGTCAGGCGAGGCCTTTTCGACCACGCCGATTCGAACTCCCGGCCTGTCGACTTCCGATAAGGAGGCAATGGAAGAACCTCCTGGAACGAGGTAGCCGAATTCGACCTCCATGTACGGCGCGCTGAAATCCACGGCCAGCGCGCGCTCGGCGTTGACACCCAGCGTCGCAACGTCCCATTCACCGTCTTTGGCAGCGGCGAGGAGAGCCGGCACCGAGGAATACGGTACAGGCTTGAACGGCACGCCGATCCGACGGGCCAATTCCTTGCCGAGATCGATGGCGACACCCTTGAATTCCCCCGACACCGCGTCACGCGTCGCATGAATAGGGGACCCGGATATGAAGGCGACGCGAAGCGTACCGGTTGGCGCCAATGCATTCGCTGGCTCGTCCCTCGACAGCGCATGCAGTCCCGAGCATCCCATGAGCAGGAGCGCGACAAGGACCGTGAGCCGATGAAAGTTGCCCATTGCACCCTCCTTTGAAGTTCGAGTTCGCCGTTGGACCGCGGCGTCAGGAGTCGACGATTTTTCGGTGGAACCACACATGTTTCCTCAGCGCCTTTCGCCGCCCTTCCATCATTCGTCGGCGCGGAATCCCGACGCCTTGACGATTGCCGTCCACCGGGCGATATCCTCGGCAATACGGCTGGAGAGCTCGTCCGGTGTGCTGCCGACAGGCTCGAGGCCAAGTGCATGGAGTCGCGCACTGATCTCGGGCGACCTGATCGCGGAGGCAATCGCGGCAGAGAGGCGGTCGATCGTGTCGCGCGGCGTCCCGGCCCGCGTATGGAACGCCTGCCAGCCGGTACCCTCCACCGCCGCGAATCCGAGCTCCTTGAACGTCGGCACATTCGGCGCCATCGGTGAGCGCTGCGAGCCCGACGTTGCCAGCACGCGCAGCTTGCCGGCCTCGTGATGGGCGAGCAGTTGTGAGAGCACACTGATTGCCGCAGGTACTTGTCCGCCGATCAGATCGGTGACGAGAGGCGCGCTGCCCTTGTACGGAACGACAGTAAGATCGAGATCGGTCGCTCGCGCGAACATCACGCCGAGAAAATGCGTTGGACCGCCGGCGAGCGGCACCCCGTACGTCGCTTTTGCAGGGTTCGTGCGGACCCACTTGACGTAGTCTCCGACCGTCTTAGCGGGCGATGCAGGCCCGACGGCGAGCGCCATGTGGAAATGAGCCGCAAGCGAGACCGGTGCAAAATCGTTGATCGGATCGTACTTGAGCTTCGAAAAGGTGAGCGGCGCGAACACCGTTATGGCGATGGGCGAGACCATCAGCGTCCTGCCGTCGGGCGCGGCGTTCTTGAGCGCCTCGGCCGCGATCATCCCGTTTGCCCCCGGCCTGTTCTCGACGATTACCGGCGCACCGAGCGAGGTGCTCATCCGGTCTGCGACGAGGCGGGCGATCACGTCCGATTCGCCGCCTGCGGGGAACCCGACGAGAATACGTGCGGGCCGGCTCTGGGCGCTCGCAGGAAGCGATATTGCGAGGCCGACAAGAGCGCATAGTATTCCTCGCAGGACGTTCATAGCTCGTATCTCGAACCGTAGTTCCCACTGCCTTCCGCAAGCATTGTCTGCGCCGCCCCGTTCGGGACAACGGTGCACGCCGAGTCCCGTCAACTCACCTTAAATGCGGCGAGGGCGTTGACGCAAGAGAACCAATGCAACTCGTCACAGAGAACTATTTCCGTCGAGCAGGGGCAGCGAGCCGACGCGCAATCGCGCGGCTACCAGCGGGTCGGGGGCTTGCGAAGGATCGTGATTCGGCCTTGCGCCGTACGAATATAGCCGCCCCGAGCGAGATCGCGGAGTATCCGGCCCACCATTTCCCGCGTCGCGCCGACCCGTTGACCGATTTCCGAATGAGTCAATCGCTCGGTCACGAGTTTTCCGTCAGTCTCCACCGCGGCTGCGAAAATCACTTTCACGACGCGTCCGTACACGTCCTCCATGGTGAACGATTTCGTGCGCTGCACGAGGCGGCGCAGGCGAGCCACTACATCGGTGAGCAAGGCAATGCCGACCTGGGGATGGCGCAACAGCAGCTGTTTGAGGTCCGTTATAGGAATCGAGGCGACGCGTAAACCTTCGAGCGCGATGACCGACATGAGTATCGGCTCACCGGCGAGCGTTACATCGGCGTAATGGCCCCCGGGGCCGTCGATGCCGAGCTTCACCTGGCGGCCCTCTTCATCGCACCAGAAGAATTGTATCCGGCCGGACAGGATGACGTTGAAGAGCTCCAGGCGGTCGCCCTCGGTGGCGACGATGGCGTCTTTAGGATAGATGCGCACCGTGAAGCGCTTCGCCGTCGCTTCGAGTTCCTCGTCGGTCAGCGATGCGAAGAGCGGTATGGCTGCCAGCTCGGCGGCAGTCGGATGCGTCATCGTGGACTGTGCGTCTCTCCGAAATCAGGGTCAGCGGAATCAGGGTCAGTGTAACTTTTTCGAGCCGGAAGCGTTGTAGACATCAAATTTAGCTGTGCGGGACGGCTGATGCCACGCAGACCACGCTTCGACCTCGCCGACGTGCCGCAACACGTCATCCAGCGCGGCAACAACCGCGAAGCGATGTTCTACGAGCGGGCCGACTACGTCGCTTATCTGACGTGGCTTCGCGATGCGGCAACGAAATACGACTGCAGCATCTATGCGTACGTCCTGATGACCAATCACATGCATCTGCTTGCCTCGACTGCGCGCCCTCATGGCTTGTCCTCAATGATGCAATATGTCGGGCGATACTTCGTCCGCTACATCAACAAGAAATACGCGCGGAGCGGGACTCTCTGGGAGGGGAGATTCCGATCCAGTCTCATAGATACGGAAACGTACTTCCTGCGCTGCTGCCGTTACATCGAGTGCAATCCGGTTCGAGCCGGGATGGTGTTGCATCCTGGTGATTATCAGTGGTCGAGCTTTCGGCATCATGCGTATGGCGATCCGGATTCTTTGCTGGCACCGCATGAGCAATACCAGCGGCTAGGTATGACGGTCATCCAGAGGCAGCGCGCATATCGTGCGTTGTTCCAGGCCGTGATCGATGAAAGCGAGCAGGACGAAATGCGTGAAGCTGCGAATCGCGGATGGCCGCTCGGCGACAATGGGTTCAAGGAGGGCATAGAACGCATGCTGCAGCGCCCTGCAAGGCCGCCGAAGCGAGGACGGCCTTGCGGCAAGCTGAGTGCTCCATCATCCGTCAAGGAGGGTAGGACCGATTATCGGGTCGAAAAGTTACACTGACCCTATTTCTCCGCTGCTTGTATCAGGCGATTGTCATACTGCATCAGCACTCGGCTCCTTCCGGCCCAATAAGCACTTCCCCAGAACCGGGGCTACTTCTTGCTTACAGTTTGCTGGCGACCCAGTGCGGAGTCGCGATGATGACGCGCGCATCGACTTTGTCGGCGCGTAGATATGGAGCAAGGAGATGAATCGACGAGCATTTCTGAGCAGCGCCGGGATCGCTGTCGGCGCGGCGGCTGTTCTGGCGACAGGCTGCACCACGACGAAACCCGATGCGGCAACCGACCGTAATGCCAGGCGCCGCGAAATAAATAACGGAGCGGACCAGGCGCTGACACGGCTCTTTTCGACTGCCCGCGGCTCGAAGGAACTGGCCGACCGGGCGCGCGGCATCCTGGTCTTCCCGCGCGTGCTTTCCGCGGGATTTATCGTAGGCGGCGAGTACGGAGATGGCGTATTGCGCAGTGGTGGCCGAGCGGACGGTTACTACCGCGTGGTTGGCGGGTCGTTCGGCTGGCAGATCGGCGCGCAGTCGCAGGCCATCATTCTCATGTTCCTCACGCAGGAAGCGCTCGACCGCTTCCGCAATAGCAAGGGGTGGACGATCGGCGCGGACGCGACGGTGTCCGTCGCACGCGTGGGGGCAAGCGGCGAGATCGACAGCAACACAGTGAAGCAGTCGGTGGTCGGTTTTGCGCTGACTAACACGGGCCTCTATGCGGGCATCAAGCTCGACGGCAGCAAGATCACGCGGCTCGATCTGTAGCGCAATACGCTAAGCTGCGAGCGTTTCAAAATCCGGGTCAGTGTAACTTTCCTGCTGATCGTGAGAGCGGCGCGACTGAAATCTTACACTGACCCTATTTTTTCATTGCGAGGCGGTCACGAGGTAGTGTTTCCCCGTCGAATCCCGGTCATCTACGTAATGTGACGCGCCTCCACTTAAGCGACTGAAAAAGTACGGTCACGCCACCCGTGCGTTGGGGCATCACTCTTGCATCCACGACATCCCGCGTCCGGCGGTGGTCGGCGCCCCTCCAATCGAGGAAACGGTGTCCGAGAAAAGCCGTGCGCGCTAAATGGCAGGAGGGAAACATGAAATTTCATGTTACGGCGACAAGCGGTTCAGAGAACCCGACTAAGGCGACGCTGGCATTCTTACATGCCAAGGGTGCGAAAGAGGCAGGACACGACGTTTCGATCTCGCTTTTGGGCGACTCCGTGGTCATGCTTAACCCTGCTATCGCCAAGAACATTCAGGGTGTCGGACTGCCACCGCTCACAGACTTGATCACCTACGCGAAGGAAAACGGCATACCGGTGTATGGGTGAGGGCTGTGCTGCACGGCCCGTGGGGTCGGCGAAGAAATGGCGCAAGCTCTGGGCGGAAAATTTATCAGTCCGAAGATCCAGGCGGAGATGTGCGCAAGTGCGGACCGCACCGTGTTCCTCTAGATCGAAATCAAAGTCAGCGAAATCAGGGTCAGTGTAACTTTACTGATGATCGTGAGAGCCACGACTGAAATCTTACACTGACCCTATTTATTCCCCCGTTTAGCACTCGATCCGGATTGAACAAGAACGACATCAATGGCCGTCAGTTCGATAGGAGGAGCCCATGTCTGCTGTGCATCGTTGCACCGGTATCTCGTTCAGCATGGCCGCCGTGTTGCTGACCGCTTGCGCCACCAGCGCCGGCCCTGGCAGCGATGCCAAGCAGCAGGTCGCAGCGGCAACGAAGGCATGGATAGACGCCATGGGCAGTCATGACCAGGAGCGCGTCGTTGCACTTTACGCGCCCGACGCCGTCCTCTGGGGCACGACATCGCCTACGATCCGCGACAATCCAGCGAGCATTCGCGAGTACTTCAACTTGCTGCGTACGGCGCCAGCCCATTACAAAGGCGTGCTGGGTGAACAGCGAATACGAGTCTATGACGATGTCGCGATCAACACGGGGACGTACACGTTCGTCGGCCCCGCGGTGGATGCCGCCGGCATTCCGGTAAGCCGTCCGGCACGCTTCAGCTTCGTGTATCGGTATCAGGGCGGACGTTGGTTGATCGTGGACCATCACTCGTCCGCGGTGCCGTCACCGAAACCGCAACCGGCACCGACCAGCAGGTAGCCGTCCGTACGAACGCCGCGCACGCTATTAGGACGGGGTTCGATTTAGTGCACTGCCTGATTGGCGAGACCGCCCACTCGAATCCGGGTCCACTGCGCGATCAAGGCATGAAGCGAGCGCTGCCAAGCGGCTGGCTTTGTGTGGCGGCGAGGCTGATATGGTCTATCGAAATCAGGGTCAGTGTAACTTTTGTGATGATCGTGAGCGCGCCACGACTGAAATCTTACACTGACCCTATTTATTCTTACACTGACCCTATTTATTCAAGCTCCGTAGCACGTGACGACGCCTGAGGCGCTCAACCTTTCGATGTGGTCGGCGCCGTAGCCCAGCTCGCTTAGTATCTCGCGAGTGTGCTCACCCACGTGTGGGCTGTGACTGAGACGATCGCCGGTCTCGGTAGGACGCTGACCGGCGATCGTTGCCATGGGCACGCGGCCGAGCGTGTCGTTTTCGACCCAGCGCACCGCATTGATCGCCTGCACCTGCGGGTCGGCAAAGAGATCGTCGTACGTATTGACCTTGGCTTTCAGGATGTCGATGCTCGACAGCAGCTGTACCCATTCATTGGAAGTTTTGCTTTCGAAAATGGGTCGCAGCTCCGCCATCAGCTCGTCGCGATGCGTGACGCGTGCGCGCGCGTCGGCATAGCGCGGATCGGTGAGCCATTGGTCCTTGCTGAGCAGCTTTGCGAGGCGCCGGAAGTGCTCGTCGCGCCGCGCATTGACGCTCATGTAGCCGTCCTTCGTTTTGAACATGCCGACGGGCGCACCGATAGGTTCGGCGGCGCCGCCCTGCAGATGGTGCTCGATCATCGCCCCTTCCTGGAGCGCGAGCGCGGACTCGAGCAGGCTGGTTTCGATGTAGCCCCCGCGGCCCTTCGTCGCTTTCCTGTAGAGCGCGGCCGCGACCGCCTGAAACGCGTAAAGCCCGGTCGAGAAGTCGATCGCCAGCATCTCGATGCGCTGCGGCACGCCCGTCGGACCGCGATTGACGGACATCATCCCCGTGTAGGCCTGCATGACCGAGTCCGTCGCCGGCTGATCGGAAAGCGGCCCCTTCGGGCCGAAGCCGGTGATGTAGAGATAGACGACCTCGGGGTTGGACTTCTTCACGCTCGCGTAGTCGAGCGCGAACTTGTCGATCTTCCCGACCCGGTAGTTGTGGAGCATCACGTCGCAGTCGCGCGCGAGCCGCTGGACGATAGCAACGCCTTCCTTGGTCTTGAGATCGACGGCAAGCGAGCGCTTGGCGCGGTTGACGACGACGGAATGAGCCGTCTGATCGCCCGTCGAGCGGCCGAGCTGTCGGCTCCAGCAGCCTGAACCGGTCGGCTCGACCTTGATCACATCGGCGCCATTGCGCGCAAGATGCATGGCGCAATAGGGTCCCGCCACGCCCTGCGACAAATCCAGAACTTTCACGCCGCTGTAGGGCAGATCCACCTCAACCATCCACATGCTCCTTATTGAAAATGCTTGCCTCGGCTTCGCGAAATTTTAAGGGATCGCGGGTGCGGGTACCAACGTCCGCTACCTGGACGGTCACTTGCCTCGGGCGAAGCGCTACGCGGCGGGTGGGGGACCGCGTAAGAAATTCTTTGGAAGCTTCGACGCGAAGGGCGCGAAGGTGAGGAAGGAAGAGCAAAAGCTTCGACGCAAAGGACGCGAAGGACGCAAAGAAATCGAAGGTAAGAGCGAATTGCTTCGGGCTTTCCCGCGTGTTACGTCCGATTCATGTGCCGTGCCAGCAGGGCCGGCGGAAATGTGAACCTGCGCCTTCCAAATGCCAAACGCCTTATCATAGTGAGCGGAAATAGCGGGTGATAACACGCCATCATCTATACGAGAACTAACGTGCGACATTGTGCGGATAGCACACGAAGCCAGCGGCGCAGGATGTTTCGTTGCGTCGTTTGGGGCCATGATGTTGGCATCGACGGTGGCGGGCTGTGCATCGACACACAACCTCAAGACCGACGGGACGAATCTGCTTGAAAATGCGCTTCTAAGCGGAGGAAGCGGGGCGATTTTTGGGCTTATTAGAGGAGAGTCAGCTACTTGCGCGGGTCCGACCCGTGATAGGGGGGCGCAACATCGTAGCCGAACACAACAAGGCGCAGGAATTTTTCAAGGCCACACAGGACGGAACACCAGTCTCGTTCGAACGAAAGTGGCCGCGAGAGTTTTGCGGTGGCCTAGTGCTACGCCAGGCGAACGTCGCAGTTGCGGGCGCCAATTATGCGGCGAACACGCGCGTATGGAACATCCACATGGACGAGAACGTCATCCTCGATCACAGCAACTACCTGATCCCTCAGTTCTTCAACTTCATACGTCAGCTCTACCGGGATGTGTCGCTCGATTATGTGAACAAGCTGCGCATCGAGGAAGTGACGGGAACGAGAGGGAAATAGCAGACGCGTGCCGGCATGCGACCGCTGATGACATTCAGCGCGTTGTAAGCGCTATGTGGGGCAGGATCGCGCAGCGTAAGCGATCTTATCGCCTTGCGCCACCGGAAGGCTCGCGCGACGACTTGCGCGAGCCGGCGAACGCCATACCGGCAATCCAGAAGACTGCGCTCAGTGGAAGCACTACCAAGGCAGCCCACCACAGATGCGCGTAGTCCGGATGCACGATCAGCGCTAGCGCTCCCGGTACAAGGAGCACGGCGAGGGCAGCAATGTTGCCGATCGCGAGGAGGGCATGCTGCAATGCCGGGCGCGTGACGGTTCGCTGTTGGCTGGCAACTTTCCTGCCGATCAGGGCAGCGACAATAATGACGGTCGCAAAAGCCGTCCAGCCTCCCACGACCTCCGCTGTAGCCTGATCAGCTCCAAGCGAATGCATCAGCGTCGCGACCACGAGATAAACAAAGCTGCCGGCAGAAAGACCGAGGATGAAGAAAAACGGAACTGCAAAGTTCAGGGCGGCCAACTCAGTGCTCCCGTCAACGGCGTCATTTGCCGAGGGAACAGCGTAGCCGTGCAAAAACCTCAGTATTAAGGAAGTTTGCCTTTGGAGCGGGCACGATGCGACCTGAACTGGAACCATGCGGTTGCCCTGCCAGCCGCTCTAGTTCCTTAGACACTCGGTTGGGCCTACCAAAATGCGGCTCTAAGCGTTATAGGCGGCCCGATTTTCGGGCTTCTTGAAGGAGAGTCAGTTACTTGCGCGGGTCCGACCCGTGGCAGTGTTTGGCCGATCACGGACAAATTTGAGAAGGAAAGCCCGCTCATGGCAGCGGTGTGTGATATGCCATATGCGATGAGGAACGAAATGGCGGTTGGCACGCGGCATCACGATCCTTAAAAACGCGGTTTTGATGCCAATAACGCGTGTCTAAGGTTCTAGGTGGACACGATTTGGCAGCTTACTTGTGGGCAGTCAGCAGCTTGCGCTGGTCCGACCCGAAGTCGGGTGGGACTGCCACGGTGGTGGCCCGAAATCTTACACTGACCCTATTTATTCTTCTAAGCGCAAAAAGCGAGGCGATTTTTGGGTTTATTAGATGGGAGTCAGCTACTTGCGCGGGTCCGACCCGCGATGGCGGACATAAAGCGGGGCGATTTTTGGGCTTATTGGAGGAGAGTCAGCTACTTGCGCGGGTCCGACCCGTGATAGGGCCTCGCTTACGTACTCCACTCCTCCCAATACTTTTGCGCGGCGGCAATGTACGCATCGAAGTTCGAGGTTGGCCAACACTCGTGAGCGTATTCGCGCACGAGGTAATACATCTCGTTTGCGCAAAGGAGTTGAGTTTTATCGGCCTGTAATATCCAGTTGAAGGTGTTGACGAACGAATCTTCGTAGCTCGTTCCGAATTGTGCCGCGGGAACGTTCCACAGCATGCCTTCTACAAAGTACGACGGCGCGACCCCGTCTTTAAGAACCCCGTCGTCGATCATGCGATTGCGCATGTTCTTATACACCCGCACAAGCGCCTTGAACCATTGGTTCGTCTGTCCATGTTTTGCCGTGCAGTTGTCGGAGTGTTGCTTTGGAAAATTCTCGATGCGCGTCCCATCAGGCAGGAAGAAACAGATTCCTTCGGCATAGTTGCTATCGACCCCGTTGCTGCTCTTCCAGTACCGCCTAAAGCTCGCACAAACCAAAACATCCGCATCTCGACGCGTGCCGTTACCCTTAATTAAGATCGCCTTCTTTCCCGGATTAACGGCTGCGCCGTAGTTCTTTCTAAGCCAAAAAAGAACGTCTGCCTTAAATTCGTCGTATCCGTACGACGCAGCTTCCCGCGCCCTCTCGAAATTGCCCATTGCCGCTTCGGTAAGATTATTAAGGTCCGAGTAGTAGGTGTCGTTTAGGCGAATCACTATGTCTACGTCGCTATCCCTATAGACGTTCGTATCGTTGCCGTAGGAGCCCTGCAGGAAGATGGTGTACGACTTGCTGTGATAGGGGGCCGCGCTGTCGTTCAATACGTTCCTGATCGTCTCATAGGTAGCCGCTGACTGCGCGACAGAGCCTTGATGGCACCACGTTTCGAGCTGCGATTCCGGAATGGGCATTTTTTCCCCCTAGAGAAGGTACGTCTTGAGCACCTCTTCGTGCTCTGCATAGGACTGGACGCCCCTTTGGCACAGTACGTTGAGCTTCTTGAGGTCGTGCTCAAAGAGATCGGTCGCCATCGTCGGTTCCGAAAACGACTGGCTTATACGGACGGTCGGGACGTGCTTGAAAAGAATGACGCGAAGCTGCTCCATCGACTGCGTGTTGATCTCGAGCGTCTTTTGAAGAAGCTGGACTCCGGGCGTCTTATTCTTCCAATAGTCCGCGGTCCACCAGTTCAATTTCGGGGGCGGGTACGTGCCGACGCCGAGACTCACGACGCGGATGCGTTCGGGGGGGACCTGCATCGCGATAGTCGCATCCGCGATCGCGTAGAGGGTGGGGTTATTCGCGCAGAAGCCGCCGTCAATGAGTTCCACCTGATCGCCCTTCTCGGTTACGACGACCTTACGCTCGAAATAGGGGTAGGCGGAGCATGACGCCTGTACCGCGTCACCGATCGTCACGCCAAAGCCAGGTGCAAACGACGCCTTGCGACCATGAGCCTGCGCAACGTCCGACTTGAAGATCATGGGCCGCTCGATAACCCACCGGGTCGCAACGATCCCGACGTTCGTCCTTACTTCCTCGAATCGTGCCGCACCGAATATGGTTTCCGACAGTGAGGCTAGGGCTGCCGACTTCTCGTTGGCCGACGTCTTCTTCATAACGGTCGGAACGTGGTCGGTGTATAAGTCGATGATCTCCTCGACGGTCTTGCCGAGCGCTAGCATGGCCGCGATGATCGCGCCGGTGCTCGTTCCGAAAATCAGATCGAAACGCTCGTGAATCGGGCACCCGATCAGGGACTCGATCTCCCGCAGTATGCCAAGCGTATAGAAACCTTTAGCGCCACCGCCGTCGAGGCTCAGTACACGAAACAGCTTCTCGGCCATGTTGCTCCCCCTTCCTTTCTTGAGGGCAATTCTAAGCAACGCCTAGCGGCTTTCCACAGTTCACGAAGCCGTTAAGGGACAGTCCCGGACGGTCCCCTAAGGTTCTCTTACTGACTTCGCTGGACTCGGCATCCGATGGGCCTTACCCGCGCGCTATGATGCAGTCGTTTAGAGCCGCTATGACTTTCTTTGTAAATTCGCCATTCGTACTGGTGAGCGCCTTCGTTTCTCCGCCTGCCGTCGTAAGGACAACGTGGTACTGGGTCTTCTGGCCAATCAACCAAACGACGGCGAGAATTAAGGCGATCGCTCCAAACGTCGTTGCGCCACCGGAAAGCGCGGCGACTCCAATGACGCCGACGACAATTGGATAGAGGCGGTTCGGATTTTCTTGGGAATTCTTTACCGATGTTATGCCACTCATGGCATACGTTTGTGATGGAACAATGAATCGTGACTTCGTCACCGTTACACCGCCTTCATTCAAGAACGTGCTCTCGTCCATGGTCCCTCCCGTTCATTGATGGATTACCGACGATTAGTCTTTTTCGAATCCTGCCCCAGCAAAAGCTTTTTCGCTGTCATTAGCGAGTGTAAAGACGCAGTCCACGTACGCGCGTACGTCGATCCACGGCGATCCCTTTTCCCAGTAAGCGACAAGCGTCCGTCCGACGTCGATCACGTTAGGATTGCTCTTCGTCCAATGATTCGAGAAGGCGGTTCGAGCGTCGTAGGCGCTATGTTTTTTAGGATCCTGCTTTCCATAGGAGTGGAATCGCTCGATTACGCCGGGATGTGTGTGATCCGAGTTGCCGGGACATGTTTTGCCATTGAGGGTCTCTCCTCGCTGTGCATGTCCACCGGCGAAGCTATCCTCGACCATGTGAAGCAGACTGCCTAACGCAACTTCCTTTATCTGCCGCCGCAGTGCGGGGTTTCCGAGAGTGAACAGGTCTTGAACCGTCCACTCAGTATTGCCAAAAAATGTCTTCAGTGACGCGGGCTTGGCGTCGCGAAGTTTCGCATCAAGGCCAACTTGGCCGGTTGCAACGTTCCAGGTGAACTCGGCCCATGTCATGATTTTTTCCTTGGTGACGTTGGCTGGTTCCCCATCGGCGGACGCCATCGCATGTATGAACTGCAGATCCCCGAAGTGCGAGCGTCCCAGGAGCGAGGTTCGGCTCTTCGCGTCGAGTTTTTCTCCAGACGCGGCCTTCTTCTTGGCGTCGGAGAATAACTCGTACCAGCATTTCGGCTGCGTGGTGAAGCGTATTGTTTCTGTCACCTTACAGCTTGTCCCGCGTCCTTCGTCTTGCTCGAGCCGGAAGGGCGGGTCGTCATTCCAGCGTACGCCGGCTATGACGTATGCGCTTGCGAAGCCGGCGTCCGGATTCCCGCAGAGGTCGGGGTCGCCGTTGCAGCCGAGGATTCTTTGAGTAATTTCCTCGTGCACGGGCTGTTTGAAGTGAGGCAGGCCTCTTTCCACCAACTTCGCGACAAGGTCTTCCCACCAGTTGTAGTAGCGTCGTGCGACAGATTGCTCCAGTGCTGTGCCCTGGGGAGACAAGTCGTAGGCGAACGATGCCGATGGGCGGAGGCCGGCCGAGCAAAAGACAATGACGACAGCCGTGCTCGCTACTCGACGAAATGCTTTTGGCCCACGAGGGTCGGACTTGGGTAACGACGGACGCGACGCTGATTGCTGACATAGCGGACGCGACGAGCGCAACGACGTGCTGCGAGATTCCATCGAACCTCCCCCCTCGATTGCAGCTTGCGGAAAACTTGTTTACAGCGTTTGCCGGAATTGTAAGCACGGCGTCATGACGAGGGGAAGACGCGAATCCAAATTGTGATGTCGATGCGTGGGAATTTGAGGAGTAGCTGTCCCTGCTCATTCAAATGCATGACAGAAGCATGCCGCCGTAGTGCCGGGAATTTCCGTTACGGCAAGCCCTAGTGCTGAGCAGGAAATCCCGCTTTGTATCGCAATCAATTCCTACTGAAGTCGTACTCGGTGGTGGCGAGGCTACGCCACGTTCTGCATCTTGTTCGCAAAGTCGCGCCCAGAGGGCGGCGGCGGCAACGGTTTGCCGTCGTGGCGATAGAGCGCGATCGCTTCCTCGACTACCTGACATAACTCGTCGAAAACGGCCTTTTCGTCATTGCCGTGGCAGTCGCCGTGCACGAGTCCCGGCGAGCTTCCGACGTAGCATTGATCTTCCTCCGACCACTCCACGATCTTGGCGTATCGAGCGCTTTCCTTCATCGAGCCGGCTCGTCATGCGACCAGTGAAGTTCGGGCCGTGAAAGACAGGACGCGACGCGGAGCATAGAACGATCGATTACTGCAAGCGAAATCAGGGTCAGTGTAACTTTCCTGATGATCGTGAGAGCGCCACGATTGGAATCTTACACTGACCCTATTTAATTGCTCCTGCGATGTTACACTGACCCTATTTCTTCTTGTCCTAACTTCACGTGTGCGGTTGATTTATGTCAGACGTAAAGCATCGCGCACAGCATTCAGGGCGGCGGCAACAGAATCAACGTCAAAAGGCTGCTCGATATAGATGCTGTTCTTATTTGAGAACGGAAGTGACACCCGCTGAGGGTTGATCGCGATGCACGTGGTTCCCGAAGCGAGTGAGCTCGAGCAAATTTCGTTGATGTATGGATCCCTAAAGGCGAAGCCGACGAAGACGGCTACCTTCGCCGACCTTAGGACTCGACGAAAGTGCTCATGGAAAGACAGGAAGGTGGCGTCCGGCGGACGCCCCTTGAAACCTGGATAAATGATGGCGTGATTCTCGTGCGCTCCCTTGAACGTAGGATCACTGATAAAAACAGTATCACCTTTCCGACTCCAGTTCACCGATCCATGGAGTTTTGTCAAAAGCCCCTTTCTCGTGGCTTCGCTACTCAAGGTCCACGAATCTACGTCAAGGGTTCGATAAATAGTCCCACGCCAACCGTTGTCCGCCACTGGGTTCCCATCAAGAGCGGATTCAATGATCATGTCGTAGTTAGTCGTGACAATCTCAGTCCGTACTCCAAGAGAGCCGCAACCCTCAAGCAGGGGAGTCCATGTCCGCGCCAGATCGTCGGATTCCGGCAGGGCGGAGTACAGGTCATATACCTTTTGATTGATTTGGCTGATTAAATAATCGAGCTGTTTAACTGTCCCTTGAGCTACATCTCTAAAGTGCCCCAGGTTCGCATTCGGATTGGCATACGCTGCAACCAAATTTCCGGTACCAATCATCCAACCCGGGAACTGGTGCTTGTCGGTCGCGGTCTCGCAAAAGAGGCGGAGTTCTTGAAGACGCCAGAGAATAAGCTCTATATCTAGTTTTTGGTCCGGGAGCGATTGCCTCAGATAACTATCCACGCGAGTGAACAGGGGATGGCCACGGATTTCCTGTGGGAGAGCATCGAAGAACTCTACTGTTGTCGGGTACTGACCTGGGTTAACGGCCTTTGAGGCACCGGCACCAGCGAAAATAAGCAACGTATACATTGGCAGTTAGATAATTGGCGTGTGCGACTTTCGCATGCGGATGTTGCTTATGCAACGATTGGAATTCTCTTTGTCTAACCTACCACCCCTATATTCCACGGCACAAACTCATGATTGCCGAGGTCGAGCTCTTCGCTCTTGGTCTTCTCACCCGAGCAGACGCGCAGCATGTGCTCGAAGATGATCTTGCCCATGCCCTGCACGGTGTCGGTGCCGTCGAGAATGCCGCCGCAGTTGATATCCATGTCTTCGGTGAGCCGGTTGTACATCGGTGTGTTCGTCGCGAGCTTGATCGAAGGCACCGGCTTCGCGCCGAACATCGAGCCGCGGCCGGTGGTGAACATGATGATGTTCGCGCCGCCGGCGATTTGGCCGGTCGCTGACGCGGGATCGAATCCCGGCGTGTCCATGAACACGAAGCCTTTCTGCTTCACCGGCTCAGCATACTTGTAGACCTCCATCAGCGGTCCGGTGCCGCCTTTCATCGACGAGCCGAGCGATTTCTCCAGGATGTTCGCAAGTCCGCCTTGCTGATTGCCGGGGCTCACCACCCCATTGATCTGGCAGTCGCGGCCGACGGTGTACACGTCCTTCCACCAGCGGATGCGCTCGATCAGCTTCTTGCCGACTTCCTCGTTGCGCGCGCGACGCGTGAGCGTGTGCTCGACGCCGTAGAACTCCGGCGTCTCGGAGAGAATCGCCGTGCCGCCGTGGCGCACGAGCAGGTCCATCGCGGCGCCGAGCGCAGGATTCGCCGTGATCGAAGAGAAGCCGTCCGAGCCGCCGCACTGCAGGCCGACGGTGATGTGGCTCGCGGGCACGCGCTTGCGAGTGACCTTGTTCGCTTCGGGCAGCAGCTCCTTCACCGCCGCGATGCACGCTTCGATGGTCTTGCGTGTGCCGCCGGTGTCCTGCATGACGAAGGTCTTGAGGCGCGGACCGACATCGAGACCCTGTTCCTGCAGCAGGCCCTTGATCTGGTTCCGCTCGCAGCCCAGGCCGACGATCAGCGCGGCGGCGAGGTTCGGATGGCGCGCGTAGCCGGCCATCGTGCGGCGGAGCAGATCCATCGGTTCGCCGGTGAGCTCCATGCCGCAGCCGGTGTCGTGCGTGAAGGCGACGATGCCATCGATGTTCGGATACTCCGCGAGGCGCTCCGGCGTAAAGTATTCGGCGGCCTTGTGCGCGACTGTTGCCGAGCAGTTCACCGTGGACAGAATGCCGATGTAGTTGCGCGTCGCGATGTCGCCGTTCTCGCGCACGATGCCCATGAAGCTCGCACGCTCGGCTTCGGGAATCATCTGCACCGGCTTGTATTCGCTCGCATGAGCGTAGTCGCGCTGGAACTCGCGGAACTCCATGTTGTGCGAGTGCACGTAGGTACCGGCGGGAATGTCGGCCGTCGCGAAACCTATGGTTACGTTGTACTTGAGGATGGGCTCGCCCTTCTTGATGTCGCGCGCGGCGATCTTGTGGCCAGCGGGCACCTGGCTGCGCGAGGACAGCTCGCCGAACCCGAGCTTGGTGCCGATACCGATTTCCTTGCGCGCGATGACGACGTTGTCGTTGTCGTGCAGGCGTATGGTCACGCCGGCGGCCGGCTTCTCTTTAATTTCGATCATTGCGTGAGTTCCCTCAGTTCAACGGATATCGTTCGATCTTAGAAAAATCTCAAAAGCAGCGAACCACCACGGACACGAAGCATCGCCAAAAAGCGACGAACACGTTCCTGCCTTGCTCCAGCCGCTTGATGACGCCGTTCACACGCGGCAGTTCTATGGATTCTCCGGAGGCCGGGTCTCGTGCCGGACGGGCAGAGGCAGGAATTGTCGTTGAAATACAAGCCGGGTTTCAACAGAGGCCCACATTCTAGCGCGACCGGTGCGGCGGATGCGGGGCGCCCGCGCCGTCTCCGCTCCACGACGGCGGACGCTTCTCGAACGGGAAGGAGGGACTCTCGTGCGGGAAAGCGGTTGCCCCTTCTTCGGGTCCTGTGAATAATGGCAGCGCGGGCCGAAGAGCTCTCAGAGCCGTCACCAGCAAGGAGGAGCAGCATGGAAATCAAATCGACCCTCAGGGTCATCAACGAGGCCGACTACCCCGGTGCGCGCGGGGTCACCGAAGGCCAGACCTACAAGCGTCTCGTCGGCTGCCCGGAAGTGGTCGCGACCGACCGCGTTCGGTTGGGACGCGCGAGCTATCTGCCCGGCACCTATGAGCAGCTGCACTGGCATCCGATCGAAGCCTGCTACTACGTCATCTCGGGCCATGCGACCGTGCGCGACGTCGAAGGCAAGGAATACGAAGTAGGTCCCGGGTCGATCATCTACGCACCGCCCGGATTCGCCGGCGCGCACGAATGGGAAGTGAAGGAAGGCCTCGAGCTGCTCGACATACGGGCAACCACCGAATCGAACCGCAAGATACAGTTCACCGTCGACAAGGCGACGAAGCGCTCGTACATCGATCTCGACGAGCTGGCGAAGCGCGAAGCGATCGATTTCAAATCGCACTATTAGAACCCGTGAACGCCGAACGGCGAACCGTGAGCCGTAGCCGCGTGCGGCGCTGCGGGCAGCCGCTTGTGCAGTTTGAGCTGCTAGAACTCATCTCAAAAAAGCCCTAAAACCACAGACAGGATTTACACGATTTACAGCCTGTCCATTTTGTTTTTTGAGACCGCTTCTAATAACAGGAGGAGGAGTCATGCAGAGGAATCTGTTGCGCCTGTTGGGTGTGGCGTTTGCGGCAGCGTTGCTAGGGAGCGGCGTTGCTCACGCGCAGAACTTTCCTTCGAAGTCGATCCGCATGATTCTGCCGTTCCCGCCCGGCGGACCGACCGATGCGCTCGGACGCATCGTCGCGCAGGCACTCTCGGATCTCGTCGGACAGCCCGTCGTTGCCGACAACCGTCCGGGCGCCGGGGGCAATCTGGGTCTCGAGCTCGCGGCCAAATCGCCGCCCGACGGTTATACGATCGTTCTCAGTTCCCCGATCATTTCCCTTGCTCCGTCGCTGTATAACAAGCTCGGTTACGATCCCAAAGATCTCGCGCCGGTCGGCATGATGGGCGGCGTGAACAACGTGTTCGTCGTGCATCCTTCGGTGCCTGCCAGAACCCTGAAAGAGTTCGTCGCGCTCGCGCGCAGCCGTCCGGGCAAGCTCAACTACGGATCGGGCGGCGTCGGCACGACGACGCATCTTGCGCCCGAAATGCTGAAGAGCATGGCGAAGATCAACCTCGTGCACGTGCCCTACAAGGGATCGGGCCTCGCTGCGGTCGCGCTCGCGAGCGGCGAAGTGGACATGCTGGTGGCAACAGTGGCTGCCGTGCTGCCGTTGATCCAGGCCGGCAAGATCCGTCCGCTCGCCGTTCTGGCGCCACACCGGCTCTCGACGCTGCCCAACGTGCCGACCAGCAAAGAGGCCGGCTTCGACGGCTACGAGGTGCTCGTGTGGTATGGCCTGCTCACGCCGGCCGCTACGCCGCGCGACGTGGTCACCAAGCTCAACGCCGACGTGAACAAGGTGCTCTCCTTGCCGACGACCAAGGAGAAGCTCGCGCAGCTCGACTTCCAGGCCATGCCGAGCACGCCCGACGAATTCGCAGCGTTCATCAAGAGCGAGGCTGCGCGTTATGCCAAGGTAGTGAGCGAGGCGGGGATACCGAAGCAGTGACGCCGGCGTCGTCACGGACGACCGGCGCGGCGACGAGCGATGAAGCGAACTGAGAGCAGTGCAGGACAGGCAAGGCGGGGAGAGATGAAAAATCGGGTGAAACGCATCGACGTGCACAGCCACGTGCTGCCGATCGAGATGATAGAAGCGATCCGGGAGCGGCCGCGCGACTATCAGATGACGGTCGGCGGGCATGGCGCGAGCGAAGTTTTCGTGCGCGACGACAAGCACTCCACGCCGGTCTATGCCGAGTTCTACGATGCCGACGCGAAAGTCGAAGGCATGGACCGCAAAGGCATAGACATCTCGCTCATATCGGTTACGCCGGTCGTGTTCTTCTACTGGCTCGCCGCCGAGCAGGGCCTTGCGGCCGCGCGGCTCATGAACGACGGCATCGCGCGCATGGTGGACGCCCGTCCCGACCGTCTGCGCGGCATGGCGACGCTGCCGATGCAGGACGCGGATGCCGCAATCGACGAGCTGGAGCGCGTGGTACGCGAGTACGATTTCAAGTCGATCGAACTGGGCTGCCGCATACAGGGCGAGCTGCTGTCCGCGCCGCGCTTCAGGCCGGTGTTGCGGCGCGCGGAAGAGCTGGGCGTGTTCATCTTCACTCATCCATACGTCGCGGGTGCGCTGCCGTCCGATCTGTCGTGCTACTACCTCGGCAACCTCGCGGGACTGCCGATAGATACGGCGCTGATGGCGGCGCATCTCATGTTCAGCGGCGCCCTAGACGAAATGCCGGACCTCAACGTCATACTCGCGCACGGCGGCGGCTATTTGCCGTACCAGATCGGTCGCTGGCAGCACGGCTACGAAGTGCGCAAGGAGCCGAAGCAGTTCGGCGCACGGCCACCGAGCGAGCTGCTGCGGCGCTTCTTCTTCGATGCGCTGACGCACGATGCCGAGGCGCTCGCATTCCTCATCGAAAAAGTCGGCGCGGATCGTGTCACCTTGGGCACCGACGATCCGTTCGATATGGCCGAAGACGATCCGATCGGCATGATAGACGGCGTGCCGAATCTCACCGACGAGCAGCGCGACCGCATCCTCGGACTCAACGCGCTGGAGCTGCTCGGCGAGGCGTGACTGGTGATTGGCGAGTGATGAATCGTCATCGCGACTGGCGTCAGCGAGTCGCTGCTACAAGGGGTCTCAAAAAAATGGACAGGATTAACAGGATCAACAAGATAAGAACGTCGAGCTTTTCGCCTCAATCCTGTAAATCGTGTAAACCCCGTCTATGGTTTGGGCATTTTTTTGAGATGAGTTCTAATCACTATTCACCATTTACTATCCACGCTCTTTCGTGAAATGAAACCCGAAATCCTCGTCATCACGCCGATCTACGGCCCCACGCTCGCGGAACTCAAACGCGAGTACGTGGTGCACGAGGCCTACAGCGCGACTGACATGAATGCGCTGCTGCGCGACGTCGGTCCCCGCGTGCGCGCGATGGTGACCACCGGCTTCGTCGGTTTCAAACGCGCAGATATCGAGCCGCTGCCGAAGCTCGAGATCGTCGCCTGCTTCGGCAACGGCCATAACACCTACGATCTCGCCGGAGCGAAAGAGCGCGGCATCGTCGTGACCAATACGCCGGACCTCACATCGGAGACCGTTGCCGAAACGGCCATTGGTCTGCTGCTCGCAGTATCGCGCCGCATCGCGGAGAGCGACCGCTACGTGCGCGCGGGACGCTGGACCGGCGGGCCCGGCGCGATCGGTCTCGGTCACACGCTCATGGGCAAGGTGTGCGGCATCATGGGGCTCGGCCACATCGGCAAAGGCGTTGCGCGCCGCGCCGAAGCGCTCGGAATGACCATCTCATACCACGGCAGACGAGAGCAGGCGGACGTGCCATATCGCTACTACGCCGACCTGGAGTCGCTCGCGCATCACGCCGACTGCCTGGTGATTGCGTGTCCGCTGACGCCCGAAACGCGTGGCGCCGTGGACGCATCCGTGCTGCAGGCGCTCGGGCCTGGTGGCTACCTGGTGAATGTGGGCCGCGGCCCTATCGTCGATGAGGATGCATTGATCGCTGCATTGCGCGACAAGCGCATCGCCGGGGCGGCGCTGGATGTCTTCTGGAACGAGCCCGAAGTGCCGCAGGAGCTCACCGCGATGGAGAATGTCGTGCTCGTGCCGCACATCGGGTCATCGACCCGGGAGATACGCGAAGAGCGCAGCGCCAAGCTGCTTGCCAATCTGAAAGCACATTTCGCGGGCCAGCCCGTGCTGAACCCCGTTGCGAATAACCGGTGACGCCACGGGTTGTCTTGCGCGGATGAAGTCTGCCGGCGTGCAGTCTGGTGACGAACCGGTGATCGTCACCAACGAAGTGATGTCACGTGCAGTGACTCACAACGACAGCGGCGAGGCGGCTACACCGCCTGATACTTGAGCCGCTTCACCTTCTCCATGTTGACGCCTTCGATGCGGATGAGATGAGTCGAAGCCGTGCGCGTCGGCGAATGCAGATCGCCTTCGTTGTAGACGTGCGCGATGCCAGGCGTCAGCTTGTACGTGCGGATCTTCTTTACCTTGCCGGGCTTGTCTTCGCTCGCGGGCTCGAGCAGCTGGTAGTCGCTCATCTCGGTCTCGCCTTTCGCCTGGCCGTAGATCGCCCATGACGGGCCGTGGTCGTGCGGCGGGCTCACTTTCGCCCCCTGGTAGTGATGCGCGAGGATGCAAAAGCCGAGTTCCGGATCTTCGTACAGCACCTTGCGCTCCGGTGTGGCGTCGTTGAGATGCCGCTTCACGAACGCCTCGTCGGTCAGTACGTCGCGAAGCGCGGCGCAGACTTTCTCGCGTCCTTTCGGACCCGGCTCGGCCTTCAGGATTTCACGACACTGGGCGGCGAACTGCTCGATGGTGTGCGGCATGGCTTCTTCCTCGCTGTGGCTGGCACGGAGCCCGATATTAGCGCTACGCCGGGCGCCGTGCACAACCCGGCGTAGCGGTTGCGATGCTTCAGATCTGTCCTACGAAGTCGGCCTTGCCGAGCTCGACGCCGTTGTGGCGCAGGATGTTGTAGGCGGTCGTCACGTGGAAATAGAAGTTCGGAAACGCGACATGGTTGAGGTAATCGAGGCCCTTGAACTCGTATGCCGTGCCGCCCATCATGAGATTGACGGTCCGCGACTCGGCGCCGGCAAACTTCTCGGGCTTGCACGTCTCGATGAAAGCGAGAGTCTTCGCTATCCGGGCGCGCAGCGCTTCGAACGTCGACTCGTTGTCGTCATACTTCGGCACTTCGGCGCCGGAAAGCCGGGCAGCGGCGCCCTTCGCGAAGTCGCATGCGATCTGCACCTGCTTGGTGAGCGGAAACATGTCCGGGAACAGCCGCGACTGCAGCAGCACCGCCGGATCGATCTTGCGCGCGGCGGCGTAGGCTTCCGCCTTGCTCAGTATGGCGGAGAGATTTCCCAGCATTTTGCGGAACGCGGGAACGGAGATGTCGTACATCGATAGCGCCATGGTGGTCCTTTGCTAAAACGTTAGTGTAACGCGCTTCGCCGGCAGAGCAGGAACCTCCGCGGGCGAGCGTTGCCAGAAGTATTGCCGCACAGCACGTCGTCCCGCAACCACAACAGTCGAGGAGGAGGTCATGTCTCAGCACACGAACGTCGTCGCCTGTATGCTGCTGTTCTGGCTCGCAACCGTCGGAACGGCGGCGTCCGCCGCATACCCCGAAAGACCTGTCAGACTGATCGTGGCGTATCCCGCGGGCGCGAGCACGAACGACATATTGGGCCGCGCGCTGGCGGAGAAGTTGTCCGGCGCGCTGGGACAGACGGTCGTCGTGGAGAACCGTCCGGGCGCGGGCGGCACGATAGGCACCGCGCTCGCCGCACAGGCGCAAAACGACGGCTACACGCTGCTGCTCGGCGCGAACGGCCCGATGTCGATCAGTCCGCACGTGCTGAAGCTCACGTACGATCCGCGCAGGGACTTCGAGCCCATCACTCTCTTCGCCATCGTTCCGTACGTCATAACGATCAATCCTTCGCTGCCCGCGAAAACGCTCGAAGAATTCGTCGCGCTCGCGAAGCGCGAGCCCGGAGAGCTCAAGTATGCGTCGGCCGGCATCGCGAGCACGCCGCACCTGTGCGGGGAGCTCTTCAAAACCGTCACCGGCACGAGACTCCTCCACGTGCCCTACAAAGGCGGCGCGCCGGCGACGGCTTCTGTCGTCGCGGGCGAGACGCAAATGTATTGTGCGGGCGCAGTCGCACAGGCAGGCAGCATACGCGCAGGGCGGCTGCGCGGCCTCGTCTCGACATGGAAGACGCGGCTGCCGGCATTGCCGGACGTGCCGTCGGCAGCCGAGGCCGGCGTCCCCGATCTCGAGGTGGCGTCGTGGAACGGCGTGCTGGCTCCGAAAGGCACGCCGCGCGCGATCGTGGAGCGGCTGCATCACGAAATCGTGAAGATCGTGGGCACGCCCGAGATGCGCGACTTTCTCGTAAAGCAGGGCGTCGAGATCGAAACCCAGGGTCCGCAAGAGTTCGGCCGCTTCATCGCAACCGAGCTCGATCGATGGGGCGACGTGATACGCAAGGCGGGCATCACGATCCAGTGACCCGATGATGGAGCGCTGCTTCGAACCGTACCGCACCGACGTCGCCGCGCGCCTCGACCGCTTGCCGTGGAGCAGGTTTCATTGGCTGGTCGTCCTGTCGCTTGGCGCGAGCTGGATTATCGACGGACTCGAAGTGACTCTCGCCGGCGCGGTGAGCGGAGTCCTTCAGGATCCGGAGACGCTCGCGCTGTCGAGCCCACGCATCGGGGCAACGGCATCGTTCTATCTCCTCGGCGCGGTAAGCGGCGCGCTGGTGTGCGGGCATTACACGGACCGCTACGGGCGCGCACGCCTGTTCTTCGTCACGCTGGCCATTTATCTGGCCGGCACACTGATGTCGGCGTTCGCGTGGGACTTCTGGAGTCTCGCGGCGTTCCGCTGCGTGACGGGGTTCGGCATAGGCGGCGAGTATGCAGCGATCAACTCGGCGATCGACGAGCTGATACCCGCGCGCGTACGCGGGCGCGTGAATCTCATCATCAACGGCAGCTTCTGGCTCGGGGCGCTGCTCGGCTCGGCCGCTACGCTCGTGCTGCTCGACCCGCGATGGTTCCATGCCGACCTGGGATGGCGCCTGGGCTACGGCATAGGCTGCTCGGCCTGCTGGTGTTCTTCGCGCGGCGGCATATTCCGGAAAGCCCGCGATGGCTGGCGATACACGGATACGCGGCGCAGGCGCATTGCGTGACGACGGAGATCGAGCGGCGCGTGTCGCGCTGCCTGCGCGAGCCGCTGCCGAAAGCTGCCGGCGACATGACCGTGCATCCCCGGCGCAGCACACCGCTCGCGGAGATCTTTCACACGATGCTGTCGCGATACCGGGGACGTTCGGCGTTGTGCTTTCTTCTCATCATGTCGCAGGCGTTTCTGTACAACGCCATCTTTTTTACCTATGCGCTGGTCCTGCGCGAGTTCTATGCGGTACCCGCGTCCGACACCGGCTGGTACCTGATGCCGTTCGCGATCGCGAATTTTCTCGGTCCGCTCGTCTTGGGCCATGCGTTCGACACGGTAGGCCGCCGGCCCATGATTGCGGGCACGTACGTCGTATCGAGCCTGCTGCTCTTTGCGACCGGTTTCGCGTTCGCACAAGGGTGGCTGACGGCATACGCGCAGACCGCGTTGTGGGCGGCGATTTTTTTCTTCGCTTCCGCGGCGGCGAGCTCGGCGTATCTCACGGTGAGCGAAATCTTTCCCCTCGAGCTGCGGGCGATGGCGATCGCCTTTTTTTTCGCGCTCGGTACTGCGGCAGGCGGCGTGCTGGCGCCGTGGCTGTTCGGTTTGCTCATAGGCACCGGGTCGCGCACGTCCGTGTTCTGGGGTTACGCGCTCGGCGCATTGCTGATGCTGATCGCGGCTGCGGCGGCGATCAAGTGGGGCGTGCGTGCGGAACGGACGGCGTTGGAGACGGTGGCGCCGCCGTTGTCGGTGCGTTGAAGACAAGGGTGAACCACCAAGGAGTCATAGGACGCCAAGGGAATAAACAGGAAACTGCCGCGGCATGTTCGAGGGAAGTGGACGCGCCCTCAATACGGGATGCAACTCTCCATATACTGCTCTTGTTATTGTTCTTCCTTCGCGCCCTTGGCGTCCTTTGCGGTAAATCTTCGCTCTTGAATTCCTTCGCGTGCTTGGCGTCCTCGTGGTAAGGCCTTAACAGCTCAAGGACTCTGCCGGTTGTACATCCGGTCGTACACGTCGTCCGCGCGATCGCGCTCGATCCGAGGCAGCACGCCCTTACAGCTTTCGTTCCGGCGTTTCAACTCCGCTTCGAGCGCCGTGCGCGACTGCGCCGTGAGGTTCACGCGCTGGTAGTGCTCCAGCTCGCACAGATCGTACGCGGACATCGCCGTGTAGTCCCGGGGACTGTACGTAAGACAGCCGGCCAGAACGGCTGCAGTGATCGTTGCAATGAGTGGTGTGCGCATGTGTAGTCCTTATTGATTTTGCATGGAACGCGGGCGGCCCATGCCTACGGGCCGGAGCGTCCGTACATCGCATCGTAGACCTGGAACGCGCGCTCGGCTTCTATCGCGGGCACCTGCTTCGCGCAATCTTCGTTGCGCTGCCGTATTTCCTTCGCGACCAGCGCCT
>JBLNBW010000346.1:0-3892 GCA_050260255.1 Rhodospirillaceae bacterium | reverse complement strand
GCCGGCACCGCTTTCCACGAGCGAGGCAAGCTTGCCGGAGATCTCGACGCGCGCGTCGATCGGCACCGCCGATCCCGGCGGCTCGAGCTGCTCCTCGACGCGGAAATTCATGGCGGCCTGTATTTTCGTTCCGCCCTGGTCGTCGCGTCCGCGCGATTCGACATGACCCGACATGGCCACCGGGTCGAATTCGAGCGCGACGCGCGCCTTGAACCGCACTTTCGCCGGGCCGAACTTGACGGTCAGCGTGGCGTCGTACGAGCCGTCCTCGTGCCGTTCTCCCAGCGTGGCGCCCGGCACGCAATCGACGACGGCATGCGGGTTCGAAAGCAGGTTCCACACGATGTGCGGGTCGGAAGGGACTTCGATGCGCTCGTTGACTTCGATCATGATGGAAGGTGCGGGGCGTCCGGCTGATGACCAGCGCGTCCACGCACTGGCGAAGGCGATCATAGCAGAGCGCGCCCTGTCGCAACGCAAGTTCCACTATGCGGCAGGCGCGGCGTGCAAGACCGGCGCGCCGTGGACGCTGCGAGGATTTACTTCTTCGGCTCGCCCGCGACGACGTAGGCCCACAGCGCTGCGATGTCGTCCGGCGACAGCACGTCGCCCCACGGCGGCATCGTGTTCTTGCCGTTGGTGACGGAGTCGACGAAGCGGGACCGCTCGTCCTTGGGAAACGTCGTGAGGTCGATCGCCCATTCGGGGCCTATCATCTTCACGCCGTGGCATGACTGGCAGTTCTTTGCGTAAAGCCCGGCACCGCGCTTGATCTGCTCGGCCGGAAACGCCTGCGCCGCAACATCCTGGGCGCAGCCGTTCCCCGCCGCGGCAGACAGCAACGCGACTGCAGTGACCGCTTTCCACATCATGCAGCGTCTCCGTTCACTGCGGCATCAGCGCAAAAGTCCACACCGCACCGCCGGTGGGGACCTTGTCGCCGACGAAGCGCTTGATCACGCTGCCGCCCAAGCCCGATTGCACCGTCACATACTGCTGGCCTTTGTAGCTGTACGTGATGGCTGGCGCATTGATGCTCGAGCCGGTCTTGAATTGCCACAGCGTCTCGCCTGTCGCTTCGTCGAGCGCGATGAACTCACCGGTCGGACGACCGGTGAAAAGCAGCCCCCCGTCGGTTGCGAGGACGCTCGCCGCGTTCGGTATGCCGGTGATAGGCACTTTCCACTTGGTCTTGCCGGTGAGCGGATCCATCGCAACGTGGTAGCCGACCACGTCGCCCGGCTTCACGTTTGGATTGCGCGCGGCCACCGCGGTCGAAGGCTCGCCGAGCTGCTCGAACTTGTAGGGAATGAATTTCTGTATGCGCGGCAGATCCCAGGTGTTCATATACACCAGGTTCGTCTTCGGATTGAAGGCGAACAGCGTTGCGTTGGTGCCACGCTGCGGATAGATCTCGACCTCTTCGCCCTTCATCAGGCGCTCTGCGACATCGGTGAGCACCGGGCGTCCGGTCTTCAGATCGATGTGCGTTGCCCAGTTGACGCGCGTGAGCGGGTTGGCGGCGATCAGTTTGCCGTTGGTGCGATCGATGACGTACAGAAACCCGTTCTTGTTGGCGTTGATGATGACTTTGCGCGTCTCGCCGTTCACCGGGAGATCGGCGATGACGTTCTCGTTGCTGCCGTCCGCGTCGTACATGTCGTTCGGCGTGAACTGGTAGTACCACACCATCTTGCCGGTCTTCGGGCGGATGGCGAGCACGCTGTTGGTGTAGAGCGCGTCGCCGTTGCCCCGGTATTTGGGATCGTACGGCGCAGCGTTGCCCACGCCCCAGTACACGAGGTCGAGCTCGGCATCGTACGAGCCGTTCTGCCAGGTCGAGCCGCCGCCGGTCTTCCATGCGTCGGGTGTCGAGTCTGCGGTTTTGGGCCACGTCTCGTGACCCGGCTCGCCGGGTGCCGGAATGGTATACGTGCGCCACAGCTCCTTGCCGGTCTCGGGATCCCAGCCGACTAGAAAGCCGCGGGTCGCGTTTTCGCCGCCCGTCGTGCCGGTGATCAGCACGCCGTTCGCGATGAGCGGCGCCGCGACGCCCTTGTAGCCTTCCTTGAAGTCGGCGAACTTCTGCTTCCAGACCTGCTTGCCCGTCTTCATGTCGAGCGCGAGCACATGTGCGTCGAGCGTCGTGCGATACAGCTTGCCGTTATAGATCGTCGCCGGACCGCGCATGATCGCGCCGGCGTTGGCGATCCGCATGACGGCACGGTCGTATTGCACGGGCGTGCGCCAGAGCTGACGGCCAGTAGCGACGTCGAGCGCGAACGTCCAGTTGCCGTTCACGACGTACATGACGCCGTTGTAGACCGTCGGGTGCGACAGCTCGCCCATCTCGCTCATCAAGTTGGTGCTCCAGACGGGCACGAGGCGCCTGACGTTCGATTTGTCGATCTGCTTGAGCGGGCTCCACATCGGTATGCCGTAACCCATGCCGAACGTCAGGACGTCATCGGTGTTCTTGCTGTCGTTGAGGAGCTCTTCGGCGGTCTGCGCGGATGCGAGCGCACACCACGAGCACAAAAGCGCTGCGTATATGGTCTTCACTGATCCTCCCTGGGATGGTCGACCGTTGCTGCAAGGTCACAGTCTTTTACGGTCGGCCCCATACTAACGGGAAGGTCTGCCAAAGAAAAGCGGCAGCGGACGGTCGGGCGCGGCTCACGCGCCGCGCGCATAAAACCTCGAGTCGCACGCATCACAGCGGCGGCAGGGCGATCTGGTGATCCACACTGAATTGATAATCGCGAAAGACCTGCTCTGCGGTGAGCAGCCGATAGGTGCCGTCGGGTGCGCGCCGCGTGGTGTCCTTGAGGCGATACGTGTTGTGGCCGCACGTCCAGCAGTCGAAATTGCGCATGGCGGTGCACAGGCACGTCTTGTCCATTACCGAGACCTTCTTGGCGTGCGGATGGGCGGCGACTTCGCGGTTGTATGCGGTGATGTACGCGCAGTTGCCGCTGCCGTCGAGCAAATACCCATAGGCTTCGCAATTCGGGCGTATGCCGGCGCCGATGGCCGGGCTGCGCTTCAGCATGCGCATGGGATAGCCGGTAGGCGAAATCATGTTCACCTCGATGTCGTCCTCTTGGGCCTTGAAGTATTCCTGCTTGACGTGTGCGGGCAGCCCGCACTCGCGGGTAACGGTGAACCGCGTGGCAACCTGTACGGCGGCCGCGCCGCTTTCGAGGAACGACACGGCGTCGGAGCCGGTGAATATGCCGCCCGCCGGTATGACCGGAACGTCCAGGCTTTCCGTTTCGAGATAGCGCACGATATCCGCGACGATGATCCGCAGGTCGTGCTGCCTCCAATCCTCGACGCCGAACCCGAGATGGCCGCCCGCGAGCGGACCTTCGACGATGATGTAGTCCGGAAGGCGCTCGAGCTTCGCATTCTTGCGCAGGAACAGCTGCAGCGCGCGCAGCGACGATACGATGATGCCGAGCTTGGCATCGCGAAATCGCGGATGGTCCGCGATGAGCGAGAACGATCCCAGATGCAAGCCGGCGGAAAGCGTGATGCCGTCGACGCCCGCATCGAGCGCCGAGGCGAGCCGCACGCGCAGCGTTTCGCGCGGCGCATTCATCGTGAGCTTTTCCATGCAGTTCACGAAGATCATGCCGCTGCCGCGCTTTGCTTCCATGGTGCGGCCGACGTGATTGCGCGTGGCTTCGGCCAGGCGGCCGAGATCGAACAGCACCTGGGATTTGTCGGTGCTCGCGACGTTGAACTTGTAACGCTTGAGCTTGCCCTTGACGAATCGCGTCTGAAAGCGCCGGTCCGACACGGTCTTGACCATCGCATCGGAGATATGCCCGATGCCGCCGAGCCGCGCTGCCTCCAGCGCGAGCTCGGCCGTCGATATATCCACGCC
>JBLNBW010000345.1:0-5720 GCA_050260255.1 Rhodospirillaceae bacterium | reverse complement strand
AAGCAGCCACGGCCTGAAGGTTCCCGCGCGGGCCGTGTACGGTAGAGTGTCGCTCCACGCCGGGAAACGAACGGCGATCCAGAGGAGGAGCGATGAGGCATCACGTCTTACGCGCAATCGCGAGCGCCGTCGCGCTCGCCGCCACCGCGCCTTGCCATGCTGAGGCGCCTTATCCCCATAAGCCGGTACGCATCGTGGTGCCGCTCGCTGCGGGCGGCACAGTGGATATCGTCGCGCGGTCGCTTGCACAGAAGCTCACCGAGCAGCTGGGCCAGCAGGTGATCGTCGAGAACCGCCCGGGCGTGAGCAGTCTCGTCGGCACGCAATACGTTGCCAAAGCACCACCGGACGGCTACACGCTGCTCGCCATCGCGAACACGTTCGCCACGGTGCCGGCGATCATGTCGAATCCCGGCTATGACGCGGGGCGCGACTTTACGCCCATATCATTGACCGCGCGCATTCCCCAGGTGCTGGACGTGACCCCGAGTCTGCCGGTGCGCACCGTGAAAGAGCTCATCGCACTCGCCAAGGCGCGCCCCAACCAGCTGTCGTATGCCTCGTCGGGCACCGGCTCCACCGGCCATATTGCCGCCGAGCTCTTCAACGTCAAGGCGGGCGTCAAGATGCTGCATGTGCCGTACAAGGGTAACGCCCCGGCGCTCGTCGATCTCATCGGCGGGCAGGTCATGTTGTTCTTCGATCAGCTGTCCACCTCGGTGCCGTACATCGACGGCAACAAGCTGCGTCCGATCGCGGTGACCACCCGGACACGCGCGCCGCGCTACCCCAACCTGCCGACGATAGACGAGTCGGGACTGCGCGGCTACGACGTGATGACGTACAACGGCCTCATCGCACCCGCCGGTACACCGCGCGAGATCGTCGCGCGTTTGCATAGCGAGGTGACGAAGGCGTTGCAGGCACCCGAGCTGCGCGCCCGGTTCCAGCAGCAGGCGATAGAGCTCGCGGCGAGCGGTTCGCCGGAGGAATTCGCGGCCTATCTCAAGAGCGAACTGGCGCAGAACGTTAAACTTGCCCACGACGTCGGCATTCGGGCGGAGTAACGTCCGGCACACGCGAGCGGTGTAACGACAGGGCGCGCAGCTCATCGCGCTGTCGGCGTCGATGGTGCCGGCGTAGCGGTGCGTGCGGCATTGCGGCGGTAACAAGAAAAGGCCAACGGCCAAATATACGAATTCATAGGGGAAGCGAAGTGAAGCTCTGGAAATGGCACACGCTCATATTCAAATGTCCCAGGTGCGGCAAGGAAACCGACTATGCGCTGCAGGTCGGCGATGGGCCGCACAAGGGCACGTCGTGGGATCCCTCCTATTGGTGTGCCGACTGCAACGCACCCGCGCGCGCACGTGAGCCCTGGCTCTTCGGCGTGGTGTACGGGCCGCTCATGGCGTTCATCGCGGCTTTTGCGTACGACACGTTTTCGCGCGTGGTCGCCGCTCCGTCATGGGCGGGCATTGCATTCGCGTCCGCGTGCTGTGCGATCATCGGCTGGCCGCTGAGCCGGTACCTATCGCGCTATCTCGTGTGCTGGGAGGCGCGCGAGTCGGGCTCGAGCGCGACGCGCACCGAGCGCTACTGAGCCGCTCTCCCGGCCGCTCTATCTTCGCCGCGTAATCCCACGCTCTCGCCGTGGTAGGGCGCTGCACTGCAGCAAGTGCGGCGCGTCCGGTCGCGCACGAACACGGTGTTATAATTGCGGCCCCGCCGGGCACCACAAGTGCACCGACGCTGCACAACATACGCGCCCCACAAAGGTTATCGCCCATGGATATGAAAGACATCCTGTCGGACGTCGATCCCCAGGAAACGCAGGAATGGCTGGAAGCGCTCGACGCCGTGCTCGAGCGGGAAGGTCCCGACCGCGCCAATTTTCTACTCGAAAAGCTCGCCGAGAAAGCGCGCCGCGCCGGCGTCTACGTGCCGTTCAACACGAACACGGCATACATCAACACCATACCGCCCCAGCAGGAAGAGCGCTCGCCGGGCAACTATGCGCTGGAGCACAAGATTCGATCGCTGGTGCGCTGGAATGCCATGGCGATGGTCGTGCGCGCGAACAAGGAATCGTCCGACCTCGGTGGCCATATCGCGAGCTTTGCTTCAGCGGCGACGCTTTATGACGTCGGCTTCAATCACTTCTTCCGCGCGGCGAACGACAAGTTCAAGGGCGACCTCGTGTTCTTCCAGGGACATTCCGCGCCCGGCATCTACGCGCGGGCCTTCCTCGAAGGCCGCATTACCGAAGCGCAGCTCGAGAACTTCCGGCGCGAAGTCGGCGGTGAAGGCCTCTCGTCGTATCCGCATCCGTGGCTCATGCCGGATTTCTGGCAGTTCCCGACGGTGTCCATGGGCCTGGGGCCCATCATGGCGATCTACCAGGCGCGCTTCATGCGCTATCTGCGCGACCGCGGCATCACCGAATACCAGGGCCGCAAGGTCTGGGCGTTCATGGGCGACGGGGAAATGGACGAGCCCGAGTCGCTGGGCGCAATTTCTCTCGCCGGCCGCGAGCACCTCGACAACCTGATTTTCGTGGTGAACTGCAACCTGCAGCGCCTCGACGGCCCGGTGCGCGGCAACGGCAAGATCATCCAGGAACTCGAGTCCGCCTTCCGTGGCGCGGGCTGGAACGTGATCAAGGTGATCTGGGGCAGCTACTGGGATCCGCTGCTCGCGAAAGACAAGACCGGCGTGCTGCTAAAGCGCATGGAAGAATGCGTCGACGGCGACTATCAGGCGTTCAAGTCGCACGACGGCGCATATGTGCGCCAGCACTTCTTCGGCAAATATCCCGAGCTCGCCGACATGGTGGCCAACATGTCCGACGACGACATCTGGCGGTTGAACCGTGGCGGCCACGACCCGCACAAGGTCTACGCAGCTTACGCGGCCGCGTTCAAGCATCGCGGCCAGCCGACCGTGATTCTCGCCAAGACGATCAAGGGCTACGGCATGGGCGAAGCGGGCGAAGCCCAGAACATCACGCATCAGCAGAAGAAGATGGGCACCTCGTCCATCCGCGCCTTCCGCGACCGCTTCAACGTGCCGATACCGGACGAGGAGGTCGAGAAGGCGCCGTTCTACCGCCCGGCCGAAGACTCGCCCGAGATGCAGTACCTGAAGAGCCGCATCGAAGCGATGGGCGGTTCGCTGCCCGCCCGCCGCCGCGCTGCACCGGCGCCGCTCGAGATCCCGCCGCTCTCGGCGTTCGAGCAGCAGCTCAAAGGCACCGAAGGGCGCGAGATCTCCACGACGATGGCCTTCGTGCGGATCCTCAATACGATCATCCGTGACAAGAAGATCGGCAAGCTCGTCGTGCCGATCGTCCCGGACGAATCGCGCACCTTCGGCATGGAAGGCATGTTCCGCCAGCTCGGCATCTACTCGCACGTCGGCCAGCTCTACACGCCGCAGGATGCCGCGCAGCTCATGTACTACAAGGAAGACAAGAACGGCCAGATCCTCGAGGAAGGCATCAACGAAGCGGGCGCGATGTGCTCGTGGATCGCCGCAGCGACCGCGTACAGCACGCACGCGCAGTCGATGATCCCGTTCTTCATCTACTACTCGATGTTCGGCTACCAGCGCGTGGGCGACCTGTGGTGGGCGGCGGGCGACATGCGCGCGCGCGGCTTCCTCATGGGCGGCACCGCCGGCCGCACGACGTTGAACGGCGAGGGCCTGCAGCACGAGGACGGGCACAGCATGATACTTGCGTCCGTCATACCGAACTGCGTGTCGTATGACCCGACCTACGCCTATGAGCTGGCGGTGATCATTCACGACGGCATGCGGCGGATGTACGTCGAGCAGGAAGACGTCTTCTACTACATCACCGTCATGAACGAGAACTACGCCCAGCCGGCGATGCCGGAAGGCGCGGAAGAAGGCATCCTGAGAGGGATGTATCTGCTCTCGTCCACGAAGGGCAAGAAGAACCAGCCGCGCGTGCAGTTGATGGGCAGCGGCACGATCCTGCGCGAAGTGATCGCGGGCGCGGAGCTGCTCGAGAAGGACTTCGGTGTGGCCGCGGACATCTGGAGCGTGACGAGCTTCAACCAGCTGCGTCGCGAAGGGCTGGAGGTGGCGCGCTGGAACATGCTCCATCCGGAAGAGAAGCCGCGCGCCACCTACGCCGAGAATTGCCTCAAGGATCACCCGGGACCCGTGATTGCTGCGACGGACTACATGAAGGTGTACGCGGATCAGATCCGCGCCTTCCTTCCGAAGCGGGAATATATAGCGCTCGGCACCGACGGCTTCGGGCGTTCCGACAAGCGCAGCGCGCTGCGGCGCTTCTTCGAAGTGGACCGCTATTACGTCGCTGTGGCCGCGCTCCATGCGCTGGCCGCCGAAGGCACGGTAGAGCGGAACCGCGTCGCGGAAGCGATCAAGAAGTACGGCATCGATCCCGAGAAGCCGAATCCGACGACGGTCTAAGGCGACTACACCGAAAGCACAGCGACAAGAGATGAGCGATATCGTCGAAGTGAAAGTGCCGGACATCGGCGACTTCAAGAATATTCCGGTGATCGAAGTGCTCGTGCAGCCCGGCGATGCGGTGGGCGCTGAGGATTCGCTCATCACGCTCGAGTCCGACAAGGCGACGCTCGAGGTGCCCTCGCCGGTGGCCGGGACGGTGAAGGAAGTCAAAGTCCGCGTCGGCGACAAAGTATCCGAAGGGTCCCTCGTGCTCACCCTGGAGAAGGCAGGCGGCGCGGCAGCGCCCACCGAGCAGCAGCCCGCGAAGACCGAAGCGCCCAAGCCGGCGCCGGCTGTGCAGCCAGCGCCGCGTGAGGAACAGCCCAAGCCGGCACCTGCTGCCGCGCCCGCCCCGGCGGCACGCCCACAAGCGGCGCCGCCTGTGGCCCGCGGCCCGGTCTCGGGCCCGAGTCCAGCGCATGCGAGTCCCTCGGTGCGCCATCTCGCACGCGAGTTTGGTGTCGATTTATCGCGCGTTCAGCCGACGGGCCCCAAAGGCCGCATCCTCAAAGACGACGTGCAAGCGTATGTGAAGGGCGAGCTTGCGCGTGGTCCGGCAGCAGGCGGCGCAGGCCTGGGGCTGCAGATCGCGCCTGCACCGGAGGTCGATTTCGCCAAATTCGGCCCGGTCGACATACAGCCGCTGTCGCGCATACGCAAGCTGTCGGGCCCCGCGCTGCATCGCAACTGGGTCACCATACCGCACGTCACGCAACAGGCCGATGCGGATATCACCGATCTGGAAAGCTTCCGCGAGGCGCAGAGCGAGACGGCGCAGAAAGACGGGGTGAAGCTCACGCTGCTTTCGTTCCTGATGAAAGCATCGGTCGTCGCGCTCAAGCAATTCCCGGATTTCAACGCTTCGCTGTCCACCGACGGGGAAAGCCTGGTGGTGAAGCGCTATTACAACATCGGCATCGCCGTCGACACGCCGAACGGGCTGGTCGTGCCCGTCATACGCGACGTGGACAAGAAGGGGTTGCTCGAAATCGCGCGTGAGCTCGCCGAAACCAGCGGCCGCATGCGCGCAGGCAAGATTGCGCCGACCGATCTGCAAGGCGGATGTTTCTCCATCTCGAGCCTGGGCGGCATAGGCGGCACCTATTTCACGCCCATCATCAACGCGCCGGAAGTGGCGATACTCGGCGTCGGGCGTGCGGCAATGCGTCCGTCATGGAACGGCAAGCGCTTCGTGCCGCGTCTCATGCTGCCGC
>JBLNBW010000344.1:0-15112 GCA_050260255.1 Rhodospirillaceae bacterium | reverse complement strand
ACGGCATGGGTCAGCGCGCAAAGCGAGAAAACCGACGCGGTGGCGTCGGCCGTTGAATCAGCCCCGACGGCAGCGAAGGCCGATGCGGTCAACGCACCGAAGATCTCGGGCGAGGCGGCTGGAGCGGTCGATGTCGATCTCAAGCGCCCGGCGTTCCCCGAAGCGAAGGCCGATCTCTTCGCCGCACGCAGTTGGGCCCCGCCCGTGGTACAGAAGCCTGCCCCGCCGACCGCGCCAGCGCTGCCTTACACGTATTTCGGCCGCATGACGGAGGACGGAAAGCAGTACGTATTCCTTCAGCGCGGCGAGCGCAGCTATACGGCAAAGTCCGGAGACGTGCTCGACAACCAGTATCGCGTCGAAGAGATCACCAACGACGCGGTGTTCATCACTTATCTGCCGCTCAAGCAGCGGCAGGTGTTGCAAACCGGGAGTGGGAGTAACTATCGATGAAATTTGCCGCCATGGCCTTGGCGCTGATCCTCATTGGGGGATGCGCGAGCGACACGACGCAAATGGAAGCGCGGCGCATGATCGCGAGCGGGGAGACGCAAGCCGGCCTCGACATGCTGGCACGCGCAGCGCAGGAGAATCCGCGCGACCAGGCGCTTCGGTTCGAATGGGTGCGTCAGCGCGATCTCGCATCGTCGCGTTTCGTCACCCAGGGCGATAACGCGCGTGCGGCGGGCCAGCTCGACGAAGCTGCGGCGGCGTACAAACGAGCGCTTGCGATAGACCCGGAACAGCCGCGCGCCAAAGCCGGTCTGGAAGGCATCGCGGCAGACCGCCGGCATGCCGCCCTGGTCAAAGAGGCCGAAGCCTGGTTCGCCAAGCAGAACTACGTGGAAGCGGAAACCCGCTTGCGCACCGTGCTCAACGAGAATCCCGGCAACCACGACGCCCGCAACCTGCTGCGCCGTGTGAACGACGCGAAAACGACGCAGAGCCTGATACCGCCCGTGCTCAAGTCCGCGATAGGGAAGAAGGTCACGTTGGAGTTCCGCGAAGCGAACATCCGGTCGGTGTTCGAAGTGATAGGGCGTACCACGGGAATCAACTTCGTGTTCGACAAGGAAGTGCGGCCCGATCTCAAGACGACCATCGCGGTGCGCAACACGACGGTCGAAGACGCGATCAAGCTGATCCTGCTCACGAGCCAGCTCGAGCGCAAAGTGCTGAACGACAACACCCTTCTCATCTATCCCAACACGCCCGCAAAGCAGAAGGAATATCAGGAGCTCGTGGTGCGCAGCTTCTATGTGGGCAACGTGGACGTGAAGGCCATGATGAATCTCGTGCGCACCGTTGTGAAGACGCGCGACGTCTACATCGACGAAAAGCTCAATCTGCTCGTCATGAAGGACACGCCGGAAGCCATACGTCTCGCCGAGAAGCTCATCGAGACGCAGGACATGGCGGATCCCGAGGTGACGCTCGAAGTCGAAGTGCTGGAGGTGAGCAGCAACCGGCTGAAGGAACTCGGCGTGCGCTTTCCAGACCGCGTCTCCTTCCAGGACCCGGCGACTGTCGGGGTCGCGAACAGCGTGATGCGCGCGAGCGGTCCGCTGGTGGGATTCGTCGCCACGCCGGCGGTAGTCCTCAATTTGCGGCAGCAGGACGGCTACGCCAACGTGCTCGCCAATCCCCGCATACGGGTGAAGAACCGCGAGAAAGCGAAGGTTCATATCGGCGATCGCGTGCCGGTCATTACCACCACGTCGACGGCGAATGTGGGCGTGTCCGCGTCGGTGAATTACCTCGACGTCGGTCTCAAGCTCGAAGTCGAGCCGACGATACATCTCGAAGGGGACGTCGGGATCAAGGTAGGCCTCGAGGTGAGCAATATCGTGCGGGAAGTGCCGACGACGGGCGGGGGCCTTGCGTACCAGGTCGGAACGCGGAATGCGGCGACGGTGCTGCGGCTGCGCGACGGCGAGACGCAGGTGCTGGCCGGGCTGATACAGGACGAAGAGCGCAGCACCGCCAACCGGCTCCCCGGCGTGGGCGATCTGCCGGTGGTCGGGCGCCTCTTCTCGAACAATCTCGATACGCGCGGCAAGACGGAGATCGTTCTGCTCATCACGCCACGCGTCGTGCGCAATCTCGCCCGTGCCGACCACGTGAAAGCCGAGTTCTACTCGGGCACCGAATCGGCCGTCGGCGCGGCGCCGCTCGTGCTCGGTCCGACGGACCCGGGCAGCGTTGCGGCGTCGGGGACACCCACTCCGACGGGAGTCGCGCCATCCCCTGGTCCCATGCCGCCCGGCGCGCGACCTGCGCCGCCCGCGACGGCTCCAGCGACGCTCCAGCTCTCCGCGCCGGCGCGCGCAGCGCCCGGCTCGGAGGTCACCGTCAGCGTCGCATTGCTGCCGCATCCGAGCGCCGCGACGGCGAGCGCGGAGCTGGTCTACGATCCGTCGCAGCTCGTGCCGGCAGCACCCGATGCCGCAGGCGCAAACGGCCGGCTTCCGGTGCAGCTCGCGAAAAGCGGCAGCATGGCGCGGGCGGACGTGAGGTTCCGGGTGGTCGGGAAAGCGCCCGGTCGGACGGAGGTCAGCGTCCAGAACGCGATGGGGCGCGATGGGGCGCAATCGAACGTCCCGGTCGCCGCCCCGCCCCCGGCCACCATAGAGCTTGCGGCGCCGTGACATGAAGCGCAAGCCGTCTCATGGCTTTACGCTCGTGGAGCTCGTCGTGACCGTCGCGATCGTGGGCCTGCTCGCAACGGTCACGTTGCCGCTCGCACAGCTTACCGTGCAGCGGCACAAGGAGCAGGAGCTGCGCGTCGCGCTGCGGCAGATCCGGGAGGCGATCGACGCGTACAAGAAAGCTGCCGACGAGGGGCGCATCGTCCGCAAGGCCGACGAGTCGGGCTACCCCCGCAACTTGGGTGTGCTGGTCAGCGGCGTCGAAGATGCGAAACGGCCGGACCGACGCAAGATCTACTTCCTGCGCCGTCTGCCGCGGGATCCGTTCGCCGACGGAGCGGCGGATCCGGTGGACACCTGGGGCAAGCGCAGCTATGTCAGCCCGCCCGACGCGCCGAGCGAAGGCGCCGACGTCTACGACGTCTATTCGCTCGCGACCGGCACAGGTCTCAACGGCATTCCTTATCGGAGCTGGTGACGATGCATCGCATACGCGCATTCACGCTCGTCGAGCTACTGGTCGTCATGGCCATCATCGCGACGTTGCTGACGATAGCCATTCCGCGCTACTTTCAGAGTGCCGATCGGGCGCGCGACTCAGCACTCCGTCAGACGCTTGCGGCGACGCGCGACGCCATCGACAAGTATTACGGCGATACCGGCCGCTATCCCGAAAATCTCGCGCAGCTGGTGGAAAAGCGCTATCTGCGTCGCCTGCCTTACGATCCGGTGACCCAAAGCGAGGCGACGTGGGTGGTGGTGCCGCCTGCAGGCGACCGGGGAGAGTCGGGTGTGTACGACATCCGAAGCGGCGCGGAAGGCAAGGCGCCGGACGGAACGCCGTATGCGGACTGGTAAGCCGGCGCGCGCCGCCGGCTACACCTATGTCGTGGTGCTGATATGGGTGGCACTTGCCGGCGTGGGCCTCGCCATCACGGGAGAGCTCTGGCGCACGACGATGCAACGGGAGCGCGAAGAGGAACTCCTGTTCATCGGGGAGGAATTCCGCCGCGCGATCACGTCGTATTACGAAGCATCGCCTGGCGCGCAGCGGTTTCCGACGAGCCTGGCAGCGCTGGTGCGCGATGAGCGCTTCCCGACGGTGCGGCGTCACCTGCGCAAGATCTACGTGGATCCCATGACGGGTAAGGCGGAATGGGGCTTGGTGAAGCAACCTGAGGGCGGGATAGTCGCCGTTCACAGTCTCTCGACGGCGCGTCCGCTACGCACAGGCAACTTCACCGGAGCGCGAGAGGCGTTCGCGGGGAAACAGAAATACTCGGACTGGGTGTTTGGATCGAACACCGGTGCCATCGCAGCGCCCAGCCCCCAGACGCAAACGGTGCAGGCCGCGCCCGCAGGAGGAAGTGCCGCGCCGACGCCTTTGTCGCCAGCTCGGGCCGGGCCTCCGGCTTCAACTGCAGCGAAGTAGCTTCCTACCTTCGGCGTTGAGGCACGACTGGGCTTCTTCCGCCGACGCGCCGGCTGCGCGCAGCGCGGTATAAAATTCCTGCTCCAGCTCTTCCTGCAGCCGACGCTCGTCGTCGTCCCGCTGCGGTGGTGTGCGCTCGTCGTTCATCTCGGTCTCCGGCAGGATCACTTGGATCCGACACGAAGCAACGAGCGTTCCAGGATTCCGGCGCGGCATTTGCCAGACGGGTGAGGTGTTACGTCCGTTGGCGCCGATGCACGACACGTATTTCATCGAGTACGACCCGCTTCCGCAGAGCACCCTGTACCACTACACCTCTCTTGCCGGGCTGCTGGAAATCGTCGAGGACCAGGTGCTGTGGGCCAGCAACGCACACTATCTCTCGGACATGAAAGAGATCCAGCACGCTCAGGACTTCATGATCGCGGAAATCATGGACCTGCTGCCGCGCGCACCGCCGTACGAGGCGGAAGTGCTGACGCAGCTCCGGCACTGGCTGATCGATCGGGGACTCAATCGTCACCAGCTGTTCCTCTGCTCGTTCACGGAGGAAGGCAATCTGCTGAGCCAGTGGCGCGCTTATACGCCGCACGGCCTAGGCGTGAGTCTGGGATTCCCCGCTGCCGACGTCGTCCAGCTTGCCGGAGCACAGGGCTATCGCCTCGTGAAGTGCGTTTACGATGCGGACCGGCAGCGGCAGATGATAGGGCGCATCATCGATGCGATATTCGCCCAGGCACAGCAATGGGAAGGTGCGCTCGAGCGGGCCCCCAAGCCGCAGTACTACCCGCTATTCGAGAGATTTACGGACGAGCTGCTCCTGCTCTCTGCCGTGCTCAAGCATTGGTCGTTTCGGGAGGAGCGCGAGTGGCGTGTGATATCGCCGGTGTTCCGGGATCTCGCCGACGCGGACGTGAAGTACCGGATAGGCCGCTTTACGCTCATTCCCTATCGCGAGTTTTCCATCACCGTCGGTCCCGGCCGGCCGATAGACATCGACGAGGTGATCATAGGCCCGTCATCGAGCGTCGCATTGTCGATGGATTCGATACCGCACTATCTCGCGAGCCGCGGCGTGCATCCGCGGCGGGGCGTGCACAGCTGCGGCATACCGTATCGCGGGTGAACGCCGATGGGCAGAAAAAAAGCCGGGCGAACCCGGCTCGAGGGCGGAGGAACTGCCGTGTTAACTGGGTTGCCGGGTGGACCGTTATTTCGTGCGCCGGCGTGCTACGCCGCCAATCGCGAGCAGGCCGCTGCCCAGCAGCGCGAGCGTGCCCGGCTCCGGCACGACCGGTTGGAACGCCTGCACATACGTCGCTGTACCGTTCGTGATGGCCATATAGCCGGAGTCATAGGCGGTTGCGTTCGTTCGTATGATCAAGGTGTAGCTCGTCTCGCCCGGGTCGATCTTGCCAGTACCCGATTGACCCGGCAGGAAGGCAAAGCCAACGGAGCCCAGGTTGTCGCGGTCGGCGCTCGTGGCGGCCTGGCCGCCCGCGATGAAGATGTCGTACGCCGCTGCCGTCTGGAACATGGTGGTGGTGAAGACGTTGGGAAAGTCCGCGCCCGATATGCGGCCTATGGCGTCGGTGGAGCTCGCGTCGTTGCTCACCTGGTAGTAGAAATCGAGGTTTACCCCGGGTTCGGGGCCGTCGACGACGGCGGTGCGGAAGGTGCCGCTCCAGTGTGGCGTCGACACCGTTCCGGAGTTCGTTGCGAGCACGGTTCCGCCGGGTGCGGCTCCGAGTATGTCGACTGCAAGCGGGCCGGATCCTGGCAGCAGCATGGTGGCGTGCGCCGATGCTGCCAAGGTCAGGCCCGCGGCTGCTACGGTCAGCGCGAGGCCTTTCTCCTTGAAAAAGTTGTTCATGATTAACCCCTGTCAGAGAGTTGAAGATATGCCCCCGGCATGGAGGCCGCCGCTGAGAGCAACCGCCGTGCCCACTCCTCAATAAGCATGCTTGCATGCGGCCATCATGGTGTAATTACTGCAATCCGTTTTCATTCGTCATATGCCTGTCGGAATCGTATTGAACGAAGGTCGCGTGCCGGTGAAGGTCTTTACCGACGAGGTCGAAGCATCGGCACGCCGGCAGCTCGTGAATCTTTCCGAGCTCCCCATCATCCACCACCACGTGGCCGCAATGCCGGATGTGCACGCCGGCATAGGCGCCACCGTCGGCACGGTGATCGCCACGGATGCCGCCGTCATACCGGCGGCGGTCGGTGTCGACATCGGCTGCGGCATGATCGCCGCGCGCACCAGCCTCACCGGAAAGGACATCGACGAGAAGTCGCTGCGGCGTGTGTACAACCAGATCAGTCGCGACGTTCCGGTCGGGCGAGAGCAGCACCGGGACAACGCGATTCAGCCTGCCGCGGCGGCGCTGCGGCCGGGTCTAGATCGCCTGCTTGCCCGTCATCCGCAACTCGGGAAGAAGTTTCCCCGCACGCAGAATTGGGCGCAGCAGATGGGCACCCTGGGCGGCGGCAACCATTTCATCGAGCTGTGTCTGGACGAAAGCGACTACCTCTGGGTCATGCTGCACTCCGGCAGCCGCGGCATTGGCAACGCCATAGGGACCTACTTCATCGAGCTCGCCCGCCGCGACATCGAGCGGCAGGACGTCCATCTCCCCGACCGGGACCTGGCTTACCTCCGCGAAGGCTCGCAGCACTTCGACGATTACGTCGAAGCGGTGGGCTGGGCGCAGGACTATGCGGCCGCCAACCGCCGCAGCATGATGGACCTCGTGCTCGCCGCTGCACGCCGTCACCTTCCTGCATTCGAGCTCACCCAAGAGGCGGTGAACTGCCATCACAACTACGTACAGCGCGAGCGTCATTACGGCAAGGAGGTGTGGGTGACGCGCAAAGGGGCGATACGTGCGGGCCGGGGGGAGCTCGGCATCATTCCGGGCAGCATGGGCGCCAAGTCGTACATCGTGCGCGGGAAGGGCGTGGACGAGAGCTTCGAGTCGTGCGCGCACGGAGCAGGCCGGCGCATGAGCCGGGGTGCGGCGCAGAAGGCCTTTACGACGCGGGACCTCGCGGAGCAGACGGCCGGCGTGATGTGTCGCAAAGACAGCGGGGTGCTGGATGAAATACCATCCGCATATAAGAATATCGATACCGTAATGCAGCACCAGTCGGACCTGGTCGAGGTCGTACATACGCTGAAACAGGTGCTGTGTGTGAAAGGCTGATCGCAGCGCACGGAGCGGAAGATTGGATTCCAACTACACGAACATCGTCGTCCACCTTCTCACCGCCCTGGCGGCGGGGGGGCTCATCGGTTACGAGCGCAGCTACAGCGGCCGCCCGGCGGGTTTCCGCACGCACGCCTTGGTATGCATGGCCTCCGCGCTCCTTATGCTCGTGACGGTGTACCAGGGGCTGTGGTTTGCCGCCGGCCCCGATGTGGTCCGAATAGACCCCACGCGGATGGCGCAGGGCATCATGACCGGCATCGGCTTTCTGGGAGCCGGGGTGATCGTGAAGGAAGGGCTGTCGGTGCGCGGCCTGACGACCGCCGCTTCGATCTGGATCACGGCGGCGATCGGCGTGCTGTGCGGTGCCGGTTTCTACTTTCCCGTGCTGGTGGGCACCATGCTGACGCTGGGCACGCTTTCGGTATTCCGGTGGATAGAAGGCCGCATGCCTTCGCTCTTCTATGTCCGTTACTCGATACGTTTCGCAAACGGGGAGCCGTTGCCCGAAGGCGAGTTCCGGGCACTGGTGCGCGCGCACGGCTTCGCGGTGGCGGAGGTCGGATACCACCTGAACGCCGGGTCCAATTACTTCGAATATCGCGGCGTCATACGCACACTGGACAAGCTCAACCTGCGCCGGCTTGCCGATAGCCTGCGTGCGAACCCGGCTGTGATCGAGTTTCGTCTCGCGCCGACCGGCGATTGACCGCTGTCACGCCTTCAGTGCGAACGGCGTGAAGTCGGTGTTCCGGTCGTAATAATCTTCCTGCTCGACGCGCTTCAACCAGCCCACGATCTTGTATGTGGCCGGCGTGAAGACCACTTCCACGGCCACTTTGGTGACGAACTGCGCCGTCATCACCAGCGGAAGCTTGTCGTTCGGGATGATGCCCGATGCATAAAACGCGAGCGGATAGAACAACAGCGAGTCGACCGCTTCCCCGGCGATCGTCGATCCTATGGTGCGCGTCCAGAGCCACCGGCCCGAGGTCAGGACCTTCATACGGGCGAGGACGTACGAGTTGACGAACTCGCCGCAGAAGTACGCCGCCATGGATGCGGCAATGATGCGCCATGTCGAGCCGAAGGCCACTTCGTAGGCGGCCTGATGCTGCCAGAAGGGCGCGGGCGGCAAGGCGACCACGATGCTCGCCATGACGGACGCGAAGAACAGGGCGGCGAATCCGGCCCAGATCACCTTGCGCGCACGCGCATAGCCGTACACCTCGGTGAGGATGTCGCCGAAGACGTACGAGATCGGAAAGAACAGTACGCCGGCGCCGAACGTGAGCGATCCCACCAGCGGAGCTTCAATCTGCGCGATCTTGGCCGGGCCGATGAGATTCGAGCATACGAGCACGGTGATGAAGGCGGCCATCACCAGGTCGTAGTACCGGTAGACGCGCGCTGCGCGGTGAGGAGCAAGAGGTAGGGAGTGAGGTGCATCCACGGCGGCGCTCGACGGAGCGTCGCCGGATAACTTTTTACCTCTCACTCTTCACTCCTGACTCCTTTCTCACGTAAGTGCCGCCATGCAGTGGTCCCGAAACGCGGGCCGCTCGCAAAGGCGCTGGTACCAGCGGTCCAGGTTGGGGTAGGAAGGCCGCTCCAAGGGAAGGTTGTACCAACGGAAGGCGGCCACACCCAGCGGGATATCGCCCATGCTGAATGCGTCTCCCGCGATATACGACTTGCCGGAGAGCTCACGATCGACGATGCCGAAATAGTCGACGAGCTTCTTCTGGTTCTCGGCCACTTCGGCCTGATTGCGCTTCTCCGGCGCCGTGCGCACGAGATTCCAGAAGACGGGGCGCATCGCGAGCCACAGCGTGGTGCTGTACCACTCCATCCAGCGGTCGGCATCGGCGGCGATCCGGGCGTCCGATGGCCACAACGTTCCCATGCCGTGACGGCGGGCGAGATAGCGCACGATCGCGTGCGATTCCCACAGCACGAAGCCGTCGTCTTCTATGGTCGGCACGAGGCCGTTGGGATTCTTCGCGCGATATTCCGGGGTGTCGTTGACGCCGAACTGCATGCCGGCGTCGATGCGTTCGTAGGCGAGCCCGAGCTCGGCGCAACACCACAGCACTTTCTGTACGTTGATGGAATTCTTGCGGCCCCAGATCTTGAGCATGGAAGTACCCGGCAGGTGATGGTGCGCGGTAGTCTAGCCGCGCACGACCGGGGCCGCAATCGGCGGGCGCTACGACGCGGGCTTCGGCAGGGCGGCCACCGGCGGCTCTTCGGTGCGCTTCGCCTTCGCGCTCGGATACTCGCGAAGCAGCTTGCGTATTTCCGACGATGCGACGACACGGTGGTCGCGCACGAATGCTTCGTGATTCTCTTCGACCTGATCGAGGCGATAGAGATAGTTCACCATCATGCCGGCGGATTGTTGCATGCCGCGCTTGGACGTGTCAGCGAGCCAGTTGAGCCGCTCCAGGCGCGCACCGTTGCCGAGGTGGAAGCGGGCGACCGGATCGAAGTGGTTGCCGTCGCCTCCGCCGTTGACGAGGTAATGCGCGCACAGCGGCATGAGTATCTTGCGCAGGGCATCCGCCGTCTTCGTCTGCCGGTGCCAGTCCCCATCTTCCAGCCGCCGCAGCGCTTCGGCCATGAACTCGCCCTGCGGCGTCTCGCCAAGGCGCGGCGCCGCGGCGTTCAGCCAGGCGCGGAAGCCGGGGACCGGCGACAGCGTCGCGAATGTCTTGATGCGCGGGAATTCCTGTCCCAGGCGTTGAGCGACCTGCTTGATGAGCAGGTTGCCGAACGACACGCCGCGCAGGCCCTCCTGGCAGTTGGTGATCGAATAGAAAATCGCCGTATCGGCATCGCCCGGATCCATTGCGGGCGCATCGGGCGCGAGCAGCGGCTGCACCGACGACGACATGCCGCGCGAAAGCGCCACCTCGATGAAGATCAACGGTTCGTGGGGCAGCGCGGGATGGAAAAACGCAAAGCAGCGGCGGTCGCCTTCGAGGCGGCGGCGCAAGTCCTTCCATCCGGTAATCTCGTGTACGGCTTCGTACTGGATCAGCTTTTCCAGCACGATGGCCGGCGTCTGCCAGTCGATGCGCTGCAGCTCGAGGAAGCCGCGGTTGAACCATGAGACGAGCAGGTGGTACAGATCGGCATCGATGCCGCGCCACTCGGGCCGTGCCTTCAACGTGCCGAGCAGCCGCCGGCGCATGTTGACGAGGACCGCCGTTCCTCCGGGCGCCATGTTCAGCCTGCGGAAGAGCTCCTGCCGCGGAGGCTCGACCGCGTGCTGCAGCCGTATGAGATTGTCCTGCGTCGGCTGCGCACGATAGGCCTCGTACGCCTGCTCGAGCGCGAGCGGGTTGGGCGAAAACTCGCTCACGAGCCGGTCGAAGAACGCGGGCAGCGCTGCGTCAGGCAGCGACTGGTAAGCATTGAGCGTGTCGCGGGCGAGGGCTGCACCGGACACCTCGCCGCGTTCCGAGAGCAGTCCGTGACACAGCTGTACCACGCGCTTTACCTGGCGATCTATGCGTCCGCGCTCGCCGGCGGGAACGACGGACCGGACGAGCCGTCGAAAAAAGGACGTGGTATTCATGATGATGTGCGCGGAAAGGCGGCCGACCGCCCGCGGTGCCAGATGCTTTGAGTGTGCAACATGCTGCTTGTTTTGCGTAGGAGTGGAATCCATGCTAACGCAGCAACAGGGGCCGCGCAACGCGCGTACGGGGGCTCGGTTATAATCTTTTGCAATCGTATGCGGCATACGTCGCAATACAGAGTCAGGAGGAGCGCGTGGATAGCGTCGATCTGCAGGTTTTGAGAACCGCGTCCGAGTGGGTGAAAGCCGGACGGCGCGCGATCATGGCCACCGTCGTGAAGACGTGGGGCTCGGCGCCGCGGCCGATAGGTGCGCTGACGGCGATACGTGAAGACGGCATGGTGGTCGGCTCTGTGTCGGGCGGCTGCGTCGAAGACGACATGATCGATCGCGTCAAGAGCGGGACACTGGTGCAGGACAAGCCGGTCACCACGCGCTACGGCGTGAGCGCCGAGGAAGCGAAACGCTTCGGTCTGCCGTGCGGCGGGACGCTCGAGCTCGTGCTGGAGCCGCTGTCGCGCGAAAGCGGGCTCGACGAATTGCTGGCACGCGTGGAGCGCCACGAGCTCGTCGTGCGCAAGCTCGACATGAAGACCGGCAAAGTGAGTCTCGCTGCCGGCAGCTGGCGCGACCAGCTCGCGTTCGACGGCGCGACGCTCACCACCGTGCATGGACCACGCTGGCGGCTGCTCATTATCGGCGCCGGTCAGCTGTCGCAGTATCTCGCGCAGATGGCGCAGGCGTTGGACTATCACGTGACGGTGTGCGACCCGCGCGAGGAATACGCGGAGGGGTGGGCGGTCCCGGGCGTGGAGCTCAAGCGTGGTATGCCTGATGACGTGGTCCTCGAGCTCGAGCTCGACGGTCACAGCGCAGTCGTGACGCTCACGCACGATCCCAAGCTCGACGACATGGCGCTTCTGGAAGCGCTCAAGTCGCCCGCTTTCTATGTCGGAGCGATAGGCTCGAGGAAGAACAACGACGCGCGACGCAAGCGCCTGGCAGAGTTCGATCTGTCGCGGGCGGAGATCGATCGTTTGCACGGTCCGGTGGGCCTCAAGATCGGCAGCAAGACGCCTCCGGAAATCGCTGTCGCGATCCTCGCCGAAATGACCGCGATACGGAACGGCGTCACGCTACCCGAGCTCGTCGAAGCGCCGAAAGCAACGGTGGCGGGGTGCGAGACGCGGTAGTTCACTTCCGAAAGCATCCCGCCCAGACGCGACGGACACCAAGACGGCAGGCCGGCTAACTCCTCGTGCATCGCCAGTCTGTTGCGGCGAACGCTGCGTTTATGTCGAAGCCGAAAGCTTCAACGGCCCGAAGGGCGCACAGGACAGCAAGGAAGGCAATAACGTGAATTGAGGTTGGAAAATGCGATCCGCCGCGGCATGATCTACACGTGGCGGCGTACGCGCAAACGCGTATCTGAGCTCCCTTCGCGTCCTCGGCGGCAAAATTTTTTGTTGCGTCGTCCCCCGCGTGCTCTGCTGTCTAATCCTTCACGCTAACTTTCCACCGCCAGCACGACAGCGGCTGCTGCGACGACCGCAGCGATCCGCCCGGCGTCGCGCAGCTGCAGGGCGGTCATGCCGTTTTCCTTGAGCAGCTTATAGTGCGATCGCACGCAGAAGTGGCATTTGCCGACGATGCTCGCCGCGAGTGAATACAGCTCGAAGCGCTGCTTGTCTATGCCGCCGTGCGTGCCGTAGGCGTTCATGCGCAGCTCGGCGCGCTGTGTCTTCAAGTCTTCGTCGCCCGCCATGTCGAGGTACGGGTACCACACGGTGTTCATCGCCATGAGCGCCGCCGCGCTGAGCGCGCCGTGCACCTCGGTGTCCGACATCTGGCCCGAGGCCCGTATGGCATCGACGATGGTGTGGCATTTCGCGGCGTAGGCCGCTGCGAGCGCCACACCCAGCGCCGCCTCGAGTGGCAGGCTGGAGCGACTGAGCACGCTGCCCAAGTTCAAGCGTATGTCTTTCGCATGATCCGGGATGCGGTCGGTAATCAGCTTCAGAAATTCCATATCGATACCTTGGGATGAGGCCGCCCGGGCATAGAGACCCGGGCGGACGTGAGGCTCACGTTACAGCGTTTTCCCGCCCACTTCGCGGTTGCACGGGCAAAGCTCGTCGGTCTGCAGCGCGTCCAGTATGCGCAGCGTCTCTTCCGGGCTGCGGCCTACGTTCAAGTTGTTGACCGTGACGTGCTGTATCGTGTTGTCCGGATCGACGATAAACGTCGCCCGCAGCGCAACGCCGGCGCTTTTCTCGCGCACGCCGAGCTGGTCGATCAGCGAGCCGGTCGTGTCCGCGAACTGCCAGTGGTTGAGCCCCTTGAGGTCTTTGTGCTCGCGGCGCCATGCCAGCTTGCAGAACTCGTTGTCGGTCGAACCGGCCATGAGCACTGCGTCGCGGTCTTCGAAGTCCTTCGCGAGCCTGGCGTACCCGGTGATCTCGGTCGGGCAGACGAACGTGAAGTCCTTCGGATAGAAATAGATCACTTTCCACTTGCCGGGAAACGATTTCTCGGTGATCGTCTCGAATGCCGACTGACCGTTCTCTTCGTGCTGATTGAAGCCGGGCTTCACGCCGACTACGCTGAACGCTTCGAGTTTCTCGCCTACGGTTTTCATTCCTGAGCTCTCCTGTCTGTGTAAAGAGTGATGAGGTGAGAGGGTACAGCGCGCACGCCGCGGCGGGAAATTGATTGTTCCAATTCGTCTGATAGCCGTGCGCTATACGCTGCGATAAGCGGAAAGTCCTGCGAGCGGCGTGCCTGCGCCAGCGTGCGGTAGAATGCCCTCTCTGGAGATCGACGGCACGGAATGGAGAGCATGAGTACCGGCAGCATGAATATCGCATTCATAGGCGTGGGCGTCATGGGAGGCCCGATGGCGGGGCATCTCGCGAAAGCGGGCCACGCGGTGACGGTGTACAACCGCACTGCAGCCAAAGCGGAGGCGTGGGCGGTCCAGTACGGCGGCCGTACGGCGAAGACACCGGCTGCGGCGGCGGATGGCGCCGACATGGTCATCGCATGCGTGGGCAACGACAACGACGTACGTGAAGTGACGCTGGGCGGCGACGGTGCGTTTCGTGCGATGCGGCCCGGCGCGATCTTCGTCGACCACACGACCGCGTCGGCAACACTCGCCGAGGAGCTGTCGTCAGCGGCGCGCGAGCGCGGACTCGAGTTTCTCGATGCGCCGGTATCGGGCGGGCAATCCGGTGCGGAGCAGGGCGTGCTGACGGTCATGGTGGGAGGCGATGCGAATGCGTTCGAGCAGGCGCGGCCGATCATCTCCCACTATGCGCGCGCAGTGACCCTCATGGGACCGTCGGGTGCCGGGCAAAAGACGAAAATGGTGAACCAGATCTGCGTGGCCGGCGTCGTGCAAGGCCTTGCCGAGGGGCTCGCGTTCGCGCTTCATGCGGGGCTCGACGCGAAGCGCGTGATCGAGGTCATATCGAAAGGCGCCGCGACCTCCTGGCAAATGGAGAATCGCGGCAATACGATGGTCGAAGGCAAGTTCGACTTCGGATTCGCGGTGGATCTCATGCGCAAGGACCTGCGCATCGCGATGGAAGAGGCGCGCGTGAACGGCGCGCAGCTGCTTGCGACGGCGCTCATCGATCAGTTCTATGCGAAGCTCCAGCGCGAAGGCGGCGGCCGGCTCGATACCTCGAGCCTCATCAAGCTTCTGGTGAAATAACGATGTCCGAGATCACACCTTTGCCCGCGGCGACGGTCATCCTCGTGCGCGACGTGGACAACCGGCTCCAAGTGCTGATGCTGCAGCGTAACCATCAGTCGGGGTTCATGCCGGGCATGTTTCTTTTTCCGGGCGGTGCGCTGGATCCCGAAGATGCAGCAGCGGAAGTGCGTAATCTGTGCTGCGGCCTCGACGAAGCGCAAGCGACGGCGTCGCTCGGTGCTGCGGGCGGAGCGCTGGCATACTGGGCTGCGGCGATACGCGAGTGCTTCGAAGAGGCGGGCATGCTGCTCGCGTACGATAGAGCCGGAGAACTCGTGCGCCTCAACGATGACGGCGTGCGCCGACGCTACGCCGCGTACCGCGCGGAGGTGAACGCGGGCACGCGTCCCTTCCTCGATGTGCTGCGTAATGAGGCGCTCATGCTCGCGGCGGACCGTCTCGTGTACTTCAGCCACTGGATAACGCCGGTTGGCGCGCCGCGGCGTTACGACACGCGCTTTTTTGTCGCCGAGG
>JBLNBW010000343.1:0-5466 GCA_050260255.1 Rhodospirillaceae bacterium | reverse complement strand
CGAGCTCGTAGCGAAAGCGACACCGGACGGTTACACGCTTTTGTTCACGTACGCGGCCCATACGATCGTCCCGTTCATCTATCAGCGCACGAAGATCCCATACGACGTGCACAAGGATTTCGCGCCGGTGATCCTTGCGGGCCAGCAGCCGTTGCTTCTCGCGCTCAACGTACAGGTTCCCGCGAACTCGGTCGGCGAGCTGATCAAGCTTGCGAAAGCCAAGCCGAACTCGCTCAACGTCGCGCTTGCCACGCCGAGCAGCTCGGGCGCAGTGGCGGCAGAAGTGTTCAAGATACTGACCAATACCGAAATGGTGTCGGTGCCGTTCAAGGGTGGGGCGCCGGCGCTCACCGCCCTGATCCAGAACGACGTGCAGCTCATATTCACCACGCCGCCGACGATCATGCCGCATCTCAAGAGCGGGCGCGTGAAGGTTATCGGCACGTCGGGAAAGGAGAGGGTGCCGTATCTTCCCGATGTGCCCACGCTCGCGGAGGCGGGCGTGAAGGACTTCAATACCGCGCCATGGCAGGGCCTGCTTGCGCCCGCCGGCACGCCGCCCGCCATCATCAAGTATCTGTATGAGAAAACCGCGCTCGCGCTCAAGACGCCGGACGTGAAGGAACGCTTCGATGCGCAGGGCACCGATCCGGTCGCGCTGGGGCCCAAGGAATTCGGCGAGCTCATAGAGCGCGAGCTCAAGCTCAATGCGAAAGTCATCAAGCAGGTCGGCATGAGGGCCGACTGATCGCGCAACGCTAAAGCCATGGACGCCGACGGAACGAAAGCGAGCTGCTCGAAGACGGAAGTGCTCCAGGCCATGCGCAGGGACATCGGCAAGGAATCCGAGCCCGGCGAATGGTTCGTGGTGGACCAGGCGCTCATCGACGCCTACGTCGACCTTACCGGTGAAACAGGGTGGATACACACCGACGTCGGGCGTGCGTCGAAATCGAGATTCGGCGGGACGATTGCTCCCGGCAACATGGGCATCGCGATCCTGCCGCGGTTAAGCCGGTCGGTGTCCATGTATTCGCGCTACCCGCGCAAGTACTCGCTGAACCAGGGGTGGGATCGCATCCGCTTTCTCGATCCCCTCGTGACCGGCTCGCGCATCCGTGCGCGCTCGCGGCTCTTGTCGGTCGAAGAGCGTCCCGACGGCTCGGCGCGCGTCGCAGTCGAATTCTGGCTGGAAGTCGAAAATCGCGAGAAGCCGTGGGTCACCGGCGTGAAAGTTGGGCGGTTCTTTTTCGACTAGACCCCGTCCGCTCTTTCCGTTTCTCGCCCGGCTCGTCAAGCCTGCGCTAACGATCGTGCGCGGTTCGCGGCCTTGGCGCCGCGGTCGGCGCTCCGGTTACACTTCGCGTAAAGTCGCTTCAACGTGGTCATCCGCTTGACACGCGGCCGCGTGGGCCAGATGATCGGCCGCGCACGACCATACCCCTCTGGCATTGTATGAATCTCAGGCAACTCAAGGCGCTCTGCGAGGTGATAGACCACGGCCTCAGCATATCGAGCGCATCGCAATCGCTGTACCGCACGCAGCCCAGCATTACGCGACAAATCCAGGAACTGGAAAAAGAACTGGGGCTCGATCTTTTCATCCGCCAGCGCAACCGCCTGCTGGACGTCACGCCGCAGGGGCGCGAAATCGTGGCCATCGCGCGCCGCATGCTCGACGACGCGAGCAACATCCAGCGTCTGAGCGACGAATTGTCCCAGGTTGCCGCCGGCGAATTCTCGATCGCGACGACGCATACTCAGGCGCGATACGTGCTGCCGCGGGTAATACGCACGTTCATGGGCGAACACCCCAAGGTAAAGCTCAACCTGCGGCAGGGCACACCGGCGCAATGTCACTACCTCGTCGCGCAGGGGAAGGCGGACATCGCGATCTGCACCGAGACGCAGGAGCCGCCGGAGGACGTAGTAGTCATCCCGTGCTATGGGCTTTCGCGCAGCGTCGTGACGCCGCCAGACCACCCGCTGTTGAGCGCGAGATCGCTCACTCTCGCCGCAATCGCCCGCTATCCGGTCATCACGTACGATGAAGGCTTCAGTGCGCGCTCTATCGTAGACAAGGCCTTCGTCGACAGTGGCATCACGCCGAACGTGGTATTGAGCGCTATCGACGCGGATGTGAGCAAAGCGTACGTCGAAATGGGGCTGGGGATCGCGATACTCGCGACCATTGCCTTTGACCCGAAGCGCGACATCAATCTCCGGCGCGTCGATGCGAAACGCCTGTTCCCACCGAGCACGCTTGGCATCGTCGTCCGGCGAAACAACTATCTGCGCGGTTACATGTTGGACTTCATGCGGCTCTTCGCGCCTGCGCTCAAGAAACTGGACATCAGAAAGGCGGTGTCCGGACGGGGTGCAGTGGCTCCCAAGGGACCGCTGCCTGCGCTGTAATCGGGCTTGGCTTTTTGCGCGCGCGTGCTATGCAAAAAGCGTATCACGGGGTCCATATTTTTAATTTTATCGGATACCGCTGCCCCTGATAGCATCCACGCGTTTCCGGCTCGCCATGTTTGCAGGGAAAATCAGCCGGCTCTCCGCATAACCCGAGGATGTCCATGTACGGTCAGATTCATCATTCCTTCCCACGGCCTTCGCCCGCCTTGCTCGCGCAGCTCGACGGCATATGGACTTCGACGCTTGCGGACACCATGGGACGCCACGGCGTCATGATGCCCGAGATCCGGCCCATCTTCGAAGGGATCCGCATGGTGGGCGTGGCGTTCACGGTACTCAACTATCCCAATGACAACATCACAACGCACAAGGCGCTCACGATGCTGCAGCCGGGCGATGTCCTGGTGATCGACGAAGGGCGGGAAAACAACACCGGCTCCTTCGGGCACAACATGTCGCTTCAGGCGCGCAACCGTGGGTGCGCGGGTGTGGTGAGCAACGGTTGCGTGCGTGACATCCGATTGTTGCGCGAAGAGCAATTCCCGTTTTTCTGTCGCTCGGTGTGCCCGCGTTCGGCGCAGAAGAACACGCCGGGAGCGATCAACGTACCGGTCCAGGTGGGCGGACTCGTCGTGAGTCCCGGCGACATCGTAGTCGGCGACGACGACGGTGTCGCGGTCATTCCGCTCGGCGTCGCGGAGGAGGTGATCGCGCGTGCGAGGAAACGTATGGACATGGAGTACCAGCAGGCGCGCGACATCAAGGAAGGCAAGAAGCCGCTGGAGATTCTCTTCGGCGACAACTGGGTCGATGCCGCCCTCAAGGGCAGGGTTCAGGAATTCAAGTAAGCCAGCGAGCGGAGCATCAACAATGTCGATAACCGAAGTGTTTCACGAGCAGACCGACGTGCTCATCGCCGGCAGCGGCGCCGCCGGCATGAGAGCCGCGATCGCCGCACACGATGCGGGCGCGAAGGTCGTCCTGCTCGCCAAGGGGCCGCGACGCGCGAATCACACCCGCATGTCGGGTGGCCGCTACAACGCCGTTTCGGGACTGAACCCCGGCGATACGACCGATGCGTTCTTCCACGACACGCTCGACTCGGGCGCCGGCATCAACGACTACCGCCTCGCGCGCATTCTCGCCGACGAGGCGATGGACCGCGCGTACGATCTCGAGAGCTACGGTCTCGCATGGGACCGCACCGAGATCCGCAAATACTATATGTCCATGACCGGCGGCGGCACGTTCGTGCGCACGCTCGGATCGGTGGACGAGGGCATCGGCATTACCGAAGTGATGCTGCATCAGTTGCACAGGCGCGGCATACGCATATGCGACTTCCATATGCTGGTGGACGTGGTGCAGGACGACGACGGACGTGCGGTGGGCGGTCTCGCGCTCGATCTGTCGAAAGGCGTATGGCGTTACTTCTCCGCCGGCGCCGTCGTCATCGCAACCGGCGGGACCTCGCAACTCTACGAAACGAGCTCGGGCCCGGCGATCAATACAGGAGACGGTATTGCCATCGCCTTGCGTGCCGGAGCCGAACTCGTCGATATCGAGTTCATGCAATTCATTCCGATCTCGTTCGTCTATCCGCCCAGCGCGCGCGGATATACGCTCACCGAGCCCGCGCATTACGGCATGCGCCACTTCGATCCCAAAGCGGAAGCCGCGCACCTCGTGAACACCAAGGGCGAGCGCTTCGTGCTCAAGCACGATCCGGTGAGGCGGGAAGGCAGCACGCGCGACGTGCTGGCGCGCGCAATCATGCTCGAAATCCTCGAGGGCCGCGGCACGCCGGAGGGCGGCGTGCTCATGTTGCCCGACCCGAAGGTGTTCGAGTCGTTCCTCAAGGAGCGGCCGATCTATGTAAAGCGGCTGCTGGAGAACTATGGCGAAGGGCAGGCGCGGCTCGAGGCGCCGATACAGGTGATGCCGAGCGCTCTCTACACGCTGGGCGGCGTGCGGATCGATCCATGGTGCCGGTCTAGCGTGCCGGGACTCATCGTCGGCGGTGAAGCGGCCGGCGGTGTGCACGGCGCCAACCGACTGGGTGGAAGCTCGATGCCGGATATTCAAGTATTCGGCCGTCGCGCGGGCATCTCCGCGGCAGAGGATGCGCGCGAGTACGCAGGCGTGGGCGGGGCTCAGTTCGCGAAAGCAAGAGCGCGCGCGGCGGCGCTGGAAGCCTGCATGGCGCGCGACGAAGGCGTGCGCCCTCCCGAGGTCAAGCGGCGCATACAGAAGCTCATGTGGGATCACGTCGGTCTCGTGCGCAGCGGCCCCAAGCTCACCGAGGCGCTCGCCGCCTTTCGCAATCTGCGCAGCCATGTGCTGCCGACGGTGAAAGTTAACACCAAGTCCCGCGTACTCAACCGCGAATGGATGGAAGCTCTGGAGCTCGAAAACCTGCTCGACATCGGGGAAGCGATGGCGGCGGCATCGCTGGAGCGTACCGAGACCCGCGGCGCCTTCTACCGCACCGACTACCCGCAGACCGATCCCGCATGGACGGCGAATCTTGTCGTGGGCCGGCGCGAAGGACAGCTGCGCGTGGAGAAGAAAGCCGTCGTGACGCTGGAGAAATCGCCGGCACGCGAGAACATGGGAGTGACAGCATAATGCCCGAAGACATCAAGCTGCGCGCGAAAATCCGCCGCTACGACCCGGCGGTGGACGAGCAGCCGCGCTACGAAACGTACGAGGTGGAAGGCAAGGACAACTGGCGCGTGCTCGACGTCATCCGCTCGATCTACGAACACCAGGCCGGCGATCTCGCGTACCAGTTCGCGTGCCGCGCCGGACGCTGCGGAACGTGTGCCGTGAAAGTAAACGGCGTGCCGGTGCTGGCGTGCCAGGAGCGCTGCAAGCCCGAGATGCGCATCGAGCCGCTGACGCCGTTCCCGGTGCTGCGTGATCTCGTCGTCGATCGCACCGAAGTCGAGACGCGCTTCGAGCAGCTCGAGCTCGCGCCCAAGCGCGCGACCGAGTACGCAGGCGGGCCCGAGCCGATAGAGCCTGAGCTTGCCGAAACGCTGTGCC
>JBLNBW010000342.1:0-19168 GCA_050260255.1 Rhodospirillaceae bacterium | reverse complement strand
GCCTGGGCCTTCCTTTGCCGTCCTCACGCTTCGGCGGCTCCGGAAGCAACGGCTCGATGATCGCCCACTGTTCGTCGTTCAGTTCTTCTCGGCGTGCCATGCCGAGACCGTACCAATGATTACAACCAAGTACAACGGTTTTTGAGATAGCTTCTAGTGTGTCGATCGATGCGACTGCCTGGATATGAAGCCCGTCCATGCGTTCGACTTCGAGCGCGCCGTCGAGCCTTTGCCACAAGATGTCAGCCTTGCCATCGGCGTTGAAATCACCCGAGCCGGCGAGCGTCCAGTCCAGTCCGCGGTTCGAGACGACAGCACCCAAGCCCCCGACGATATTCTCGCCGTCCATCAGCCAGATGCTGGTCATTCCGCCGTCCTGACGCCAGACGATGTCTGCGGCGCCGTCGCCGTTGAAATCTCCGATGCCCGCAATCCGCCAGTCGATGGATGGGGTGGCGATCGCGCCTCCGCCGCTGTGCGAGGTGCCGTTCATGAGCCACATCGCAACCGCTCCGTTATCGTTGTGCCACAGCACATCGGTTCGATTGTCTCCGTCGAAATCGCCGGTCCCGGCGATGCGCCAATCGCTGGACATTGCGCCTGCGGAACCACCGCCCACGATCGTGTGATCGTTCAGAAGCGATACGCTGACCGACCCATCGGAAGCGCGCCATAGGATGTCGCTGCGCCGGTCGCCGTCGAAGTCGCCTGTGCCGGCAACGCGGGCGTTCGCCGGCGCTCCCTCTACCACGCCGCCTCCGGAGAAATCGGCGCCGTCCAGATTCCAGGTGGCGATGATGCCGCTATCGTGTTGCCACAGGATGTCGCCGCGGCCGTCGCCGTTGAAGTCGCCGTTCCCCACGATCGTCCAGTCCACACCGGCGGTGACGTTGGTCGTCTTGGGGGCGTCGGCCGTCGTGTCGTGTACCGTGATGACCTGGATGATTCCGCTCTGGAGCGACCGGGTCACGATATCGGCCCGGCCGTCGCCGTCCCGGTCGTATTGGTGCGAAGCCGCCTCGGTCAGCATGAGGCTGTCGGCGAACCGCAGCCGTTCAACGTCACGCAGCGTGTCCGTCGATCCATCCGCGTAATCGTAGACTCGAACGCTGCCGTGAGCGTAGGAGACACTATAGTTGGCTCGTGGGAGCTCATAGATCATCGTGTCGACGCCCTGGTCGCCGGCGACGGTGTCGGCGCCCGCGGTAGACAGGAACATGTCGTTTCCCGCGCTGCCGGAAAGCCGGTCATCTCCCGACGTGCCGTCCAGATGGTCGCTCGCCGCCGTGCCAATCGCGATATGTTCCTGGAGCGGCGCCGACAACGCGCTCTCGGACGTCGTATAACTCGTTGGTGCAGCCGCCGGCTGGTTGGCGATGAGGGCATCGTTCGCTTCGATCCACTCGCTGAGCTGGGCGTAAGTGCCGGAAACCGAAGGGCCCCAGGAGGCGGTGGAGACGACGCCCACCACGTAGCCAATGCCGTCCGTCTCATACCACACGGGCCCGCCGGAATAGCCCGGACCCAACGCTACTCCGGAAAAGATCAGCGTCGAGTCGATAGTCGGCATGGATGCATAGCCGCTGCTTGTCGTCATGTTCCAGCCGTTTGCCGTAGGATAGCCGGTGATGTCCACGTAGCCGTTGTGGAACCTCGTATCGAATTGCATCCAGCCCATTTGATTGCCGAGGGGAACGGACAGATCGATGATGCCGATGTCGACTTCCGAGTCGCTCAGCGTCGCGCGTCCGTCTCCCGACACCAGGTAGAAGTCGCCGTTGGGGTCGTAATTGGGGAAGTAGTGGAATGAGGTCGAGGTTGCCTCACCGTAGGGTGCGGCATAAGGGCTCGGTTGATACGCGGGAATGACGCGCACGCTCGTCGCAGCGCCGCCGTAGGCCGGAAGGTAGAGGACGTGGCTCGCGGTGAGCACGTCGTTCGGCCCGACCATCACGCCGGAGCCGGTGAACGTTCCCCCTGGAAAAGTCGATTCGATGTACACGATAGCGTGCCGGGGATCCGCAACGAAGCCGGCGACGGGTACGAGCATGGTCATGAGTGCCCCCGTGCTGTTATTGTTCTGGGTGGGCGTATGTCGGAATGCCGCTCGCGCCGTATGACTCAGCGCGTGCGAACTCACCTTACGCCGCCTATTAATATGCCATCATGATAGCGTTCAACGGTCGCAGCCGCCGCGACAAACGACCGGACCCGTGTATTTTCTTTCGGCGGCTTTTGCGGACATCCCAACGAACACGTGTACGAGACGGGCGAAACAGGAACTATTTGGCGATGGGCAGGACGGGGCGCGACGCGCGCCCTCGGCGGCCCATGTCGTACGGAAGGCGTCATGATTGAGGCCTGCGTGTCTGTTGCGCAGCCGGGATGGCTCGCTCTAAGAGAGGCGCTTTGGCCGCATTGCTCACAGGCGGAACATGTGGCCGAGATGGCGCAGTTCCTTGCGGCGCCTGATCGCTACGCTCAGTTTGTGGCTTACGCCGATTCCCGCGAAGCGATCGGCTTCGCCGAAGCATCGGTTCGTACCGACTACGTGAATGGAACCGAGAGCTCGCCCGTGGCGTTTCTCGAAGGTCTGTACGTCGCTCCGACGCATCGGCGTCGAGGCGTTGCGCGAAGCCTGGTCGCCGCGGTCGCCGCCTGGGCGCGTTCGCGCGGCTGCCGCGAGTTCGCGTCCGATGCAGCGCTTGAGAACGAGCTGAGCCATACGGTTCACCGGCGCCTCGGGTTTGCCGAGACGGAGCGGGTCGTGTACTTCCGGAAGATCCTTTCCACCGAGTGATGGCCGATCGCGCAACACGGATGCGCTCTAAAGCGCGGGTGACACCGCCGGCTCAGTCGCTCCGGTCGCCGCGGAGGCGCCGCTAACTATGGCACCGACCACAATGAAAGACATACGCGGGACGCTCAATCAACATGTAGTGATCAGGGACGAGACGGATGCCGATGTCTGTGCGATCGCCGAGGTGACCATCGCGGCCTTCAAGAGCCTTAAGCTCAGCAGTAAGACAGAGCAGTACATCATTGAGGCGCTGCGCGAGGCCAAAGCCCTGGCGGTGTCGCTGGTCGCAGAGCTGGACGGCCGTGTAGTGGGACACATTGCCTTCTCGCCCGTGACCATTGCCGATGGTTCCACGGATTGGTATGGGCTCGGGCCGGTTTCCGTGTTGCCGGATTACCAGGGGAAGGGCATAGGAAAAGCGCTGATCTCGCAAGGTCTGTCGAGGCTGAAAGCGCTCGATGCGCAAGGCTGCTGCCTCGTCGGGCACCCCGGTTATTACGAGAGATTCGGCTTCAAGAACGTACCGGGCCTCGTGTATGAAGGCGTGCCCCCGGAAGTGTTCTTCGCTCTATCTTTCTCCGGGCACATGCCTTACGGCCATGTCACGTTCCATGACGGATTCAAAGCGGACGGCCCTCACCTCGGTGGAGGCCATGTCTGACGCGTGGAAGCGCAGCGCAGGGTTATTTCTGGTACAGCTTGCGCAGCTTCTGCACGTTATCGACACGATCGATATTCCATAGTGCGTCGAGCAGCGTGCGGCTGCGCGCCTTGCCGAGCACGGGCTGAAGGAGATCCAGCGCCTTCTCTTCTTCTTCCGCGCGCGTGAGCGGGTTCTCGAAACTGCCTTTCGCAGCCATGGTTTGGTGATGCAGCGTGCGCCCGTCCTTCAATCGCACCTCCATGACGCACCGCCAGCGGCGCTGCGCATCCGTCAATGCGGCATCGCCCACCGCTTGGATGCGTGAACGGACGTCGAGAATGCGCTTGTCCTTCATGCGCGCGAAATCATGGGCGCTGCGGAAAGTGACCGCGCCGTCCACCAGCATGAGCGCAAGCAGGTGCTGCACCGAGATGTCAGGCATCGCCCGGTTGTTCACGATCTCGAGCTCCTTGTCCGGCATGCGGGCGATGATCCGCTCGACGTGAGCTGCGCCGAAGCGATGCTCGGCCATGAGATCGCGCAGAACGTGCAGCGGGCCCTGGATGGGGCCGCCAACGGGCCAGCGCTTGATCGCTGCGCGCAGTATTTCATAGTCGCGTCCCAGGCCGCGCGTGAGCGCCTCGCGATCCGCATCGGGCGCGAAGGTGAAGAAGAAATCGCGCTCGCCCGTGAAGACGTCTTCCACACCGGTCCACGCCGTCGCGGCCATCAATGCGGCCGCCGTGCCGTTGTGAGCAGGCATGCCGCCCATGGCATAGGCTTTCTCGATGTGCTCCGGATCGCGGAACATCGTGTACAGGCCGGCGGCCTGTTGCGCCGTGTACGACAGCATGTAGCGCACGCGCAAGGGATCGAGTTCGAGCAGCGCGCCCGCTGCCGCCGCCGCACCGAAGGCCTGACCGAATGCACCGGCGTGATGTCCCGACCGCAGAAACGGCATCGGCTGCAGCGCGAGCAGCAGGCGTGCGCACACGTCGTAGCCCACAACGATAGCGCGCAGCACTTGCTCGCCGGACAGCCGTCGCGCTTCGCCGATCGCGAGCGCGGCCGGAACGACGCTGGTGCCTGGATGCGTGAGCGACGGTGGATGCGTATCGTCTGTCTCGTCCGCGTGGCCGAACATGCCGTTCGCAAGAGCGGCGAGCACCGGACTCGTGACGATGCGCGTGCCGATCACCCCAGCCTGAGGCTTGCCGCCCAGCGGCTTCACGTAGGCGATCGCACGCTGTCCCGGTAGCAATCGCGAGCCGGACACCATCGCGGCAAACGTGTCGATGAGATGGAGTCTGGCGCGCTCGCTCACCCTCGTCGGCAGCTTGCGCTTGAGCGCCTGGGCGATGTAACGCGACAGTGCGACGGTAGCGGCAGAGACGCTGCTGTTCTTCTTCATCACGGAATCTCGGCGACGGATGCCGCGCGATCATAGCATGCAGGCAGTGGCAATCGGCGCGGAAGCGCAGATCGTGCTGCATGCTAGAATGGCCGCCGCTACGCCGTCTTCCATCTTCAACACCATGAAAATTACCGCGATACACTCGGCCAGCGTGCCCATCGCTTCGGCCATACGCAACGCGTACATCGATTTCAGCAAAATGACCGCAAGCGTCGTTGCGGTGGTTACCGACGTCGTGCGCGAGGGCAAGCGCGTGGTGGGGTACGGCTTCAATTCGAACGGCCGCTATGCCCAGCAGGGTCTGCTGGGCGAGCGTTTCATCCCGCGCATCATGAGCGCACCGCCGGAATCGCTGTTGAACGACGCCGGCGACAATCTCGATCCGCATCGGATCTGGGCGTGCGCGATGGCGAACGAGAAGCCTGGCGGGCATGGCGAGCGCTCGGTCGCCGTCGGCGTGCTGGATATGGCGGTATGGGATGCCGTCGCGAAGATCGAGGGCAAGCCGCTCTATCGCGTCCTCGCGGATCGCTACAACGGCGGGCAGGTGGACGACAAGGTTTTCGTATACGCTGCCGGCGGCTACTACTATCCCGGCAAGAATCTCACCGCGCTGCAGGACGAGATGAAGCGGTATCTCGATCTGGGCTATTCGGTCGTCAAGATGAAGATAGGCGGGGAGTCGCTCGCTGACGATGTGCGTCGCATAGAAGCCGTGATCGCCGTTACCGGCGCCGCAGATCGCGTAGCGGTGGATGCGAACGGGCGTTTCGATCTCGACACGGCGATAGCCTACGCGCGCGAGCTGCAGCCTTACGGCCTGTTCTGGTACGAAGAGGCGGGCGATCCGTTGGACTATGCATTGCAGGCCGAGCTTGCGAACCACTATGACCATGCCATGGCGACCGGAGAGAATCTCTTTTCCGTGCACGACGCGCGCAACTTGATCCGCTACGGCGGCATGCGTCCGGACCGCGACTGGCTGCAGTTCGACTGCGCGCTGTCGTACGGATTGGTGGAGTATCTGCGCACGCTGGCGATGCTCAAGGAGCACGGCTGGTCGTCCCGACGCTGCATACCGCACGGCGGTCATCAGATGTCGCTCAATATCGCAGCGGGACTCGCGCTCGGCGGCAACGAATCCTATCCCGGCGTGTTTCAGCCTTTCGGAGGCTTTGCCGACGATACGCCTGTCGAGAACGGCTACGTGCGCATGCCGCAGGTGCCCGGCGTGGGATTCGAGGCGAAATCGGCGCTGTACAAGGTGATGCGCGAGCTGGCCGCCTGATTTGGATAAAGTGTGACGCGTTACGAGCTACACGTTACCGGGCCCGCAACCCGTAACCCGTAACGAATCAGCAGCACATCACTGCCTTGACGTTCCGCAACGCCAGCATTGAGTGAACTGGCCTTCGAGCGCTTCTCCGCAGCTGCCGCAGATCCACGCTTCACCGCTGTGGCGCCGCGCGTTGGCGCCGGTGAAGAAATCCCGCACGAGCTCCATCGCACGAAAATAATCGCGGTCTTCCCTGATCCAGACGGAGCACACGTCGACCGGCAATTCTCCCCAGCCGCTGGTGAGGAGTTCTCCGCGCACTTCGGCCGCGATGCCGTGCGATGCGAGAAATCCGCGCACCAGATGCGCTTCGGGAGCATGGCGGGCGACGTGCAGCTGCCTCATGACCGGTCTGCGAGCGCGCGTCTGATCCACTCGGCGCAGAGGAACAGCGTGCTGTCGCAGCCGGCGGCGGCGCACACCTGAACACCGAGCGGGAGTCCGCCTGGTCCGGTGCCGTGCGGCAGCGTGAGGCAAGGCAGGCGCAGCAGTGTCCAGATGAGCCCGAACGTCGGCTCGCCCGTGGTGGAGATGTCCGGCGCTTCACCGGGCGTGCTCGGCGCGATCAGCACGTCGTATTGCGAGTAGAGCTGCGCGATCCGCGCACGGCAGCGGCGAGCGACGTCGTAGCAGCGCTCGTATTCCTTGCGCGTCACCGCGCCGCCCGCCGCGATCCGCGCCGTGAGAGAGTCGGAGATCAGCCCGGGAAAGCGGGTGCGCTCGTACGTGAGCGCCCTATAGAACTCGTACGCGCTGATTGCGACCTGCACTTCGTTGAGCTGCGAAAATTCGCCGTCGAGCGCGACTTCGCTCAGCCGCGCGCCGGCTCGAGCAAGCTTTCCGGCCGCCGCTTCCAGCATCGAGCGCGTCGAGGCATCGGCCTGAGACCAGAATGGCGTCCGGCAGAATCCGATGCGGGGGCGCAGCGCGGCGACATCCGCAAACGACGTGGGCGGCATGCCGGACAGCTCTTCGACGAGCAGCGCTGCATCTTCGACCGTGCGGGTGAGCGTGCCCAGCGTGTCGAGCGATTCGGAGAGAAACTTGAGGCCCGCGCGATTCAGCAAGCCGAAGCTCGGCTTGTATCCGACGATGCCGCAGTACGCCGCAGGCCGGATGATGGAGGAAGACGTTTGCGTGCCGAGTGCGATGGGCACCATGCCGTCGGCCACTGCGGCGGCGGAGCCGCTCGAAGAGCCGCCGGGGGTGCGCTGCGGATCGTGCGGATTGCGCGTCTTGTTCGGGTGGCGCGTGGCGAATTCCGTCGAAACCGTCTTCCCGAGAATGACGCCGCCCGACTCGCGTATCTGTGCGACGCATGCGGCATCCGCGGAAGGCCGGTTGTCGCGGTAGATGGGCGACCCGTATTCGGTCGGCATGTCCGCCGTGTCGATGACGTCCTTGATGCCGACCGGTATGCCGTGCAGCCGGCTGCGTCGCGGCGTGCGATCCCTGGCTCGCGCTTCGGCAAGCGCCTGCTCGGGATCGATGTAAGCCCACGCGAGGACCTCGCCTTCGCGCGCCGCGACTCGCTCGAGACACGCTGCGACCAGCGCTTCGGACGTGAGCCGACCGTCCGCGATCGCAGCCGCCGCTTCGACGGCAGACCAGAGGTTCGACGGTCTTTCCGAGGTAGCCATACCGATCCTTATTTCATCCCGATGTCGGCGAGCAGCGCTTTCGACCGCTCGTAATCGGCCTTGAGGAAAGCGGCATTGTCACGCGAGTTGCGGTAGCCCCATTCCCAGCCGCTCGTCGCGAGAAAACGTTTCCATTCTTCCGTCTGAACCGTCTTCGCGAAGAGATCGTCCCAGTAAGCGATTTGCGCGGGCGTCATGTTTTTCGGCCCGACGAAGCAGTACCAGCCGTCTACCAGCACGTTGTAGCCTTGTTCGGTGAACGTCGGCGCATCGGGTGCCGCTGCGGAGCGCTTCGCCGTGCTGATCCCGAGTATGCGCATCTTGCCGGCTTTCTGATGTGGAATCGCATTGTTCGATGCCTGGACCATCGCGTCGATGTGTCCCCCGAGAAGGTTGGTGACCGATTCCGCCCCGCCGCCGAACACGAGGATCTTGAGCTGTTTGGGATCGACTCCTATTGCTTTGGCAAACAGCGCGATCGTGAAATGATTGGTCGCCCCACGAGTGCTGCCCACCGATATGGCGATGGACGAGGGATCTTTCTTGAGCTGCGCCGCGAAGTCCTGAAGCGTCTTGTACGGCGAATCGGCGCGTACTGCGAGCGCGACGGGCTCGGTGCCTATGTACGGCAGCACCGTGATGTCCGACAGCCCGACCGGACTGCGTCCGCTGATGTGGTTCGTGATGAGCCCCGCCTGCGCGATGGCGATGTGGTGCGCGTCTCCCGCTTTCTGGCTCACATAGCTGTAGGCGAGTGAGCCGCCGCCGCCCACCTTGTTGGTCACTATGGAGTCGAGCATTTTGTTCTCGGTCCATATCTTGTTGATAAAGCGCGCGGCCTTGTCGTTGCCGCCTCCGGGCGCGGCAAATACGACGATTTCGACGCCTTTGCTGGGCGCCCACTGTGCCTGTGCCGCGGCCGTACAGGAAATCGCGGCGAGCAGGAGACCCCAACGGAAGGATGACGTGCGAACGCGAGACGATGCTGGTCGTTGCATACCTTCGCTCCTCAATGTAGTGAGCGCGCAATCTCGGCAGAGCGTCCTGGAAACCCATGCTGCTGCCATGCCGCGCGAATCTATCTTAAACTGACGCGTCGCCTTCCGGAACGCCGCACAGAGGCTGTGCTAGAATTTTTTTCCGTTCATGCGCAGGCCGGCTGCATCCCAAATATGGCAGGAACAACCGATCTCGCTCTGCTCAGCGCGGCGGAACAGGGCAGGCTGATACGCGCGCGCAAGATCTCGCCCGTCGAGCTCGTGCAGCGCTGTCTCGAGCGCATAGAGCGCTATGACGGTACGCTCCGCGCGTACATTACGGTTTGTGCGGATGCGGCTTTGCAGGCGGCGCGGGAAGCAGAGCGCGAAATCGCAGCCGGCCGGTACCGCGGACCGGTTCATGGCATCCCATACGGCGTCAAGGACCAGCTCAATACACGCGGCATACGCACGACGCTGGGCGCCCGCGTCCTCGAGAACCACGTTCCGGATCACGACGCCGCCGTGGTGGAACGCCTGAATGCCGCAGGCGCGATCCTGATCGGCAAGGAGAATCTCCACGAGTTCGGCAAAGGCGGCACGCACGTGTTTCCGTTCGGGCAGCCGCGCAATCCCTGGAGCGTCGAACATACTCCCGCGAGCTCCTCGAGCGGCTCCGGTATCGCGCCGGCAGCAGGCTTCACGTCCGGCTCGCTAGGTGAGGACACCGGTGGCTCCGTGCGCAGCCCGGCCGCGGCGAACGGGGTTGTGGGATTGCGACCCACGTACGGCCGCGTGAGTCGCTACGGTGGCGTCATGCACGGCTGGACCGCCGACACCATAGGGCCGCTCACGCGCACGGTGGAAGACAACGCGCTTTTTCTGCAGGCGATTGCGGGCCACGACCCGCACGACCCTCTTACGAGCCGGCGCCCTGTTCCTGACTACGGCGCGGCGCTCGTTGAGGACCTGCGCGGGCTGAAGCTCGGCGTCGTGCGGGAAATGACGTGGGTCGAAGGCGGGCATCCCGAGGTGCGCGCAGCAATGGAGCGCGCGCTCGATACGTTGCGTCACCTCGGTGCGCAGGTGGTCGACGTATCGCTGAAGCTCGCGAAGCATGCGGTGCCGTTACAGCTGCTCACGAGCGACTCCGATATCGCTTCGGTCATGCTCGAGCAATGGCTGCGTACGCACTGGAACGACCTCGATCGGGGGACGCGTACTCGGCTTGCGGCCGGCGCGTTGATCCCGGCTGCGATGTACCACCGAGCGATGCGCGCACGGGTGCTCGTGCGCCGCGAGGTTTTCGACGTATTGCGGACCTGCGATGCGCTGCTGTGCCCCACCAGTCTCAATCCACCGGGGAAGATCGACGCAGTACGTGAAACGGTGGAGAGCGCAGAAGACATGGAGAAGAAAGTGCTTCTGCGGCGTATCAGCACCTATCCGTTCAGCATGGCTAACGTGCCGGCGATTGCGGTGCCCGCCGGGTACACGACTGCGGGCCTCCCAGTTTCGCTGCAGATCGCGGCAAAGCCTTTCGATGAAAGCACCGTGTTCCGTGTCGCGCACGCATACGAGCGCGCAACGCCGTGGCACCAGCGCCATCCCGATCTCGAGCACACGGTACGCCAGCGTGCAGAGGCGGCTGCATGAAATTGACGCACGACGAAGTTCGCGTCCTCGCCCGTACGGTGGGCCTCGAAATTCCGGACGGTGACATCGAGGACGTGACGCTACGAGTGAGTGCGCTCTTTGCCGCGATGGAATCCATAGAGGCGGAGCTCGGCGATGCGATGGATGCAGTCGACCCGGTCCCGCCGGTTTATCCACATGAAGAGTTCTGACCGGTGCGCGGCGATGTGTGCCGCCTCCGCATAACGACAGGAAAATATCGGAACATGGCTACACTGCGTATACTAAGCGCCGGCGCGGCACAGGCGGTGGTCGAGCAGGTCCAGGCGGCGTTCGAACGGGACACCGGACATACCGTAGAGAAGGACTGCGGTGCAGTCGGCGCGATGAAGAAGCGAGTGGTCGACGGTGAGCCGGTCGACGTCATATTGCTCACGCGCGCGCTCATCGACGAGCTCGTCGCAAGCGGGCACGCCGCTCCGGATTCGGTGCACGATCTCGGCAAGGTCGGCACCGGAGTCGCGGTCCGGGTCGGGACGCCGCTTCCCGAGGTATCGAACGACGAAGCGTTGCGCGGCAATCTGCTGGCAGCGACGCGTATCGTCTTTCCCGATCCCGATGTCGCGACGGCCGGGAAGGTGATCATGCGCATGCTCGAATCGCTGGGTATCGCGGAACAGGTGCGTGACCGCATCCAGTATTTCCCGAACGGATATGCCGCCATGAAATGGCTGGGGCAGTCCACCGGCACGCACGAGATCGGCATGACGCAGGTAAGCGAGATACTGGCGAACAAGGGCGTGACGTACGTCGGTCCGTTCCCGGAGAAGTATCAGATGAAAGCCGTTTATAGCGTTGCGCTCGCGTCGAATTCCGCATCGCCCGATCTTGCGCGCGATTTCATCGGACGGTTGGCGGCACCGTCGTTCCGGCCGCAGCTGCAAGCGGCGGGTTACGAGCTCTAAGCGCCGAAGGGCGGCTCTACACTCCCGCGCTTCGGGGGGCACATAAGGAGGAGGTTACCGTGCAGTCAGAGCAGGTTTCATATCGCTGTACCGCGGCGAAGTAGCCATGCCAGATACGCGGCACATCAATCAGGGCGACGTCTGGTCCGGCGCGCTGCTCGCTGCGCTCGGCATGTACATCGTGACTCAGGCACGCCAGTGGGATTACATCGCACCCGATGGTCCCGGCCCCGGCTTTTTCCCGATGTGGTACGGCATCGCGCTCGTCGTGCTCTCGCTCGGCATGATCGTGGCGCGGTTGCTTTACCGTGACGTTCGCGGCGGCAAGTCGGGCGTGAAATGGCATGACGTCGGCCGCGCGCTCCTTGCATGGGGCGCGTTCTCCATAGGCGCGGCGCTGCTGAAGGTGCTCGGTTTCGTCATCGTTTACGCGCTGCTGTCAATGTTTGTGGTGTGCGTGATGTACCGGCGATCCCTGCTTACCGGCGTGGTGACCGGTGTGGCCGGGGCGATCGCCTTCTACCTCATCTTCGCGCTCGCGCTCGATGTTGCGCTGCCCATAGGCGCGTTGGGGTTCTGACATGGACGTCGTCAATGGCATGCTGCATGGCTTCGCGGTCGCACTGACGCCGACGAATTTGTGGTGGTGTTTCGCCGGGTGCTTCCTCGGCACGGTGGTGGGCGTCATGCCCGGTCTCGGACCGGCGGCGACCATCGCCATGCTGCTGCCGCTCACGTTTCAGATGGATCCCACCAGCGCGATCATCATGCTGGCGGGCATTTATTACGGTGCCAAGTACGGCGGCTCCACGACCTCGATCTTGCTCAACGTCCCGGGCGAATCGGCGTCGGTCGTGACGTGCATCGACGGCTACCAGATGGCGCGAAACGGACGCGCGGGCGCGGCGCTCGGCATCGCGGCAATCGCATCCTTCGTCGCCGGCAGCGTGGGCGTCGTTGCGCTCATGTTGATCGCGCCACCGCTCGCCAGGATGGCGCTGTCGTTCAGCTCTCCCGAGTATTTCGCGTTGATGGTGCTGGGGCTCGCGATGGTCGTTTTGCTGGCCGGTGCGTCGCTCGTGAAAGCGCTGCTTGCCATGCTGGTGGGGCTGTGGATCGCAAGCATGGGGACGGACGTTTTCACCGCGGTATCGCGCTTCACGTTCGGACGTTCCGAGCTGCTCGATGGGCTCGATTTCGTCGTGGTCGCCATCGGCGTCTTCGCCATCGGGGAAGTATTGGGCAGCATGGAAACGCGCGAGGAAACGCAGATGCTGCCCCTGCCCAAAGGCTTGCGCAACCTGCTGCCGACGCTCGAAGACCTGAAAGCGTGCCGCTTCGCCTTCCTGAACGGCTCGGTGGTCGGATTCTTCATCGGCATACTGCCCGGCGCCGGGTCGACGATCGCGTCGTTCATCTCTTACGGGATCGAAAAGGCCGTCTCGCGGCATCCCGAGAAATTCGGTACCGGCGTTCCCGAAGGGGTGGCGGCGCCGGAGGGCGCGAACAATTCCGAAACGGGGGGCGCGCTCGTGCCGATGTTGACGCTCGGCATACCGGGTTCGTCGACGACGGCGATACTGCTGGCGGCGCTGGTGCTGTGGGGGCTCAAGCCCGGGCCGCTCATGATCCAGGAGCACGCCTCACTCTTCTGGGGGCTCGTCGCGAGCATGTACGTCGGCAACGTCATGCTGCTGATACTCAACATACCGCTCATCCCGCTGTTCGCCCAAATACTGCGGCTGCCGGTGTACGTACTGTATCCGGTGATCTTCGGCATATCTATCGTCGGCGTCTACAGCGTGTCGAGCAGCCTTTTCGACGTCTGGACGCTCGCGGCGTTCGGTCTGTTGGGTTACCTCATGCGGCGCCTCGACTATCCGACTGCGCCTCTCATACTGGGCCTCGTCCTGGGCGACAGCATGGAGCGCGCACTGCGTCAGTCGCTCATGATGTCGCAGGGCGATCTCGGCATACTGGTGTCACGACCGATTTCCGCCGTGATGCTGGGACTGGCGTGCCTGATACTGGTGCTTCCCCTGATCCGTCAGGTGAACGCCTGGCGCGTGAAAGCGATAGAGGATGGCGTATGACATACAACAAGGAGGAAACATGCACAAGCAATGGATGATGGCTGTCGCAACGATAGCAGCGCTCGCGGGCGGTGTGGCGTCCGCGGCGGATTACAAGCCGACGCGGCCTATCGAGCTCATCGTGCATACCGGCCCGGGCGGCGGCGCGGACGTGCTCGGCCGCTTTATTTCACAGGTCGTGGAAAAGGAAAAGCTTGCGCCGGTGCGCATGCAGGTCGTGAACAAGCCGGGCGGCGGCGGACTCACGGCCATGTCGTACGTGGTGGAGAAGAAGGGGGACCCGAATACGATCGCGATTTTCACCGGCAACTGGCTCACCAATCCGTTGCTGCAGCCCGAGGCGAAGTACACCGTGAAGGATATGACGCCGGTCGTGCGTCTCGTGCTGGAGCCGGCAGTGATCGCCGTGAAAGCCGATTCGCCGTACAAGACGCTGAAAGATTTCATCGAGGCAGCGAAAAAGAATCCGGGGAAGCTCAAGCAATCGGGCGGCTCCATCACCAGCCGCGATAACGTCGTGCGCCAGCTGCTGATGAAGAATACCGGCGCGAACTGGTCGTTCATCTCGTTTCCCGGCGGCGGCGAGCGCATCGCAGCGTTGCTCGGTGGCCACGTCGACATGATGGTCATCGAGCCGCAGGAAGCCGGGGAGCACATCCGCTCGGGAGGCATGCGCGTGCTGGCGCAGGTGTCGGATCACCGACTGCCCGGTTATCCGAACGTGCCCACTTTGAAAGAAGCCGGCTACGACATTCCCAACATTCCGCAGGTGCGCGGCGTCGTCGCGCCGCCCGGGATGCCGCCGGAGGCGGTGGCGTACTACGAGGATTTGTTCGCGCGTCTTACGAAAACTGCCGCCTGGAAGAAATATCTCGACGACAACCAGTTCCAGGATGGCTTCCAGAAGAGCGGCGATCTCGCGAAGTTCTTCGACGACTTCACCAACCGCATGCGGGAAATTCTGAAAGAGGGCGGGGTAAAAACCGTTCGTTGAGCGATGAGCAGGCGCGCCGCGTCAGATCGCGGTGCGCCTCTCCTTGATGCTCGTCACGCTGGCCATGGCACGCTGCTGCATCACGTGATCGAGCGGACGCGGGGTGTCGATCACGAACCCTTGCGCGTAGTCGACGCCCATGTCCCGCAGCATTTCGAGCGTGCTCTCGTTCTCCACCCATTCGCCTATCGTCTTGATGCCCATGACATGGCCGATCTCTATGATCGCCTTCACCATGGCGCGGTCGATAGGGTCGGTGGTCATATCCTTGATGAAGCCGCCGTCGATCTTGAGGAAATCGACCGGGAGCGCCTTGAGATAGGCGAACGACGAGAGCCCGCTGCCGAAGTCGTCCAGCGAGAACTTCGAGCCCAGCGCACGCATGTCCCGAATGAGCCGCGTAGCGCGCGTGAGGTTCGCGATTGCCACCGTCTCGGTGATCTCGAAGCAGATAAGATGCGGCGGCACGCCGTGACGCGCGAACTGCTCGTGCACGAACTCGAGGAAGCTCTCGTCGTTGAGCGAGGCGCCGGAAATATTGAGGCACAGCAGAGGCGGCTCGCCGCCGCGCTCCATGAGCGACTTGCAAGCCGCGAAGGCCATGGTGATGACTTTGCGGTCGATCACCGGCATCAGGTTGTAGCGTTCCGCCGCGGGAATGAAGGCCATGGGCGGCGTAAGCTCGCCGGTCTCGTCCAGCATGCGCAGCAGAACCTCGTAATGGGGCTCGCCCTGAATGTCGGGCTGTATGCCGAGTATGCGCTGGCAATGCAGCGTGAGACGCTCCTGCTCGAACGCACTGGTGAGGCGCGAGACCCACTGCATTTCGCCGTGGCGCTGCAGCAGTTCGGCGTCGCCTGGGTAGTACGCCTGGATGCGGTTGCGGCCCTTGTCCTTGGCCGAATAGCAGGCGGCGTCGGCGGCGGCGAGCACGCCCGATGCGGCCTGTCCGTCGCCGGCGATGGCGACGACGCCTATGCTGATGCCGATCACGAATGCTTTGTCGTGCACGGCGAAACGGAACTCCGCGACAGCTTGCCGCAGCGACTCGGCCACGGCCAGCGCGCGCTCCATGTCGCAGCCATGCAGCAGCACCCCGAACTCGTCGCCGCCGAGTCGCGCAAGGGTATCGGATTCGCGTATGCGGGTGTGGAGCAGGGCGGAGACCTCGCGCAGCATCGCGTCACCGGCGACGTGGCCGCACGTGTCGTTCACGACCTTGAACTGGTCGAGGTCCAGATAAAGCATCGCATGCGAGGTGCCGTCCGAATTGGCTTCGTCGACCAGCAGGCGCAGCCGGCGCTCGAACTCGGCGCGGTTGACGAGCCCGGTCAGCGCGTCGTGAGTGGCCTGCCACGACAGCTGATGCGCCATCTTGCGGGACTCCCCGACGTCTCGAAATACGAGCACCGTCCCGATCGTCTCGCCCTCGCGGTTGCGTATCGAAGCGCTCGAGTGCTCGATCGGATGCTGCTCGTTGTTCTTGGAGAGCAGCACCGCGTGCTGGACCTTGCCGGCCGCACTGGTCTGGAGCAATGCGGCAAGGGGATCGTCAATGGGCGCGCGGCCGCCTTCGGAAGCGAGCCGGCATACGGTGGGCAGCGACTGTCCGATTGCCTCGGACAGCGGCCACCCCGTGAGCTTCTCGGCGACCGGATTGAGATAGTCGACATTGCCGGCGGTGTCGGCCGTCACGACGGCGTCCGCGATCGATGCCAGCGTGACCTGCGCGCGCTCCTTTTCGGCGAACAGCACTGCGCGGCTCTCGTTGAGTGAGTTCACCAGCGACTGGATGTTCTCCGCCATGCTGTTGAAGGCCTCGATGCTCGCCACGATCTCCGGCGATCCGTCGCTCTCCATGCGCACCGAATAATCGCCGCGACCGAAGCGCACGGCGCTTTGAGCAAGATCGACGATGGGCCGCAGACCGTTGCTGGCGATCGCGAGCGTCACGCTGAACAACAGGCCGATGCCGAACAGCAGCAGCTGCAGCATGTCGACCGAGTTGTCCCAGATATTGTTGATCGTCGCGATCGGATCGATCTGCAGGAACACCCGTCCGTACGACTGCCCCCCGACGTCGAGGTCGCGGCTCACTTCCTCGACGGGCAGGTTCATCCAGCGCACGAACCAGTCCGGAGCGCGCACCGGCGCAGGCGGACTCACCGCGACGAGCGGGTTGCCCATGCTGTCCACCCAGCCCGCCTTGGCGATGTCGCGCTGCTCGACGCGGGCGTTCAGCATTTGGGAAATGAACGAGTAGTCCCCGATTACGGCCTGCTCGGCTATAGCCGGGGCGATGAACTCCAGCTCGTATTTGATCTTCTCGCGCAGGTCGCGGCGATTGCGCTCGACATCGTTGAGAACCACGGTGTAGAGCAGGGCGGCGCTCGACAGCGTGAGGGCTATCCCCGACCCGGTCATGAGCCGCGCCGAAAGATTCAGATTACCCCACATACGACGCAGGACGGCGCCGAGCATGGTCGCTATTCCTTCACGAGCGTCTTGCGGAAGAACTGACGGATGTTGTTGAAGTCCTTGTCGCCGGCGGCGATGAAACCGTACGGCGGCTGCTGCTTGATGAGATGCGCGCTCGCGGCGAGGATCTTCTGCCCTTCGGGATCGGATGCCATGCCGACCAACGCAGCCTGCACCGCTTTCACCTTGGCGGCGGGGACGGACGGGTGCGCGGAGATCGGTATGTTGAGGTACGGCTCGGAGCTCCACAGCACGCGGTACGCGTAGCGCTCGCGCTCGGCATAGTCGCGCATGATCTGCGAGTTCACGGCGGCGGCCGGGACGCGGCCGGACTTGAGCTGTCCCATAGCGCCTTCCTGGTTGCCGGCGAACAGCGGCTTCACCCGCACACCCGCCTGCAGCAGCGCGTCCATGGGCACGTAATAGCCGACGAATGCTACCTTGGAAGGGAACACGACTTCCTTGCCGGCGAGCTCGCTCAGAGCCTGTATGGGAGAATCGGCCGGGACCACGATCTGTCCCATGATCGCGGCCTCTATCGGGCGGGCGATCACGCGGTAACCGACCACGTCGTTCTTGACGTTGAAGTTGTGGTTCGAATAAATGAAATCGAATTCGCCCCGGCCTATCATCTCGGAGTGCTCGGGGCCCGTCTTCGCGAGCTTCAAGCGCAGCGGCACGCCGCTTTTCTCGCTGACGTAACGCAGTATGGGGTTCCAGTACTGTGCCGTGAGCACGGGACTGCGCTGCGTGATGACGCCGAAGGAAAAGGAAGCCTCCTCGGCGTGTGCCGGAGAAAGCGCTGCGTACCAGGCAACCGCCGCGGTCGCGAGCGCTGCTATACAGCGTCTTAACATGGCCTTGAGGTCCCTTAGTCTCCAGCCACCACGCGATTCACCAGGGTGCCTATGCCGTCGATGTGGATCTCGACGGTGTCCCCCACCTTGATCGGATCGGCTCCGAGCGACGTGCCGCAGGCTATCACGTCTCCGGGCACCAGGGTCATCGTGTGGGAAATCGAGGCGACGATATGGAACGGGTCGAGCGCGAGGTCCGTCACCGGGTAGTCCTGGGATACTTTGCCGTTGATGGACGATACGATGCGCAGCTTCATCGGGTCGATGGCGGTGTCGATCACCGGGCCGAAAATGCTGAAACTGTCGAAGCCCTTGCCGCGGGTGTACTGCGGGAAACTCTTGTCCCGGCCCACGACGTCCTGCGCGGTGATGTCGTTGACGACGGTGTAGCCGAAGATGACCTTGTGCGCATCCGCCGGCTTCACGTTGCGGCAGCGTTTGGCTATGACGATGCCGATTTCGCCCTCCAGCACGACCCGCTCGGTCTTGCCCACGGGGTAGAGAATGGGGTCGCCGTCGGTGGCGAAGCTCGCCGCGGGCTTGTAGAAGTAGAGCGCTTCCTTGGGCGTCTCGCGGTTCAGTTTCGCGATCTGGCTTTTCGAGTTGTTCCAGAGGGCGATCATGCCGGCGGGCGTGGCCGGTGGAAGCAGCTTGACCGACCCGCGCGCAACGGACCGTCCGGTGCGGGTCGGCGCATCGAACATATCGCCGGAATAGACCCGTATCTCGTCTCCCTCCAGCACGCCGAAGCCGGTTTCTGCGCCCTGCGAAAAACGTACGAATTGCATCTTCCTTCTCCTATAGCATCACTTTGAGTATCAGCGAAACGCCGGCGCCGACGAGTATCCAGCCGATGACCTGCAGCAGGCGCTCGCGGCTGATGTCGAGGTGGACGCGATTTCCCATGTAGAGGCCGGCGATCATCGGCACGAGCCCCATGGTGATCGCAAGCTGCGTGTTGCGGTCGAGGAGCAGGCCGGCGGCGACGAAAAGAATCAGCCGAAACCCGCCGTCGAGCACGAACAGCCACGAGAAGGTGGCGCGCACGGCTGTCTTGTCTTCGAGCCGATGCGTGAGATAGATGATGTAGGGCGGGGCGCTCGTGCCGAACAGCGCGCCGGCACCGCTGCCGATAAGTCCGGTAGGCAACGCCCACAACGCCGAGATGTGGCCTTTGGGCTGTATGCCCAGGGCATTGCGCATGCCGAAGAAAATCGTAAAACACGCCAGTGCGACGAGGATGGGCGCGGACGGAAAACGGAGCAGCGCGAAAACACCGAAGGAAGCGCCGATCACGCCGAACGGAAGCAGCCGCTTGATCTCGCCCCAGTCGGTT
>JBLNBW010000341.1:0-8280 GCA_050260255.1 Rhodospirillaceae bacterium | reverse complement strand
CGCGGCGATGGGCTGGTTCGGCATGAGCGTCATACTCGGGCCGGCGTTGGGGCCCACCCTGGGCGGCATCCTCATCGAGCATTTCAACTGGCGCTACATCTTTTACATCGCGATGCCGGTGAGCGCGGCCGGCATATTGCTCGGCAGCATATTTCTGCCGGAACGTGAGGAAACGCGCGCACGCACCGCATTCGACTGGACCGGCTTCCTACTCCTCGCAGTGAGCCTCGGTACCGTGCTCACGGGACTTTCGAATGGCCAGCGCGAGGGCTGGTTATCGGACTTCATCGTGTCGATGTTCGCCATCGCCACTGTCGCAGGCGTCGCTTTTACGTGGTGGGAATTGCGCGCGCCACGGCCGCTCGTGGAGCTCCGCGTGCTCGCATCCGGCGAATTCGCCGCGGCCGCAGCGGTTGCGTGTCTGTTCGGCGCAGGCCTGTTCGGCTCGACGTATCTCGTGCCGCTGTTCGTGCAGACTGTCCAAGGCTACACGCCGCTCGCGGCGGGACTGCTGCTCATGCCCGCGGGGCTGATGCTCGGCGTGCTGATGCCCTGCGCCGGCTACCTAAGTGACCGCGTGCCATCGCAGGTGCTGATCTTCTCGGGGCTGTTCTGTTTCGCGGTGTCGGCGTACGCCCTTGCCGATATCGATGTCAATACGTCGTTCTGGGCCATTGCCTGGTGCGTCGTCCTGTCGCGCATAGGACTCGCGCTCATCAAGCCGTCGCTCAACGTGACGGCGCTGCGTGCATTGCCTTCGCAGTTGCTGAGCCAGGGCGCCGGCATGATCAATTTCACGCGCCAGCTCGGCGGCGCATTCGGCGTGAACCTGCTCTCGGTGATGCTCGATCGCCGCGCGTTCTTCCACAGCGATACGCTGACCGCGACGCAGACGTCGGCGAACAGCGCAACGTCGGAAATGCTGCGGGCGATGGAAGGGCTCCTTGCGCAGGCGGGCGTTGCGGAAGACCTGCTCGGCCCGGGCGCGCTGCATTTTCTCGGCCGCGTGATCTATGCGCAAGCGTACACGCTCGGCTTCCGCGACAGCTTTCTGGTGGTCGCCTTCGTCTTCATGCTCGGCTTCATCCCGGCATGGATCATGGCCCGGTCGCGCGGACGCAAGGTCGAGCGGCAGGCTGCGGCGCGGGAGGGTGAAGAGCTCGACCTCGCGGCGTGAACTGGATCGCTTCGTTGCGTTCATTTGCGATCGCCGCGGTCCGCGTCGTCGGGCGGGGGAGGGTTGTGCCCGTTCCATGCGATCAGGCGTTCCGCCGCCCGGCACGGGTTTCAGGATTGAGGCTATAGTAGCGAGAGCACGTTACAAGGAGACATACATGCGCAGAGTGTTGGCGGCTTTCTCTTTCCTGTGCGCCGCGATTGCCGGCACCGCCGTGGCGGCCGACGATGCGTCGTACCCGAATCGCTCCATCCGCTGGATCGTCTCGTATCCGCCCGGCGGCACGACCGACTTGCTCGCCCGCATCATGGGCCAGTGGCTGACGCAGCGCGTGGGTCAGCAGGTCATCATCGACAACCGGCCTGGCGGCGGCAACAACATCGGCACGGAGCTCGCCGTGCGATCGCCCGCGGACGGCTACACGATATTCCTGGTGAACCCGGCCAATGCGATCAATGCGACGCTGTACCGCAAACTCAACTTCAATTTCCTGAACGATCTTACACCCATAGGCGGCATCATTCGCGTGCCGAACGTGATGACCGTGACGAAGAACTTTCCGGCGAAGGATATCGGGGAATTCATCGCGTATGCGAAGAAGAATCCGGGCAAGATCAATATGGCTTCCTCCGGATCGGGCACCTCCGTCCATCTCTCCGGCGAGCTGTTCAAGACCATGACCGGCATCGACATGAATCATGTCCCATACAAGGGCGCCGGCCCGGCGATCATCGATCTCATCGGCGGGCATGTCGATGTCATCTTCGACAATATGCCGTCGATCATTGGCCATATCCGCGGCGGAGAAGTGCGTGCGCTCGGCGTCACGACAGCGAAGCGCTCGCCCGCGTTGCCTGACGTGCCGGCGGTGGCCGAATTCGTTCCCGGTTACGAAGCGAGCGCGTGGTTCGGTGTGGCGGCGCCGAAGGGCACGCCGGCGACGGCCATTCAGCGGCTGAACAGGGAAATCAACGCAGCGCTTGCCGATGCGGGCATGAAGGCGAAGCTGGCCGATCTCGGCGGCGTGCCGATTCCGGGGACGCCCGAGCAGTTCTGGGCCCTGCACAAGATGGAAACGGAAAAATGGGCGAAGGTCGTGCAGATCTCCGGCGCGAGGGTCGAGTAATGGACGTCCGGCGGACGGCCTGCGTGCCGTCCGCATGCGGGGCCCATCGATGACGCGCGCAATGAGAGTGTCTTTGACGACCGATACGCGGCGCACGTATTAGGCCGGCCAAGCGCGGTTAGCCGTGCGGGCAGGATTGCTGCAACATGGCGGTTATCGCTTTTCGGGAAGCCGCCGTGGAAATCGCGATCCTGCTCCTGCTGTTCCTGCTCAACGGTGTTTTCGCCATGTCGGAAATGTCGGTCGTGTCCGCACGCAAACCGCGTCTCACGCAGTGGGCCGACGAAGGAAGACCGGGCGCATCCAATGCCCTTGCGCTCGCGAACGAGCCGGGAAATTTCTTATCCACGATACAGGTCGGCATTACGGTGATCGGCGTGCTGAGCGGCGCGTTCGGCGAGGCGACGATATCCAGTCAGCTTGCCGCTTATCTCGCTCAGTGGTCCCTCATTCAGCCGTATGCCGAGCAGGCTGCGCTTGCCGCGGTTGTCGTCGGCATCACGTTCTGCTCGCTCATCATCGGTGAGCTCGTGCCCAAACGGCTGGCGTTGCGCAGCCCCGAGTCGATCGCAAGCCATATCGCGCGTCCCATGCAGATCTTTACCGCGGCGGTATATCCGGTCGTGCGCTTCTTGAGCTGGGTGACCGAGGGAATTTTGAAGCTGTTCGGCGCGCATTCGGCGCAGCAGCCACCCATCACCGAGGAGGAAATACAGGTACTGATGAGCCAGGGTACGAAGGCGGGCATATTCGAGCCGCACGAGGAGCGCATCATTTCCCGGGTATTCCGCATGGACGAAGAGCATGTCACCGCCGTGATGACGCCGCGCCTGGATGTCGTCTATCTCGACCTTCAGGACGGCTTTGAGGAGAACCGCGCGCGCATCATCGAAAGCGATTACACGCGCTTCCCACTGTGCGACGGCGGGATAGACAACATTCTCGGCATCGTGCACACGCGCGCGCTGCTGAAAGACTTGCTGGAGGGCAGGCCGGTGCGCCTGCGCGAGCACGTGCAGCCGCCGCTCTACGTTCCGGGCACCATCACGGTAACGGATTTGCTGGAAACTTTCAGCCGCGAGCGTGCGACGCTCGCGCTCGTCCTCGACGAGTACGGCGAGCTCGAAGGCATCATCACTGTCAACGACATCATGGAGGCGCTGGTCGGCGGGCTGGGCGCGATCGGCACTGTGCCCGATGCCGATATCGTGCGCCGTGACGACGGCTCGTGGCTGATCGACGGCACGACGACGGTGCACCGCTTCCGCGAGGTCATGGATCTGCCGGGAGAGCTTCCCGGCGAGGATGCAGGCATGTACCACACGCTGGGCGGCTTCATGATGGCCGAGCTAGAGCGCGTGCCACGAGCTGGAGACAAGGTCCACGTAGCCGGCCACACGTTCGAAGTGGTCGACATGGATCGCAACCGCGTCGACAAGATATTGGTTACGCCGGACGAGCGAGCGACGCGCACCGAGCGGCCGGAATAGCATGGCGATCGCAGTTGAGACCGGCATGTTTCTCGGCCGGATCCCGTACATCCGCGGCGGGGCCGGGGACCGGACTGCGATCGTGTTCTTCGGCGCAAATGCGCTTTTTCAGCCGCTTCATCGCGTAAAGCCGGAGGATTACGCACTGATGACCCAACGGGTGCTGCCTCCCGGCTATGTCTATTACATCCTGGGCTACGACCCGAATCCGCCGCAACGCTACGGCTTCGATCATATCGTCCGGGACTTTGCGCAAATCGTGCGCGATCACACCGGCCGGGGTGTGATCATCGGGGTCTCTTTCGGCGGCTTCGTCGCGCAACGGTTCGCTGCGGAGCATCCGGAGCTCGTCGACAAGCTCGTGCTGCTCATCAGTGCCCATCGCCTGTCGGACGAAGGACGGCGCAAGGTGCTGCGCCAGGAAGCGTACATGCGCCGGGGCGATCTGTATGCCTTCATCAAGGATATGGCGCTGCTTTTCAGGCGCCCCTGGTACAACTGGCTGCTCGGCTTCGCGTTGTGGCAGGGTCGCCATCGCCTTGCACGCACGCTAAACGATCCGGCCACGCTGCTGCGTGTCTACGAAGATCTCTTCACGGATTTCGACAACGCGCCGTACTTGAACCGCGTGCGGGCGCCGACGCTCGTGATCGGTGGTACGGCGGACCAGTTTTTCGACGTCGCGGCGTTTCGCGAGACCACGGCGTCGATAACCGGCGCGCGGCTGCACCTGTTTTCGCGAGAGACGCATATGGTGCCACTGGAGCGCAGCCGCGACGTGCGCAGAGCGATTACCGAATTCCTCGACGCTTCCCGGGGATAAAGCGCCGGTGTCATTTTACTTCTGGCCGGTATTCGGCCGCGTTTCGCCGCTGCGTTCCGGTCGTTCGGTCGGACGGCTGGCGAGTCCGCCCTGGTCGGTCTGTGCTGTGCCGGCCCCGGGCGCCATGCCCTGGGGCGTGCTCGATGTCGCTGCACCACCCGGTGTGCCGCCGGCCGGGTTGCCTTTGAGACCACCTTCGGTGCTGCCCGGGCCGCCGGTCGTGCCACTGGGCGACTGACTGGTGTCCGTCTTCGGTTTCGGTGCAGTGGGCGTATCGCGATGGCAGGCGGCAATACCGAGCGCCATCACGGCTGCGGCGGCAACGAGAATCGCGTTGCGGGGATACATAGCAACTCCTTGTCGAGAACGGCGGCGTCGTGCCGCATCCAAGGAATTTTGCAAGCCGCGTGCCCCGCCGGGCGGCGCGCTGCGCCGTCGAAACCCGTTGCTCGACGCCGGAATCGTCCGATGCGCGGGGCGGTACGCGCAGGGAGTTTGCGACTGTGATAGCAAGGAAGCGGTGAGCCCACTACGTTGCTGACGGCGCCCGGCGGTGCTGTCGTCAACGAACTTTTCGTGCTTCCTGGCGCACGCTGCCATCACGGCGTGGCGATATCGCTCGTACCGTGAGCTCGAGGGGCGCCCCCTTGTCCTAGAAAGCCGATATTCCCGTCTGCGCGCGGCCCAGCACCAGCGCGTGAATATCGTGCGTGCCTTCGAGGGTATTCACCGTCTCGAGATTCATCAGGTGCCGGATGACGTTGAACTCGTCGGAGATGCCGTTGCCGCCAAGCATGTCGCGTGCGAGACGCGCGATGTCGAGCGCCTTGCCGGTGGAGTTGCGCTTGAGCAGCGATACCATCTCGGGCGTCGCGAGATTCTGATCGCGCAGGCGGCTCACGTGCAGGCACGCGAGCAATCCGATCGCGATCTCGGTCTGCATGTCGGCGAGCTTTTTCTGTATGAGCTGATTTGCTGCGAGCGGGCGGCCGAACTGCTTGCGGTCGAGCACGTATTGCCGTGCGGTGTGCCAGCAGAATTCCGCCATCCCCATGGCGCCCCAGCAGATGCCGAAGCGCGCATTGTTGAGACAGCCGAAGGGTCCCTTCAGCCCTTTGACGCCGGGCAGCAGATTCTCGTCGGGCACGAAGACGTCGTCCATGCGGACTTCGCCGGTCGGCGATGCGCGCACGGAAAACTTGCCTTCGATCTTGCGCGTCTGCAGGCCTTTCATGCCGCGCTCGAGGATGAAGCCGCGTATGACGCCTTCGTCGTCCTTGGCCCAGATGACGAGCACGTCCGCGATGGGCGCGTGCGTTATCCAGAGCTTCGTGCCGGTGAGGAGGTAACCGCCGTCGGTCTTCCTCGCGCGGGTCACCATGCTGCCGGGGTCCGAGCCGTGATCCGGCTCCGTGAGCCCGAAGCAGCCGATCAGCTCGCCCCTTGCCATGCGCGGCAGATATTTCTCGCGCTGCGCTTCGGTGCCGTACGCGTAGATCGGCGTCATGGCGAGCGAGGTCTGCACGCCGCACGCGGAGCGGAAGCACGTATCGACGCGCTCGAGCTCGCGCATCACCAGTCCATAGGCCACATAGCCTATTCCCGCGCAGCCATAGCCTTCGAGCGGCGCGCCGAGAAAGCCGAGCTCGCCCATTTCGCGCATCACGATCGGGTCGAACGTCTCGTTGCGGTTCCAGTCGCGGATGCGCGGCATCAGCTTCTCCTGCGCGTACTGCCGCGCGGTATCACGAATGATCTTCTCGTCGTCCGTGAGCTGCTGCTCGATCAGGAACGGATCGTCCCATTGAAACTTGCCCCCCGTGAGGGTGACGGAACTCATGTCTCTCATGTCTTATCCTTGGAAAGGTGAGGTACGCTCGTCACGTCCTTGAGAGTGCATGGCAGTTGGTCAGGCACTCTTAAGGACCATCAACCAATCGACCGCCGTGACTCGATGCGCGCTGGCGAGTACGGGGTTCAAATCCAGTTCCTGCAGGCGCGTGCCGGCCGCAGCGCCGAAGCGGGACACGGCACTCACGAGGCGGGCGAGTGCGGCACGATCCACCGGCGGCTTGCCGCGCACACCGTCGAAGAGAGCGCGGGCGCGCAATTCGTCGAGCATGCGAGCGGCTTCGGCTTCCGTTACAGGCGCCTGCCGGAACGCGACGTCCTTCAAAACCTCGACATGAATGCCGCCCAATCCCACCATGACGACCACGCCGAACGACGGATCATTGTGCAGCCCGACCACGAGCTCCACGTCCCCAGCCGCCATCGCCTGAACGATCACGCCTTCGATCCGCGCCCGGGGGTTGTAGCGCGTAGCGTTTTCCATGATTGCCGCATACGCGCCGCGCACGGCGTCCGCATCGGCGAGCGCAAGCTTGACGCCTCGTGCTTCCGTCTTGTGCAGGATGTCGGGCGATTCGATCTTGAGCGCAACCGGATAACCGAGGCGCGTCGCTGCATCCACGGCTTCTTGCGCGCTGTGCGCGAGCTCGCAGGCAGCGAGTGCGACGCCGCATTGCTCGAGCAGTGCGCGAGCCGTCATGCTGTCCACAGGGCCGATGCGCGCCGGCAAGGCGAGTTGAGGGGGCGCAAGCCGGGCGCGCTCCGTCGCGTCGGCGCTCGCGTTGCGTCTCGCTTCGGCGAAGCGGATCAGCGCCGCGCAGGCGTCTACGGACGGCTCGGCGCCCCTTAATACGGCGATGCCGCGGCTGCGCAGGCCGCGCAGCGCCTTGTCCGACGCGGCGACCCAGCAGACGACGAAGGGCTTTTTCGCCTCGTCCCGTATCTCGTCGAATATCGACAGCAGCGTATCGACGTACGCGTCCATCAACTGCAGCCATACGATACCGATGTGCACCTGCGGATCGGAGAGCACGATGCGCACGGCATCGCGCAGCAGCCCGGGCTCGGCGACGAATTGTCCCGTCACGTCGACCGGATTGGCGGCGGCGCCGAAGCCGGGGATCACTTTCTTCAACGCTTCTTGCGTCTCTGGTGCGAGGACCGGCACCCGTATACCGAGCTCCTCCGCTCGATCGGCCATCAGCACACCGGCGCCGCCCGACTGCGTGACGATGCCGATGCCGTTGCCCTCGGGGAGATTGCAGTACGCAAAGGCTTCGACCATGTCGAGCATGTGCTCTTCGTTGCGCGCCCTGATGATGCCGCGCCCGCGGATGACGCCGTCGAATACGTTGTCCGCGCCGGCCAGCGATCCTGTATGCGAGGCGGCAGCTCGCGCGCCTGCCGCCGTCTTGCCGACCTTGGCGAGAACGAGTGGCTTGCCCGCGCTGAGCGCGTGATCCGCCAGCGCAAGAAGCCCCTGGCCGTTTTTCATTCCTTCGACGTAACCGGCGCCGACGCGTATGCGTTCGTCATCGAGCACGGCATCCATCACCTCCACGAAATCGACGTCGCCTTCGTTGCCGGTGTTGACGAAATAGCCTAGGCCTAGACTGCGGCGGCGGGCGAGGGCGGCGATCGCCGTGCCGAATGCGCCCGATTGCGTGACGAACCCGACCGGTCCCGCGGGCGTCTCGCCTTCGGCGAACTGGCCGAAGGTCGCCATGACCTTGTCGTACGCGTTGATGAGTCCGAGACAGTTCGGCCCGCACAGGCGCAATTTCGCCTCGCGCGCGACGGCGATCACTTCCTG
>JBLNBW010000340.1:0-13120 GCA_050260255.1 Rhodospirillaceae bacterium | reverse complement strand
GTCATCGCGACGCCGGAGCAGTTCGCCCAGCGCGTGCGCGCCGACTACGACAAGTACGGCAAGATCGTGAAGGCGGTCGGCATCAAGCCCGAATGAACCGTGAGCGGTGAGCGGTGAATAGTGAATGGCGGTGTGCACCGTCCACTCACCACTCACCAATCACTATTCACGCCTTTGAACAATCCTTGGACGCCAATGAACGAGTCTACGCAAATCAGGCACTGGTTCCAGTATTTCCCGGAGCACTACATGTGGTCGCAAGGCGTCGGGATGGCGATCGAGATGATCCCGTTCGGTGCGGCCGCTATGGGCGAGATCGACCGCGTGGGCCAGCGGCTCAAGAACCGCGTCGGCGACAACGAGGCCTGGTTCGAGGAATGGACGCGCATGGGGGAGGGGCTCGAGCGTCGCGCCGAAGAAGAAGCGAAGCTCGGCCATCAGCTCTCGGCCGGCACCTATTATCTGCATGCCGCGACCTATTACGGCTACGGCGAGCGCTACCTGCATCCGGGCGAAGCGAAGTTCGCCGTCTATCGCCGTCATCTCAAATGCTTTGCCGAAGGGGTGAAGCGCCGTCATCCCGACATGGAACGCGTGGCAGTGCCGTACGAGGGCACGACGCTGCCGGCGTGGTTTCTGCGCGGCCAAGGCGTCACGCGTAATGCGCCGACGGTGGTGCTGTTCAACGGTCTCGACGGATCCAAGGAAGTGACCGTCATGTATGGCGGTCTCGAGCTTGCTGCGCGCGGCATCAATACGCTCGCCATCGACGGCCCCGGACAGGGCGAGGCGCTGCGGCTTCAGAACATCGTGAGCCGCTACGATTTCGAGGTCGCGGGCACTGCTGCGTACGACTATGTCGCCCGGCGTCAGGAGGTCGATGCCCGGCGCGTCGCCATTGCCGGCGTATCGATGGGCGGCTATCTCGCGCCGCGCGCCTGTGCATTCGAGCCCCGCTATGCCGCGTGCGTCGCCTGGGGCGGGCATTACGATTACCACGAGTCGTGGATACGCCGCCGCAAGGAAATGGAGTCGGGCGGCACCAAGGTCTCTGCGCCGCACTTTCACCTCATGTGGGTGCTCGGCGTCCCGGACATGGACGCGGCGATGGCGAAACTCAAGGATTACACGCTCGCCGGGGTTGCGGATAAAATCACCTGCCCGTTTCTCGTTGTGCACGGCGAGTGCGACAGCATCGTGCCAGTGGCGTATGCGAAGCGGTTGTACGATGCCGTGAGCTCGAAGAACAAGACGCTGCGCATATTCACCGCGGAAGAAGGCGGAGCCGAGCATTGCCAGGGCGACAATCGCATGCTCGGCGCCAACTACGTGGCGGACTGGGTCGCGGACAATCTCTGAAAGACGCTATGGACCACCATCATCTCCTCGACGTGCAGGGCAAGCAGGTCACGCGGCTGGAAGATCTTCGCCTCATCACCGGCGCGGGCAAGTACGCTTCCGACTGGAATCTACCCAATCAGGTTTATGCCTGCTTCGTGCGATGCGATCGCGCTCATGCCCGCATCGTCTCGGTCGATACGCAGGCTGCGCGCGAGCATCCCGGTGTCGTGGGGGTATACACGGGCGAAGACGCGGTGCGCGCGGGTTACGTACGGTCCGCGAACTTCCTCACGTTCACCGGCAAGAACGGCATGTCCGTGCGCTTTCCGGATCGCCCGGTACTGGCGCATGGCACGGTACGTTTCGTCGGCGAGCCGGTTGCGTTGATCGTTGCCGAATCCGCGCTCATCGCACAGGACGCAGCGGAGCTCGTGCAGGTGGAGTACGAGGATTTGCCGCTCGTCGTCGATCCCGAAGCGGCAATTGCCGAGGGCGCGCCGCAGCTCCACGACGACGTTCCGCGCAATCTGCCGTTCGAATACGAAGCGGGCGACGCGGCGGCGACGCAAGCGGCGTTCGACAAGGCTGCGCACGTGACCGCGCTCAAGGTCGAAAGCACGCGCGTCATTCCGAATCCGATGGAGCCCCGCGCATGCCTCGTCGCTTACGATGCCTCGGATGGCAGCTACACCGTTCACGTCTGCCTGCAAGGCATGAACATGATGCGCAAGCAGCTCTCGGCTTACACCAAAGTGCCGGAGGAAAAGCTGCGCATCGTCGCGCGCGACGTCGGCGGCGGGTTCGGGCAGCGCAGTACCGGCTATCCGGAATACTGCGCGGTGATGCTTGCCGCGAAGGCGACCGGGCGCCCGGTGAAATGGGTATCGTCGCGCTCCGAAGGTTTTCTCTCCGACACACACGGCCGCGCCAACATCATTACCGGCGAGCTCGCGCTCGATAAAGACGGCAAGTTCCTCGGATTGCGCGTCGACTGGATCGCGGACATGGGCGCGTATCTCGCCCCCGCCGGGCCGGTGAGCCATATTCGCAACCCCACGACCTGTCTTACCGGCGTATACAGGATCCCTGCGCTTTACGGCCATTGGCGGGTGGCGTTAACCAACACGGCGCCGGTGGCTGCGTACCGCGGTGCAGGACGTCCGGACATCGCCTATATCATCGAGCGGCTCGTGAGCCGTGCGGCGATCGAGCTCGGCATCGATCCCGTCGAGCTGAGACGCCGCAACTTCATCCCGGCCGATGCCTTTCCGTACAAAACGCCGACCGGCAGCACGTACGATTGCGCGGATGTGCCAGGGCTGGTGGAGAAAGCGGTCAAGGCGGCCGACTGGAAAGGGTACGAAGCGCGGCGCAAGGGGTCGCAGCAGCGCGGGCTGTTGCGCGGCATCGGCATCTCTACCGTGATCGAGAATACCGGCGCGGGCATGTTCGCCAAGGATGAGATCGAGCTCGAAGCGACCGCCGAGGGCAAAGTGATCGCGTACTCGGTGTCGCATTCCCAAGGACAGGGGCACGAGACGACGTTTGCGATGGTCATCGCGAAGGCGCTGGGCATACCGGTCGACCGGGTGCAGCTCCGTCAGGCGCCCACGGATAAGACGCTGATGGGCAATCACTCCGGCGGTTCGCGCACCATGGTCGGTGCGGGCACCGTGTGCCACCTTGCCGCGGTGAAGCTCATCGAGCACGGCAAGAGTCTCGCCGCCGACGAGCTCGGATTGGAGCCCTCTCAGGTCGAGTACGCGAACGGCACGTTCGAGGGCCGGAACGGCGGCAAGATCACGCTCGCGGAGCTCGCGAAGCGCAGAACGGTTTCGGTCATCGGGGAAGGGACGTTCGGCTCGACCTTTCCCAATGGCTGCCATATCGCCGAAGTCGAGATCGATCCGCAGACGGGCGTCGCGAAAATCGTCTCCTACGTCACCGTCGATGACTGCGGCGTGGTCGTGAATCACGCGATCGTCGAAGGTCAGCTGCACGGTGCGGTGGCGCAGGGCGCCGGGCAGGTGTTCGGCGAGCACGTGGTGTACGACCGCGAGACCGGGCAGCTCATCACCGGCAGCTTCAGCGATTACTACATGCCGCGCGCCGGGCTGCTGCCCCAACTCATCATGCAGGAGTATCCGACTGCTTCGCGCGTGAATCCGCTGGGCATCAAAGGCACCGGCGAGTCCGGCTGCACTGCGTCGCTCGCGTGTCTCGTGAATGCGGTGCTCGATGCCGTCAAGCCGCTCGGTATCGCGCATCTCGACATGCCGCTCACGCCGGCGAAGTTGTGGACCGCAATTTCGGCCGCGCGCGGGAAGGCGGCGTGATGAACGCGGTTACCTGCACGCCGATCGGCACCGTGCGATGCGCCGTGACGGAGATGTCGAAGGGCAACTGGGCCGATGTGGCCTCCGAGATCCATCTCGAACCGCAGCTGCAGGGCGGCTTGCAAGGGCTCGAAGGTTTTTCGCACGTGGTGGTGGTGTTCTTTCTGGATCAGGTGAAGGCGTTCGATCCGGCGAAGCAGCTGCTGCGCAAGCCGCGCGGCATGGAAGACATGCCGGCACTCGGCGTGTTCGCGCAGCGCACGAAGTATCGTCCCAATCCCCTAGGCGTTACCGCGGCGCAGCTGGTCGGCATCCAGGACACTGTCGTGACCGTGCGCGGGCTCGATGCGCTGGATGGCACGCCGGTGCTCGATCTCAAACCGTACATGCCGGCGTTCGACGGCGTTTCCGATCCGCGTCTGCCGTCGTGGGTGGGGCGTTTCATGCAAGGTTATTTCTGAGCGGCGGATGGCCGCCGAGGGAGCAGAACACACGTGTATCCGTTCGAATACGTGAAAGCACAGTCGCTCAAGCAGGCGGTGGAATTCCTCGCCGCGAATCCGGACGCGCGCCCGCTTTCGGGCGGCATGACGCTCATTCCGACGCTGAAGGCGCGCCTCGCGCAGCCGACGCACCTCATCGACATCGGGCAGCTTGCCGAGCTGCGCGGCATAGAGCAAAAGGGCAGCACGCTCGTGATCGGCGCAGGGACTCGCCACGCGGAGGTGTGCGCGTCCGGTGTGGTACGCAAGGCGCTGCCGGCGCTTGCCTATCTCGCCGAGCGCATCGGAGATCCCCAGGTGCGCAACCTCGGCACGATGGGCGGGTCGATCGCCAACAACGATCCCGCCGCGGACTATCCGGCTGCTGTGCTCGGGCTCAACGCCACCATCGTCACGAATACGCGCGAAATCGCGGCTGACGAGTTCTTCCAGGGAATGTTTGCAACGGCTCTGGAGCCCGGCGAATTGATAACGCGCATCGCGTTTCCCCTGCCCAAGCGCGCGGCCTACGAGAAATTTCCGCATCCGGCGTCGGGCTACGCCATGGCCGGCGTGTTCGTCGCGGAAACGGCGGATGGGGTGCGCGTCGCGGTGACGGGCGCGGGCCCGGGCGTGTTCCGCTGGGCCGAGGCCGAAGCAGCACTCGCGGCGAAGCTTTCCGCGGATGCGCTCGGCGCGTTGACTATGGCATCGGACGAATTGAACGAAGACATGCACGGCAGCCGCGAGTACCGCGCGCAGCTGGTGAAAGTGATGGCGCAGCGCGCCGTCGCGAAGATGGTAAGGAGCTGACGTGGCCAAAGTCGAGATCACCGTAAACGGCAAGAAAGAAGCGCGCGAAGTCGAGGACCGCACGTTGCTTGTCAACTTCCTGCGCGACGAGCTGGGACTCACCGGCACGCATGTCGGCTGCGACACGAGTCAGTGCGGCTGCTGCACCGTGCATTTGAACGGCCGTGCGGTGAAATCCTGCTCCGTGCTCGCGGTACAAGCGCACGGTGCGGACGTGGTGACGATCGAAGGCATGGCGAAAAATGGCGAGCTGCATCCCGTGCAGCGTGCATTCACCGAGTGCCATGCGCTGCAGTGCGGCTTCTGCACGCCGGGGATGATCATGGCGGTAGCGGGTCTCCTCAAGGACAACCCCAAGCCGAACGACGACGAGATCATCCACGGCCTGGAGGGCAATCTCTGCCGCTGTACCGGCTACATCAACATCATCAAGGCGGTGAAGCGCGGCGCGGAACTCATGCAGAAGTAGGCCGCGGCTGGCGCGCGCCGCAGCGCGGGCAGACCCGCTCTTTCCGATCGAGCGGGAAGCCGCAGTCGTGGCAGCGCCGCAATAGCGGACCGGCCGCAGTCCGCTGTCTGAGAAGTAAGGGGTGAGCGGTCAGCAGTGCGGCGAACGCCGCGCACGAGTCACCAGTCACGGTTCACGAGTCACGCTTTTGCTGGTATCACCGGCAAGAGCAGGTACGACGGCTTGTCGCCGCCGGAATAGACCGTGTTGTGGGCGCCGGCATTGTAGTCCGCGTGGTAATGGCCGAAGTGCTGCGTGCCGTGACCGTCACGCGGCGTGACGTCGAGGCGCAGTCTGTGCCCCTTCTTGAACACCATGGACGTCGGCCAGATTTCCACCTGACACTCGACGATTTCGCCGTTCTTGAGCCACCAGCGTTCGTCGTGCGCGTGATACGGGCGGTACGGCAGCGATTTCGCTCGATCGAGCTTGCGGTGTGACGCGCGCAGCCAACCTTTGGTGACGCACGGCATGGGCTCGCCACGCTGGCCGACTTCGCAGACGTCCTTGCCGTCGGGGCCGATATTGCGGATGGTCGCGAAGATATCCGCGTCGTCCGACGTGCTGGAGATCCAGATGTGCAGCACGAGCGGTCCGGTGATCTCGGTATCTTCGCTCATCGGCGCCGTCTCGAAGGACACGCCGTTGCCGCCGCCATGGTGTCCGTGCCCGCCGGTGCTCGCCGCGTACGTGATGCTGCCCGTTTTCTCGGGCGCGGACGGCTTCAGCTGCCCGGCGATTTCGCCCGCCGGGCGATCCGAGATGTGCAGGTGCATCTTCGTCCATTGCGTGCGCGGTATGGGCCAGTCGTCCTCGAAGCGGAACGCATACGGCTTCGTGCTGCCGCCGGTGCGAATTTCGAGCTTCACCGGCGGCTCGTCCATGATTCCCGTGTCCTGACCCTTGAGCCAGTAATCGAACCACCGCAGCTGGTCCATGCGGCCTTCTTCCGAATGGAACGGATGGAAGTGGCTGCCGCTGTGGATGCGCAGCTTCTTGTGCTTGGAGGCCGCGCACATGTAGGCCTCGGTGTTGCCGCGCAAATGCATCGAGAAGCCGCCCCAGTTGCCGACGCTGTACAAGGGCACGGTGATCTTGTCCCACTGAGCGCTGCAGCTGCGCCAGTACTGCGAATCGAGATCGTTGCGCATGTACTCCCACAGCAGGTTGTTGTTGAATGCGTCCGGGTTGTAGCTGCGCGGCTTGCCGAGCAGATGATGCGCCGTCTGCATCACGTACCAGTTGGTGAGGAAACCCATCGCGAAAATACCGCCGTGGTAGGCCTGGTCGCGGTACTGGTCCGCGCGGCCTTCCCAGGGCATGATCGCCTTGAGCGCGGGATGCTGCAGGTTGGCGAGCCGCCATTGGAACGCCGCGTGGTACGAGATGCCGAGCGTCCCCACGTTGCCCGAGCACCATGGCTGCTTCGATATCCATTCCACGACGTCGTAGGAATCGAGCGCTTCCTGGTACGAGCTCGGCTCGGATTTGCCGGGCGACTTGCCCGAGCCGCGTGTGTCCACACGCACGAGCGCATAGCCGCGCGGGCACCACCACAAGGGGTTCGCCGTCTCCCAGTTCATGTACTCGTTTTGCGCTTCCTCCAGATCCGGCGGGACGATCCAGAGCTTGTCCTTCTGATAAGGGCCGAGGTTCATGATGCAGGGAAAGCGCTCGCTGCCGCCGTCCGGCCGGAAAACGTCCGCGTACAGCAGCGTGCCGTCCCGCATCGGGATCTTCACGTCCTTCTCGACGATGAGGTTGTAGTCCTTGGGTCGCGAGACGTTCTTCGCTTTGTCGGTCATGATGTCATCCAAAGTGACGGTGAACCGTGAACTGTAAAAGCGTGGTGATTGGTGGTGAGCAGCGATTGGTGGCGACTCGCGATCGCGAGTCGTTTCCCACTCACCGTTCACTATTCACTATTCAGGCCTTTCCCCCTTAAGGGGAATGACGGGCAGCAGGATGTGGGCAGGTCTATCCGGTCCGACGTGCAGCTTGGCTCTGCCGCCGAAGATCGAGGGCGGGCGATCCGTTTCGTCGTCGTGCACGAAGGGGCCGCAGCCGCGCATCGGATTCTTCATGTTCGACAGTGTGGCCGCTTCGCCTTCATACTCGTAGTCCTTGCCGCGTATCGCGAGCGCTACGCTGTAGCCCTTCGGCACGACGATACAGGTCGGCCAGATCTCGACGTCGAGCTCGTACACTTTGCCGGGATCGAGCGGCTGCGCGTCGTCATGGGTGTGATAAGGGCGATATGGCAGCGTGAGCTTCGGATCGAGCTTGCGGTGCGAGGCGCGCAACCAGCCTTGTGCGATCGGCGTATGCGGATCGAGCGCGCCCTGGAACACCACTTCCTTGCCCTGCAGATCGAATACGCGCAGGACGGCGAATACGTCGGCGTCGCTTGTCGATGAAGACAGGAACAGCTTCACCGCCGACGGCCCGGTAATCTCCATGGGCTGCTCCAGCGGGCCGGTGGAGAACATCACGCCGTCGCCCATCATGTCGTACTCGATTTCGGCGGCCGCGCGTGGTGCGGTGGTCGTGAGCCTGCGGCTTCCGGGGTCGAGATAAAACTTGGTCCATTGCGTGCGCGCGAGCGGCCACTCGTTCTCGTAGCGCAGCTCGAACCTCTCACCCGGATGGCGGATGTTGAGCGCGACCTTCGGCTGTTTCTCCCAGCCGTTGTCGAGACCTTTCAGAAAGTGATCGAAGAAACGCTTCTGCAGCGTCACGCCGTAATCGGTGTAGAAAGGCGCCCAGTGCGAGCCGCCGTGCACCTCCAGCCACTTTTGCTTGGATGCGGCGCGCACGTAACCCTCGAAGTTGCCGCGCGGATGCAGGCCCTGGCCGCCCCAGTTGGCGGCCGAGAGCAGCGGCACCGTGACCTTCGAAAGATCCGCCGTGCGCTGGACGTAGTAATCGTTGATGAGCGGGTTTTTCAGCACGCCTTCCCACATGTCGGCGCGGTTCTTGGCGAGCTCTTCTTCGGGCAGTGTTTCCGGTCCGCAGACAAGCTCACCGGTCACGGCGCTCTTCGGCCCGCGCTCGCCCCGGCCATGCTGCACCGTCTTCACCTGCATTTCCTGCCAGTTCTTGCGGAAGGTGCAAGCGATGCCGCCGTGGCGTACGGAATCGCGATAGTAATCCACCCACCCTTCCCACACGCAGATCGCAGCGAGATGCGGCGGCTGCAGCGCAGCCGCACGCCACTGACTGCTTGCATAGTAGGAGATGCCGTTCAGCCCGACCTTGCCGCTGCTCCACGGCTGCGTGGCGGCCCATTCGATGCAGTTGTAGAAGTCGCGGTTTTCGCGCGCGTTGTTGTGATCGAGATAACCGGGAGAGCGTCCTGCGCCGCGTGAGTCGACACGTACGCACACGTAGCCGTCCGGCACCCACTTCTCGGGATCGACAACTTCCCAGTTGGCGTACTTGTTCGACGTGCCGAATACCGCATCGGGATTTTCGCGGCACATGATGTCCCACGCCGTCTTGTAGCCCTGCTGGAACGCGAGCCCCTTGCCGTACGGCCCGTAGCTCACCAGTGCCGGATATCTGCCGTCGGCCACGGGCCGGAACACATCCGCGCGCAGCACGATGCCGTCGTCCATGGCGATCGGCACGTCCCAGTCGATGCGCATGCCGTCGCGCACTTCGCTCTTGTACTCGCTCACCCTGCCTCCCTGATGTTCCGAACGACGATGCGGCTTTAGCGGCCGCGCACGAGCTTGTCTTCGAACCAGCTCCACATGGTCGCCACGCCCAGCGTGAGATAGTCGCGCTGGCAGTGCTGCGCGCCGCCTTCCTCCTTGGTGAAGACGCGCAGCGTCTTGTCCTTGGATCCGGACGCATCGAGCAGCGCCTGCGCGTGCGCGAGCGGTATCTGCTCGTCTTCGGCGCCGTGCACGATGAGGAACGGACAACGCATCTTCTGCACCACGCCGTCGAGCCTGTAGGGCTCGAGCTTCTTCAGCGCCGCATCCAGGGAATCTACACCGAGTATCCACATGATGTGGTGGCCGGGCACCGACAGCGAAGTCTTGAAGGCGGCGTCTATGCGCTTCTTCCACGTCGCGTAGTAATCCCAGATCGCGCCCCAGGCGATGCACGCGGCGAAACGCGGCTCCATGGAGGCGCAGCGCGGCGCGTAATAGCCGCCCAGGCTGATCGCGACCACGCCGATCTTCTTCGGATCGACGTCGGGGCGCTTCTCCAGGTAGTCGATGCAGGCCGAGCCGGCCGCTTCATAGTCATGACGCAGGTAGAGATTGCGGAAGCGTATCGCCTCGCCGGTGCCCGGGCCGTCCATGACGAGGCACGAAATGCCGCGCTTCACGAGATCGGGCACGCCGCGCATGTACTGGATCTCTTTGGTGACGTCGAGACCGTCGAAGAACACCACGCACGGCGCGCGCTTGCCCTTGGCGTTCTTTGCGGGCACGAAATAGCCGGGCAGGCTGCCGCCTTCGAACGGCACTTCCACGATTTCGATGTTCATGTCCGTGAGGCCGGCGAACTTGTGAAAGCAGTCCACCCCGGTACGGAACGCATCGAGCGCCTTGGCGTCCTTCGGCGTACGGAACCGCTCGCCCATCTGGTAGTAGTTGCAGGCGCGCAGATAGAACGCGGCGGCGGAGACCGGATGCTCGCTGCGCTCGAACTCTTCGCCCTTGGCACGCACTCGATCGGCGACCTTGACGCAGGCGTCGAACCAGGCGTCGTCGTCCTCCGGATCCTTGTCGATCAGCATTTGCCCGATCTTGTGCAGCTCGCCGATTTCCGCACCGCCGAAGGCGCCCGAGCTCAGCATGTTGATGAAGCCGGCAGACCAGCGATAGTTGCCGGGGAAGTACATGAAATATCCGGGATCCTTGGACATGCTCGTTCCTCTCCTATGTCTCAGAAACAGTGACTCATGATCCGTGACCCGTGGCTCGTCGGAGACGAGGTTTGCCAGTCACCCGTCACGAGTCACCAGTCACGCGTTATTCAGGCTGGATGCCGGCCGCCTTGCCCACCTTGGCCCAGCGCTCCGTCTCGGCCTTGATGAAGGCAGCGAACTCGGCCGGGCCGTCGCCAGCGACGTCGAAACCCTGCGCTTGCAGCGAATCGCGCGTCTCCGGCGTGTGCAGCGGCTTGCTCAAGATCGCGTGTATGCGGTCGATGATGACTTTCGGCGTGCCGGCGGGGGCCAGTATCCCGTTCCAGTTGTAGCTCGAGAATCCTTTGACGCCCTGCTCGTCGGCCGTCGGAACGTTGGGGAGCAGCGGCGAGCGCTGCGTGCCGGTGGTGCCCAGCGCCTTCAACTTGCCGGCATTGACGTGCGGCGCAGCCTGCGCCACCTGCACGAACGCCATGTCCACCTGGCCGGCGATGAGGTCTATCACGTACGGCGCGGCGCCCTTGTACGGCACCATGTTCATTTTGATGCCGGTCATGTACGCAAGATACTCGACGCCGAAGTGTCCGACCGTCCCTACGCCCGGTGTCGCGTAGTTGATGCGGCCGGGCCGCGATTTCGCGAGCGCGGCAAACTCCTTGACGTTCTTCACCGGCATTGCCGGATGCACGCAGATGCAGCTCTGGCTTTTCGCGATGAGCGTGATCGGCGCGAAGTCCTTCACCGGGTCGTACGGCAGCTGCTTGCGTATGTTCGGCGCGATCGTGAGCGGGCCGGGATTGCCGCCGAGCAGGGTGTAACCGTCAGGCGGGCTCTTCGCCGCCATCTCGGTGCCTATGATGCCGCCCGCGCCACCGCGGTTATCGACCACCATGGGCTGACCGAACGCAGCATTGAGCTGCTGTGCCGCCCAGCGCGAATGGACGTCGGTCGGTCCGCCGGCGGCGAATGGAACGATGATGCGTACCGCTTTGCTCGGATAGTTGAGCGTGCTCTGCGCCATTGCAGCAGCAGGCAGCAGAGCAAGCCATGCCAGATGATGCTTGAGCGTCTTCACGTCGTTCTCCTCCTCGGTGAGCCGTCGATTCTAGCGCAACGAGCGCGTCACGATTTCGGCGGTATCACCGGCAGCAGCAGATGAGACGGGGTGTCGCCGCCCGTGTGTATCGTGTTGAGTCCGCCGGTGTTGTACGCCGCGGGATAGTGCGTGTACGGCGCGCTGCCGACGCCGTCGCGCGGCTGCACGTCGATGCGGATGCGGTGACCCTTCGCGAAGACCATGCACGCCGGCCAGATCTCGATGTCGCACTGGACGATTTCGCCGGGCTTGAGCCACCAGCGCTCGTCGTGGGCGTGATACGGGCGGTAGGGGAGTGTGAGCGCTTCGTCGAGCTTGCGGTGCGAAGCGCGCAGCCATCCTTTTGCGACCGGCACGGCTTGGCCCTGCTGGCCGACTTCCCACACGTCCTTGCCGCTCGTGTCGAGGTTGCGCACGGTTACGAACATGTCCATGTCCTTCTGCGTGCTCGACACGAACAGTACCAGCTTGATCGGCCCGGTCACTTCGGTGTCTTGCGGCATGGGCTCCGTTTCGAACGTCACGCCGGTGCGGTTCGATGGACCCCCGGAAAGCATCGTGGAGGACGCCGACGCGACGCCTGCATGCGTCGTTCCCGTCGCCGAATAAGTCACCGATGTCTGCCTGGCGGGCTTGCTCGCGACGAGCCGCCCTTCGACGTTGGAGCCGTCCCCGGCGGGCTCGCTCTTATCTGCCTGCAGGTACAGCGTCGTCCATTGTGTGCGCGCGAGCGGCCATTCGTTCTCGAAGCGGAAGCGGTAGTCGTTCATGCCCTTGCCGCCGGTGCGTATCAGCAGCTTCACGGGCGGTTCGTTGAGTATCCCGGTGTCCTTCCCCTTGAGGAAATGATCGAGCCAGCGGATCTGGTCCATCCGTCCCTCTTCGGTATAGAAGGCGTGGTAGTGCGTGCCCGTGTGTATGCGCAGTTTCTTGTGCTTGGATTTAACGCGCAGATAGCCCTCGGTGTTGCCGCGCAGATGCAGATTGTGCCCGCTCCAGTTGCCGGCGCTGAACACCGGCACTTCGATCTTGTCCCATTGCGCGCTGCGGCTTGCCCAGTAGCCGGTGTCGAGGCTGTGGCGCATGTAGTTGTAGAGGCGTTCGTTGTGAAACGCGTCCGGGTTGTACTCCTGCGGATCACCAAGCAGGTGGTGCGCCATCTGCGTCGCGTACCAGGTCGACAGATAGTAAAGATGGAAGATGCCGCCGTGGTAGCAGGAATCGCGGTACGCGTCCCCGTAGCCCTCCCACGGAATGATGGCTTTGAGCGAGGGCGGCTTGAGGCCCGCGACGCGCCATTGCGTGATCGCATGGTACGAGATGCCGCACGTGCCGACGGCGCCGTTGGACCACGCCTGCTTGCCTGCCCACTCGATGCAGTCATAGAAGTCGAGTGTCTCCTGCCATCCGCCGGGGTCGGACAAGCCGGGTGACTTGCCGGAGCCGCGCGTGTCAACGCGCACCGTGGCGTAGCCGCGCGGTATCCACCACAGCGGATTCACGGTCTCCCACGTCATGTACGGATTTGCTTTTTCCTCGAGATCCGCGGGCGGGACCCACACCTTGTCCTTCTGATACGGACCGATGTTCATGATCACCGGAAAACGGCCCGGACCCTTGGGACGGAAGATGTCCGCATACAGCATCGCGCCGTCG
>JBLNBW010000339.1:0-15307 GCA_050260255.1 Rhodospirillaceae bacterium | reverse complement strand
GGTCCTCACCGCCATCGAAGCGCTTGCGGACCCGGTGTTCAACCTATACGGCATACAGGCCACGACCCATCCGTGCTCGCCGCTGATACTCGTGAACGGCCCGATTGCGCGCGAGCTTGGCATCAACGGCGGGACGAATGCCTTCGGCCAGGGCAGGCAGGCGAACGCGACGATAGGACGCGCGGTGCGTCTTGCACTCGTCAACATAGGCGGCGCGATTCCGCAGCTGGGCGACATGGCGACGCAAGGGGCGCCGACGAAGTACACCTACTGCGCTGCAGAAAACGAAGCCGAAAGCCCGTGGAAGCCGCTGCACGTCGAGCTGGGACACAATGCCGATGAAAGCACGGTCACCGTCGTCGCTGCCGAGCCGCCGCACAACATCAACGATCACGAAAGCACGACCGCCGACGGCATCCTGAAGACGATCGCGGAGACGATGGCGATACCCGGGTCGAACAACGTCTATCACTACTCCTGTCCCGTGGTGGCGATCTCTCCGGAGCATGCCGCGACCATCGCGCGCGGCGGCTACTCGAAAGCCGAGGTCAAACGGTACCTGTTCGACCACGCGCGGGTTGCGTTCTCGCGTTTTTCGAACGAGAACCTCGAGCGGCGGCTGAAGCGCAAGTTTCCCGAGGCGTTTGCGCAGCACGGCCTTAACGCAACCGCGCCGCTGGCCCAGCGCGCCGAAGATATCTACGTGGTAGTAGTCGGCGGCGCCGGCAAGCATTCGGCGTTCATACCGACGTTCGGCACGACGCGGCCGGTGACCCGTGCAATAGGCAAGCGCTGACCTATTCGGCTTTCACGTTCGCATAGGCCACGACCTTGCGCCATTTGTCGATTTCCGACCGGACGAAACGCCCGTACTGTTCCGGCGAGCTGCCCACCGGATCAGAACCGTCGGCCTTCAGCCGTTCCCGGAAGTCGGCCGAGCGTATGACTGCGCCCATCGCCGATGCGATCTTCTCGACGACAGCGGCCGGCGTGCCGGCGGGCGCATTGACACCGGTCCACGCTACCGCCTCGTAACCCTTCAACCCCGACTCGTCGAGGGTGGGCAGATCCGGCAGTGCGCTCGAGCGCTGAAGGCTGGTCACCGCCAGCGCACGGACCTTGCCGGCCCGCATGAGCGGCAGCGCGGAAGGTATGCTGTTCACCGCCATGTCGACTTCGCCCCCGGCAAGCGCAGTCAGCGACGGTGCGTTGCCCTTGTACGGAATGTGCGCGATCTCGACGCCGGCCATGGATTTGAACAGCTCGCCGGCAAGGTGATTGGCGCCGCCGCTGCCGGACGAGCTGTAGTTCATGCGCCCGCGCATCGAGCGGGCGAGCGCCACGATCTCCTTCACCGACTTCGCCGGCACGTCCGGATTCACGAGGAGCAGCTGCGGGTTGATGTTGATGAGCGTCACTGCCGTGAAGTCGCGCAGCGAATCGTAGGGCAGCTTTGCAACGAGGCTCGGATTGATGGTGAACGACGGCGGCGTGATGAGCAGCGTGTGGCCGTCCGCCGGCGCCTTTGCGACGAGCTCGGTGCCTATTACGGTGTTACCGCCGGGACGATTGTCGACGATGACCGGTTGGTTCCACGACTGAGTGAGACGCTGGCCGAGGGCCCTCGCTACGATGTCGTTGCTGCCGCCCGGCGCATAGCACACCACCAGCCGCACCGCCCGCTCGGGATACTGCTGGGCGCTCGCCGATGCCGTCAGCATGACGAGGGCGACCCCGCATGAGAGTACGCAACGGCGTGCATAAGCACGGTTGCGTGGATCATACGCGCCTGTCATGACGACACCATACCGGCGGCAGGGCGAGACGCTCGAAAAAAGCGACCTCCGCCTCGCGGTGCGCAACTTTGCATTGTTTTCCTCCTTGTTCAGTCCCACAGGCAGCAGCTAGACTATCATCCGGCATAAAAACCATAACACTGTTCTCGGGGAATAGATGCACGCCGGATTGCGTAAGTCCACGCCACTGGACCCCACGCTCGAGGTCGACGACGTCGCGCGCACGCTGCGCGAGATCGAATGGCTGCTCGTGGTACTGGTCATGCTCCTCTACGTCGTGCACCAGCCGCTCCCCGAAGCGTCTTTCGCCGTAGCCATCGGATTGTGTGCGTTCACGGCGTGCGTCGCCATCATCAACTACCTCATCCCCCAGAACCTGCGCAGCCGCTGGCTGATTGCCGTCGAAACCTGGCTGATGATCGCCTTCATCACCTGGATTCTCTATTACACCAGCAACGGCAAGGTGGTCGCAGCACTCTATCTGCTGCCTATCATCGTGACCGCGCTCGTGCTCGGCCGCGTCGTGACCATGCTGCAGGTCGCGCTCATCGCCGCATGCTATCTGCTCGTCGGCCGCTCCGTGGACGGCAGTTTTTTCACGCCCGAAGGCATAAGCCTCTTCGCGATCGATATCGCGCCCATGCTGCTGGTCGCCTATACCACGAGCATGCTGTCCGGCGACATCGTCAACGCCATGAACAGGGTGAAAGCGACCTCCGACACGGACGAGCTGACCGGCCTCTACAACACCCGCGGCTTCAACGCTCTCGCGCAGCACGAATTCGCACAGGCGGTGCGCTACAACCGCGACTTCTCCCTCATGATGATCGACTCGGATCATCTCAAGGAAATCAACGACACGTACGGCCATGCCGCGGGCGACCGGATGATACAGACGATCGCTCAAATGATGCGCAATTCGGTCAAGTCGACGGACGTGATCGCGCGCTACGGCGGCGATGAGTTCGTCTGCCTGCTGCCCAACACCGACCAGACCGCAGCGCAGATGGTCGGCGAACGCATCCGCCAGCGCCTTGCGGAGGAGCCGCTGTCCATAGACAACGGCCATATCGCGATCACGGTCAGCATCGGTGTCGCGACGTTCCCGGTGCACGGCAGTACGCTCGACGATATTTCCAAGAGCGCAGACCGCGCGCTCTACGTGAGCAAGGCACGCGGCCGGAACCGGGTTACGGTATACGATCAGGTGGACGATGGCGATGCACGGCTCGACCACCAGAAAGCCGCGACCGCCTGACGCTATTGCTCGACGACGATGCGCGCGTCCGCGATGAGCTTGCGATAGCGCTCGATCTCCGCACGTATCGTGCGGCCGAATTCCGCCGGTGAGGAGCCGACGAGCTCGTTCGCTCCCTGATCCACCAATCTCTCCTTGACCTCGGGCAGCGCGAGTATCTTCACCACGTCGGCATGTACCTTGTCGACGATCGCTTTGGGCGTGCCCGCGGGCACGACGATGGACTGCCAGGCATCGAAGCGGTAGCCCGGCACGCCGGATTCCGCAATCGTAGGTATGCCGGGCAGCGAGGGCGAGCGCTGCTGCAGCGTAACGCCGAGCGCACGCACGCGATTCGCTTTCACGAGCGGCACCGAGGTGATGAGCGTATCGAACATGGAGGTGATCTCGCCCGACAGCAACGCAGTGAGCGCGGGACCGCTGCCCTTGTAAGGCACCGCCGTCATGCTGACGCCGGTCATCAATCGGAAAAGCTCGCCCGCAAGGTGATTGGAGCCGCCGGCTCCGGAGGTGCCGTAGGTGGTGTCGCCGGGGCGGCGCTTTGCCAGCGCAACGAATTCGCGTACGTTCTTTGCGGGCAGCGCCAGCGGCACGATGAGTACGTAGCCGTATCGGGTGAGCTGAGTGACCGGCTCGAAATCGCGCAGCGCATCGTACGGCAGCTGGCGATACGTCACCGGATTGATCGCGAGCGTGCCCTGGACGCCGAGCAGCCACGTGTAGCCGTCGGGCTTCGCCTTCGCGACGAGCTCGGCGCCGATGATGGTGTTCGCGCCGCCGCGGTTGTCGATCACCACCTGCTGACCCCACAACTCCGAGAGTTTCGCAGCAACCGTACGGGCCACGATATCGCCTGCGCCGCCGGCCGGCAGAGGCACGACGAAGCGCACGGGGCGCGTGGGGTAGCTCTCCGCCGCATGCCCCGCGGCCGCCATGCCGGCAAGCAGCGCGAAAACGAACTTCCGCAAGCGTCTCATTTGTTTACAGCGCCAGGTCGCTCGCAAGCGAGCCCACTGCAGCCGCCGCTTCGCCCGCCGCACTGACCAGAGCGCCGCTGTAGCCCGCGCGGGCCGCGCCCACGGCGTAGATCGCCGGCGCGCTGCTGCGCATGCGAGCATCGGTGACGACGCATCCTGCGGCATCGCGATTCACTTCCGACCCGAGAAAATCGGTGTTCGGCATCACACCGATGAAGGGAAAAACGCCGCTGCAGGCAAGCTCCGTGATCGCACCGGACTTGAGATTGCGCAACGCGACGCCGCTGACGCCGTCGGCTCCGAGAACGCGATCGACCTCGCTGTCCCAAACGAAGCGCACATTGGCCGCGCCCGCCGCGCGCTCGACGTACGACGCCCGCGCCGTCACTTTGGAGCGCACGACGATGGTCACCGTGCGGCAGATGCCGGTCAGCACCAGCGCCTCGTGCAGCGCGCCATCGCCTGCGCCGACCACCACGACATCCTGATTGCGGAAGAAGTAGCCGTCGCAGTCGGCGCATTGGGAGACACCTTTGCCGACGAGCTGGGAGGCGCCGGGAACGTCGAGCGCCTTGAGCCGCGCACCGGACGCGACGACGACGCCACGCGTACGAAGCTCGTGCGCCTCAGCTTCTATGCGATACACCTTGCCGTCCCGCCGCACGCCGCGCACGAGCTCGTTATAGAGCTCCACGTTCTCATCGCGCGCCTGTGCGGCAAGGCCTGCCGCAAGCTCGACACCCGAAGTCGCTGCGGTTGCGGGCCAGTCGTCGAGGTGATTCACGTTGGCGACCAGCCCGCCGTGTGCCGGTGCGCCTTCGAACAGCGCCGTCGCAAGCCCGCGCCGGGCGGCGTGCCACGCCGCCGTCAATCCGGCAATGCCACCTCCGATGATGACGACGTCCCAGATATCCCTCCTGCGGCGCGGCTTCATGACGTGCCCTTCGCTTGCGCCAGCAGCTTCGTCCAGTCCTTCGGCAATGCGATGCGCTTGCCTACCGGATAGCCGAGCACGCCGTTGTGGGCAAAGACGTACGCGCTGTTGCGCGCACCGTCGCCGGTCACCGCGATCATGTAGTCCTCGGGCTCCCACACGAGCGGCACCATGCGGTTCGGGTCGTCCGACTCGTAGAACGCCTTGGGTATGCGGCCGAGACGGTACTCGCGCGCCAGGTCCCACGTCGGCTTCAGCGTCCAGTCGCGCAGGATTTTTTCGTACATCCACGCCGGCATGCGCGCATGCTCAAAAAGATGTTTTTTCAGGTCGTGCTTCGACCAGCCGGCTTTCGCCATCGTCTGCGCGAGGATGGGGCTCAGCAGTATGAGCGGCCGGATGGTGCCCATGCCCTGCCCAACGGTGAACATGATCTGCCACGAGTACTGGCGGACGACCGCATCGCAGAGATAAGGCATCATCTCCTCGGGCGTGCTGCCCGACACCGACGAGATGTGATTGCCGCCGGTATAGCGCGCGATGGTGACCGTGTTGTCGCCGGCATTGAAGCCCATCTCCACGCTGTTGGGCTCCCAGCCGATCTGCTTCAACACGTCCTCGTTTTCCGGGACGACGACGCGCCAGGTATTGCCGAAAGTCGCCTTGTCGTTCTTGCCCGGCAGGAAACCGGCGACGTTGCGCAGGTACAGGCGCCAGAAGCGCCCCACGGAGGTGTTCGGCATGTAGCCGTCGCGCATGACGCCCTGCTCGTAGTTGAAGCCGAGCTCCTTGATGATAGGACCGTTGAGGAGAATCAGCGTCTCGCCGCCCGGCGTGTTGCCGCTGTGCTCCACGCCGTAGTACGGATCCGCCATCGCTTCGACCAGCGCGATCAGCACCGGCATGTATTCCGGACGGCAGCCGGCCATCACGCCGTTCACCGCCACACTCCACACGGTGGCCGCCCGGCTGTCGGGCAGCAGGATGCCGATCACGTCGTCGGGCTTGCGGTCGGTATAGCGCAGAAACGTTTCGATGTTCTCGCGCGTGGGCGGCACGATCGGCAGACCATCGGACAGCTCGTGCTCGTAGAAATAGCGGTTCACCGCGTCGAAGTCGCCGGTGAAGATGACGTCGCGCGCGCCCGGCTCGTCGCTCTTGCTCGCTTCGGCCGGCTGTTGCGTGAGGTTGTCGATGATGCGCTCGAGCGTGACGTTCAGTATGTTCTCGCGCAGCTCTTCCTTGCTCTGCACGCCGGTATGGCCCGGCACGCGGGCGACCGGAATGTTGGGCATGCCGAGCCCTATCGAGCTGCTCGCGGCAAGGCCCAGAAAGCCTTCGCACACGAGCGTAGAGGAAGGAATGCCTGCTTCTTCAGCCGCTACACTGGCCCGCAACACGGCGGGCGTGCAGCTCCCTCAACACCCCATTCCGGAGACGACCGCGTCGACCTTGAGCTCCTTGAAGCGCTTTGCGAGCGACGCGACCACTTCGCGCTCGTCGCCGCCGTGCGTGCTGCCGAATTCGCTGTAGCTCACGAAGCGCACGCCGGGGTAGCGCTTCTTCATCTCTTCTTCCATGATCGCGAACACTTCGTCGCCGCGGAATACGTAGTCCCACAGCTGGGCGATCGTCTTTCCTTCGAGCGTCTTCAAGCGTGGTGCGAGCGGTTTGATGTTCACCTGGCGTGGCGCGCGCGGCCAATAGGCCTCGTATTGCGTCTCGCGGTTGGACTTGGCCATACGGTTCTCCTGGATGTGCGCGTCTTGGCGCGCGGCCACATTGTGGCGCCGATGTGCAGCACGCCTGCGGTTCTTGTCACGCGCCGCGCGGCGTACAATCGAACGCCGAATTATCACACCAACGCCGCTGCAGCGCCCGCCTCAGTTCACGTTGTGAACCGCGGGCGCGAAGAAAGGGACGCCATGGACGAAATCATCGAACGATTGCCCGCCGACTTCATCGACGCGCAGCAGATGCTGTTCGATGCCGGCGTGACCGATGGCCTGCCCGTCATACCGCCGACACGCGATCGCGTCGAGCGCATGCTCGCAGCGAACCGCTGCGAACCGGATGCGGCGATAGCAGTGCTGCCCCCGTTGTTCGGGACTGCGACATGGCGCAGTCTCGCGGCGAACGCAGTCATGGCAGGCTGCCGCGACGATTATCTGCCGGTCGTCGGCGCAGCAGTCGGCGCTTTATCGGACGAGACATTCAATCTGCTCGGCATCGCCACCACGACAGGCTCCGCAACGCCGCTGGTCATCGTCGGTGGACCGGTCGTGCAGCGCATCGGCATGAATTGCGGCGCGAATGTGCTCGGCCCGGGCAACCGGGCCAATGCCACGATAGGACGCGCAGTACATCTCGCGATGCAGAACATCGGCGGCGCGCGCCCCGGCGAAGTCGACATGTCGACCCTTGGGCAGCCGGCGAAATTCACCTTCTGCTGCGCCGAGAACAGCTTGGAGAGCCCGTGGCCCGCGCTGCACGCGCAACGCGGCCACCCCGCCGACGCAAGCGTGGTGACTGTCGTCGGTGCCGCGGGCATTGTCGAGATCGTCGACTCCGAGAGCAGAACGCCGGACGATCTTGCCCGCACGTTCGGCGCATCCACCCTCATTGCAGGATCGGTCGGCGGCGCGGGATTGCTAGGCGGCGGCGAGCCGCTGTTCATCATGCCGCCTGAGCACGCGCGCATGTTCCACGACGAAGGTTGGACGCTCGATCAGGTGAAAGCCATGATCTACGAGAGGGCCGCGCTGCCGATCGAGAAATTATCGTCGGCCGTGCGTGAGAAGCTGTCGGTCCGGCGTGAGATGGGAGGAAGTATCAACGAACTCGTCGTGCGCGCGGCCGCGAGGCCGGACGACATCATGATCGTCGTTGCCGGCGGCGTGGGACGCAAGGCGGCTTACGTGCCGACGTGGGGTGGGACGACGCGGGCGGTGAGCCGAGTGATTGAGTGAACGGTGACGTAGACGCGTGAGCAGTGAAGGGTGAGTGAGGAGAAAAGGCGCGCGCCTTTGCGAATCACCAGTCACGAGTCACGTATCACAAAACCAAGAAACGGACACGATTGTCATGATTTACCCGATTAGCCGAAACGAAACATCTGGGCGAAGAGCGGGTGCCGGAACGCGTTGAACACAAGCGACGGTTGAAGCGCGGCCGCGCTGGAAAGGATTTTCGCGGCAGGGAGACATGTTGGCAAAGAGGCGCCATAGTATGCCGACTAAAGAGAGAAGGGGCCTACCGTGATCCGGACCATGGTCTTCGTAATTGCAGTGGCCTTGTCACAATTGCTGAGCGCCGATGCGGCGTTCGCGCAGCAGCCTGCGAAGATCCCTCGGGTTGGCGTCCTCATCAACGGATATGCGCCCGACAATCCAGCCACGGCCTCTTTGCGCAGCGGGCTTGCCCAGCTGGGCTATGTGGAAGGCAAGACCATACTCATCGAGGATCGCTACGCCGAGGGGAAGCTCGACCGCATGCCCGCATTGGCCGCGGAGCTGATAAGCCTTGACGTCGATGTAATCGCCACCTATGGAGGTCCCGCTGCGAATGCAGCCTTTCGGGCCAACAAGACGATTCCAATCGTGTTCGCGATCGTGGCCGATCCTGTCGCCCTCGGCTTTGCCAGCACGCTGGAGCGACCCGGCGGCAATGCGACTGGCAGCACCAATCACGACCCCAGACAGCCTCAGCTGCAACTCGCAATGCTTAAGGAACTCCTTCCGCGGCTGCAGCGCATCGTTATCCTGAGCGACCAGGACATCCCCGGGGCCGACGCCAGTGGTCTCGCACCAATCGAACGAACCGCCGTTGCTGCCGCCCAAGAGCTTGGCTTGCAATCCCAGGTGCTGAAGCTCCGTGGGCCATCGCCCGACCTCGAGGCGGCATTCAAGACGATAACCGCGCACAAGGCAGAGGCATTGCTGGTGCTAGAGGTGCCGGTGACCTTGAACCATCGCAAGCGGATCGCAGAGATGGCCACGGCGCAGAAGCTGCCTTCAATATGTCCCGCTGCGTATTCCGATGCGGGTGCCTTGATCAGCTACGGCACCAGCGTGATGGATACCTGGCCGGCGGTACCAGGGTTTATCGACAAAATCCTGAAGGGGGCGAAGCCCGCCGACCTACCGGTCCAGGTCATCACGAGACGCGAGCTGACCATCAATGCCAAGACGGCGCACACCCTCGGGCTGTCCATTCCAGCCCAGTTGCTGAGGCAGGCCGACCGCGTTGTCGATTGAAACGCCACGGCGATGATTGCCTTCAAGCATAGTCGGCGCGGGGGTAGTGTCATTTCGAGCAGTCTTGCCTACCGGCATGTGACGTTCCGCGCTTTAGCGTTGTACCGCGTCCCCTATGTCTGTGCTTTTACCAACCCGGGAAAGGTGTGGGTCCCCTTTATTGCAAGGAAGAGGCACCAGGAAGCGCGTTGTCGCGTGACGAATAGACATGTGGCGCGGAGAAGTCATAGTATGTCGATGAAATATGACAACGAGTAACGTCACCGAGGATTTCCAGATCAATACAGGTTAGTCGTCACTGCCGGGGGAGGCGCTCACCATGAACTTAGCTAAAACTATCGGTGTTCTGTGCTTTGCCGTCATAGCTGGCGCGTCGATTGATGCCGTCGCAAGAGGTAGTGGCAGTGGTCATCACGGCAGTTCCATCGGCCCCGGGACGGGTTCCAGCCACAGCAGTCATAGTGTGCGCGGTTATACCCGAAAAGACGGGACCTACGTCGCGCCTCACCGCCAGTCGGATCCCGACAAGAATTTCAACAACAATTGGTCGACGAAAGGCAACCAAAACCCGTACACCGGTAAAGAGGGAACCCAGCTCGACCCTCCAACGAAACCTTGATCTCCAAGATCTTTTTGCTGAGATTCAGAATTGACGTCGCATCCAGAAGGCTGGATTGTTTTGGGTGAGGCGCCGAACGCGTAGCTGTGTCTGTTCTTGCGTGGTCCTTTTGTGGTCCGGGACTCAGTGAGCAAAAAATCATCATCACACTCTGATACTCGAGCCAACCATGAAGAACAACGCATTGCTTTTATTGCTTGCCGCCCTTTCTCTTGATGCCAGTGCAATTCCTGCGCCGCACGTCGTCCCGGGATTCGACTGGTCACTTCTCCAAGGCAAATGGGCTGAAAGCACTCGACACCAGTTTGGCTGCCGCCCAGAGAATCTTCATCAATGGATCACGGTCAGCGAAGACAAGAAGACCATCACATTCAAGAATGACCGAAGGTGGATGATTGGAACAGGCCAAGAAGTGGAACAGTACTCGGCCTCAATTCTTCGCTCGTTTTCGAATGTGCTTGTCATCCGGTATGGTTCGGACCTCCGTGGTATTCCAGAGGAGATGCGGGAATGGGAAATGAGGTTTATCGGCCCGGGCACTTATAGATGGCGCGCTACTGCATGGAGGGAAGGTGAGTACAACGAAGTTATTGGCGTCAAATGTGCTGCGCAGTGAGGCCCAACACATCATTGAACGGACCTTGCGCATAAAGCCGCGCAAACGGTGAGTTCAAACGCTTTCAGGGCCAGACCGGCTGAGTCCTGGCGCAAGCACTATCGCCTTTTCTTTCGCGCGAGCTCTAGCCCACCGAATTCCGCGCAAAAGTTGTCACCTGCGTCTAAGTTTTTACCAAGGTAACCGTCACGTCCTCACGGCGCCGCCTTCAGCGCCGTCGCCAGCAGTTCCAGCGCTGCTTCCGAAAACGCGTACATGTTCTCCACGCGATCGGCCTCGCCGGTGTTGAGCGTCGCAGCACGCCCATTGCGGTTCCATACGGCGACACAGGTGTGTCCCGGCGGATTGCCGTAGCTGTTGCCCGACGGTCCTGCTGCGCCCGTTTCGCCGATGCCCCAATCGGCGCCCATCCGCTCCTTCGCAAGCTTCGCCTCGAACAGCGCGTATTCCTCGGTTGCGGGCGTAAGTCCGCGCAGCGTGTCCTTGTCGACCTCCTTCATCGCATAGAGCACGTTACGGGTGTAGATGACAATGCCGCCGCGGCAATAGGCGGAAGCGCCCGGCACGGCGAGCAGCGCCGCGGCGATGAGACCGCCGGTCGACGACTCCGCGACCGCCACCGTCTCCTTACGGCTTTTCAGCAATCGCGCGATTTCTTCAGCGAGGGGCAACAGGCGTTCCATCGGCTCTCCTCCCAACTCTCGTCATAACGACCAGCATGCCGTGCCTAGAATAACCGCGTCGCTTCGAAAATCACAAGGCGCAAAACGTAATAGAGTCCCCTCTCGGTTACTTCGCCATGCCGATGTCCGCGAGCGCCCGGCGCAATGCCTCGTTCTGGGATTTGAGAAAAGCGAGCGCCGGCTCGTGGGTCATGAACAGGTTTTCGAAGCCGTTGCGCTGCAGATCGGCTTTCCATTCTTCGGTCTCGGTCGCGCGCCGCAATACGTCTTCCCAGTAAGCGATCTGCGCCGCAGACAGCGACTTTCCGCCGGCGACCATGCGCCAGTTGTTGGTCGTCACCTCCGCGCCCTGCTCGCGCCACGTCGGCACCGCCGCCAACGGACCGGCCAGCCGATGCGGCGCCGTGATGCCGAGGACGCGGATCTTTCCGGCTGCAATATGGGGCACGACGTTGTTTGCCGCTGAAGCGATGAGATCGACATGGCCGCCGAGCAGCGCCGTCATCGCCTCGCCACCGCCCTGAAAGACCACGGCCTTGAGCCGCTTGGTGTCCGCGCCCGCCAGGCGCGCGAGCTCACCCATGGCGATGTGATTGGCGCTGCCCAGACTGCTGCCCACCGAAAAGCTCACCGAAGCGCTGTCCTGCCGCAGGCGCTCCATGAGGTCGCGCCCGGTCTTGAGCGGGGAATCCGCGCGCACCGAAATGGCGACCGACTCGGTGAAGAGAATGGCAAGCGGCGTGAAATCGGTGTAGCTGATCGTCGAGCGCCCGATGATGTTGTTGGTCAACAGAGTCGGATTGCCGATCTCCACGTAATGAGCATCCGCGGCATGCTGATTCAAATAGGTCCACGCGACGGCTCCGCCGCCACCCGGCTTGTTCACGACCGACACGGGAACCGGCAGCAGCTTGCGTTCCTGCATGATGCGCTGGAGCGTGCGTGCCGTCTTGTCCTGTCCGCCGCCCGGTCCCGTGCCGACGATGATCTCGACATTGCGCTCGGGCTTCCATTGCGCGGCGGCCGGCATCGCGAAGATCGGGAGCAGACAGGCGAGCAACGCCGAGCGAACCATCCTTCTCTGAAACCAGGAGCCGATCATCATGCAGCCTCCGTGACAGGAGACAGCCGGACGGCTGCCCCGGATTCGAGCGAACGCTCCATGGCGAGCGCGACTTCCAGCGCGCGGCGCGCATCGGCCGGCGTAGCGAGCAGGCATTGCTGCTCAGCCGTGAGATGGTCCAGCCAGTTGCGCGTCTCGGTCGCGACCGGCCCCCAGAACTGGTCGAGCGCCCAATCGCCCGGCGTGCCGCTGCCCATGAACGCCATGTTCACTTCGTGGCCCGGTATGTAGACATGGCCCACGCCGTGATCGCTGTAGAGAATGCGATCCGTGTGATCGTCGTCCAGCAGCATGATCCCTTCGCTGCCGAGCAGCTCGACGCGCGCAGCATGTCCCAGCGCCGGATAACCCTTGGGCAGCGCATAGCTCACGCTGATACCGATCACCGCGCCGCTGCGACAGGTGAGAATCGCATGCGCGAGGTCCGTCGTATTGTGGCCGGCGGCGCGCAGCACGCCGCGCTTGCCGCGCGCGATGACTTCGACGACAGGATCGTTCGAGAACAGCCATCCCAGGAGATCGATGTAGTACGTGAGCCCGGAGACCGGGCTGTTCTCGGGCAGCCGCTTCAACGTCTGCATCGCCTGCGAGCGGGTGTTGAAGAGACGCACCGTGGCGCCGGTGAGCTCCCCGAGGCGGCCGCGGCGCAACTGCTCCTTGGCTAAAAGATAGCGCTTCTTGAAGCGGCGGCTGAACCCGACGTGCAACGCATCCGGGACGCTTGCCGCGGCGATGATGCGATCCGCCGTAGCGAGATCGAGCGCAAGCGGCTTCTCGACCAGCACCGGCTTGCGCAGCGCAAGTGCTGCAAGCACCGGCTCGGTATGTGCGAGCTCGGCGGTGGAAATGATCACCGCATCGACGCGGTGGTCGCCGATGACGTCCGAATTGTCGGCGGACCAGCGCTGCGCTCCCGTCTTCTCGGCGAGCGCGCGTGCCCGGTCGCCATCGATGTCGGACACCGCGAGATAACGCACACCGGGATGCGCCGCTGCCATCGTCGCGCGCAGCGTGCCGATACGTCCGCACCCCACGACCGCGACGCCGATCTGTTTGCGCTCCATCCGCCGCTCCTCCTTCACGTCGCGCATTTTTTTATGGCGCGAAGCGCATGCACTGTATCAGACGCGGACCCGGCGCACCAACAAGGGAAGACCCCATGCTAGACTCGGCCGCTTCGCGTTTCTCCCTGCGGAGCTTTCCATGTCGTTACGTTTCGCTCACAAGATCGCCATTGTCACCGGCAGCGGCACCGGCATTGGTGCCGCCATCGCGCGCCGCATTGCGGAAGAAGGAGCAGCCGTCGTGCTCGCCGATCGCGACCTCGCTTCCGCACAGTCGGTATGCGACGAGATCATCTCGAAAGGCGGACGTGCCTCCGCATGCCAGGTCGATATCCGCGAGCCGGATCAGGTTGAGGCGATGCTCGAGCACACTCGCAATACGCATGGCCGGGCGCATATCCTCATCAACAACGCCGGCCTCGGCGCGCAAAAGCATTTTCTGGAGACACCGCTCGACACGCTGCGCACGATGCTGGACGTCAACATCGTGGGCACGTTTCTCTGCGCGCAAGCGGCGGCGCGCGACATGGTGGCGCTCGGCGGCGGGGCGATCGTCAACTTCTCGTCGCACTCGGGCTTCCTCGGCAGCAGCGGCCGCGCGGCGTACGCCGCGTCGAAAGGCGGCATCATCTCGATGACGCGTGTCATGGCGGTCGATCTTGCCTCCCACAAGATCCGCGTCAACGCCATCGCCCCCGGCGCCATCGACGTTCCGCGCAGCCGGAAGCAGCACAACGACGAGCGCCGCAACGCCTGGCATCAGGCGGTGCCGCTCGGCCGTTACGGCGAGCCGGAGGAAGTGGCGGCAGCGGCATTGTTTCTCGCCTCCGACGATGCGAGCTATATGACCGGCCAGACGATTTCGGTCGATGGCGGCTTCACCGCTGCCGGGCTGCGCGTGAAGAATCTGGGTTATCGCGAGTAACGCTCGCTCACGTCGGCACCGAACGCCGATGGCACGCGCCTTGCCAGCCGTCGTGTCCGGAGGTGGGCCATGCAGTTTTATTTGGGCGGCATCGCGCTCGTCGTGCACGGCGGCGCGGGAGCCAGCAAAGACAGCGAAGTTGGTTGCGTGGCAGCCGCCGAAAAAGGCTACGCACGCCTGCGTGACGGCGCCGATGCGCTGAGCGCGGCAATTGAAGCGGTCGTGGCTCTGGAAGACGATCCGCGATTCAACGCCGGCAGCGGCTCGATCCTCCGCTCGGACGGGATCACAGTGGAATCCGATGCGGCAGTAATGGACACGCGCGGCCGGCTAGGCGCGGTCGCGTGCCTGCAGCGGGTGAGGAATCCGGTGCTGGTCGCGCGCGCCGTCGCGGACACCCGTCACTGGCTGCTCGCCGGAGAGGGCGCACTGCGGTTCGCGCGAGAGCACGGCTTCGCCGACTACGATCTTGCTGCGCATGCGCGAAGGCCGAAGCCGGGTGCGCGGGAGACCGATACCGTCGGCGCGGTCGCGGTCGATTGCGACGGGCACTTCGCCGTCGCCGCATCGACCGGCGGCGCATCCCCTGCGCTGCCGGGCCGCATCGGCGACACGCCGATCATCGGCTGCGGCTACTACGCCGGACCTGCCGGCGCCATTGCGGCCACCGGCTTAGGCGAGCACATCGCGGCCCACATGCTCGCCCGCACGGTCTACGACTGGATTGCCGCCGGCATACCGCTGCAGGAAGCGCTCGATCGCGGCGTCGCCCTCTTCCCTGGTACGATCGATGTCGGCTTGATCGGACTCACCCGCGACTCCGCTGCGGTGGCAAGCAACCGTCCGATGCCGACGCATTGCCTGAGCGAGCGCCGGCCGCGCTAGTTGCTCGCCGTCATCCCCGATGCCTTGACGATCTTCGCGTTCTTCGCCATTTCGTCCTTGAGGAACGCGGTGAACTGCTCGGTGGTGCTGGCGATGACCTCCGCCCCTTCGCCGGCGAGACGCTCCTTGATCTCTTTCGAATTGAGGATGCGCACGACTTCAGCATGGAGC
>JBLNBW010000338.1:0-6765 GCA_050260255.1 Rhodospirillaceae bacterium | reverse complement strand
GGTGATCAGACCCGCGTTGCGGCGCACGCCCGGCGTGGCGGACATCGTGAGCTTCGGTGGCCGCATCAAGGAATACCAGGTGCGGGTGAACCCTTTCATGCTGAAGAAGTACGGCATCACGATAGACCAGGTAGCGCAGGCGCTCGGCGGCAACAGCGCGAACAGCGGCGGCGGCATATTGCCCCGCGGCGACGAGGCGCTTGTGATACGCGGCATAGGGCTGTTCAAGCGGCTCGACGACATTGCGCACGTGGTGGTCGCTTCGCGCGGAGGCAAGCCGATACAGGTGCGCGATCTCGCCGTCGTCGATATCGGCTACCGCCCGCTATCGGGCCTCGTCGGCTTCAACAAGCAGGACGATGTCGTGCAGGCCATCGTGCAGATGATCAAGGGCCAGAACGCGACCAAGGTCATCGCCGCGCTGAAGGACGAGATCGCCAAGCTGCAGCCGCGGCTGCCGCCCGGCGTGAAGATCGTTCAGCACTACGACCGCACGGAGCTCGTCGACCACACCGTGCACACGGTGACCCACAACCTCGCGCTCGGGGCCATACTCGTCGTCGCCATACTGCTCATCTTTCTCAGGAACTGGCACGCCGCGCTGGCAGTCGCCGTCGTGATTCCGCTGTCGCTGCTCTTCGCGTTCGTCTTCATGGACGCCCGGGGTGTCGGCGCAAATCTCATTTCGCTCGGCGCCGTCGACTTCGGCATCATCATCGACAGCGCGGTCGTGCTGGTCGAGGCACTCATGGTGAAGCTCGCGCTGGCCGCCACCGATCCCAATCCCGCCCACAACACCTATTCCTGGCGCTGGCACACGTTGAAGGCCACCGGCGTAGAACTCGGCCGGCCGATCATTTTCTCGAAGGCGATCATCATTCTCGCCTTTCTGCCCATCTTCACGTTCCAGCGCGTCGAAGGAAAGATCTTCTCGCCGATGGCATATACGCTCTCCTTTGCGCTGCTCGGCGCCATCCTCCTCACGCTGACGCTGGTGCCCGCACTGCTTAGCTACTCCCTGCGCACCGACAACCTCGCCGAAAAGCATAGCAAGTGGATGCACGGCATGCAGGAACGCTATCGCCGCCTGCTGCAGCGGTCCGAAGAGAGACGCTGGGCCATCGTCGGCCTATCGGCCGCAGCGCTGGCCGTCACTTTGATCCTCGCGCCGCGGCTCGGCAGCGAGTTCCTGCCCAAGCTCGACGAAGGCAACATCTGGCTCGGTATCACGCTGCCGCCGTCCGCGAACATCCATCGCACGAAAGAAGTCGAGCGCGAGGTGCGCAGTATCCTCAAGAGCTACAAGGAAGTGAGCAGCGTGGTGACGCAAGTCGGCCGACCCGACGACGGCACCGACCCGAAGGGGCCGAACAATCTCGAGATCAAGGCGGACCTTGCGCCGCGCGACACCTGGGGCTTCGAAAGCAAGGAAGCCCTCATCGCGGACATGACGAAGAAGATACGGGCCATGCCGGGTGTCCAGACCAACTTCTCGCAGGTGATCGAAGACAATCTGAACGAAGCGATCTCCGGCACGCGCGGCGAGATCGTCATCAAGATTTTCGGCCCGGATCTGGACATCCTGGAGGACAAAAGCGAACAGGTGGTCGGCGTACTGAACAGGATACGCGGCGCAGCCGACGTCGCAGCCTTCAAGATCGGCGGCCAGACGGAGCTCACCGTGTCCATGGACCGCGACCGCATGGCGCGCTACGGCATCAATGTGAACGAGGTCAACACCACCATACAGTCAGCGCTTGCCGGCACACCGGCGAACGTCTTCTATGAAGGCGACAGACGTTTCGACGTCAGCATACGCGTGGACCAGCCTTTCCGCGACGCCGTGGATGACCTCGGCGAGCTGCCCATCGCGCTGCCCGGCGGCGCCGGCACGATACCGCTCGGCTTCATCGCCAACGTGGAAGTGAAGCAGGGCGCGGGCCGCGTGTCGCGCGAAGCGGGCGGCCGCTATGTCGCCGTGAAGTCGAACCTATTAGGCCGCGACCAGGGCAGCTTCGTCGCCGAAGCCATGCGTAAAGTGGGTGCCCAGGTGAAGCTTCCCCCGGGCTACTACATGACGTGGGGCGGGCAGTTCGAGAACCAGCAGCGCGCGACGGCGCGCCTCAAGGTCATCGTGCCGCTCTCGGTGTTTCTGATTTTCGTGCTGCTCTTCTGGGCGTTTCGATCGATCAGCAAGGCGCTGCTCGTCATGCTGATGGTGCCGTTCACCCTCATAGGGGGCCTCGCCGGCCTCGGGCTTGCCGGTCTGCATCTGTCGATATCCGCTGCAGTCGGTTTCATCGCCGTGGCCGGGATCTCGGTACAGAACGGCGTTATCATGGTCGAGCAGATCACCGAAATCATGCGCAACGGCGGGCGCATGAGCGTCGCGGTCATGGAGGGCGCCATATCGAGGCTGCGTCCGATCGTGATGACGGCCCTCATGGCCGGCCTCGGCCTGCTCCCCGCGGCGCTGTCCCATGGCATAGGTTCGGAGACTCAACGCCCGTTCGCCGTCGTCATCGTCGGCGGCATCGTCTCTGCGACGGTTTTCACACTGCTGCTGCTCCCGCTCCTCTTCCCGGTGTTCGCGCGCGAGGAACAGGAAGAGCCGGACAGCAATGGGATTCAACAGCCCGCCTGACGAACGCCAGGAGAATACTATGTTCAGGAAGGAGCAACGCCGGCTGACGCACGCAGAGCAGGAGCTGGTCAACCAGCTGCGCAGCGCTGCGCAGGACCTGCACGACGTCATAGACATGCTTGCCCCGTCGCGCGAGCGCGATGTCGCGATGACGCGCCTGGAGGAGGCGGTCATGTGGGCCGAGAAGGCGGTAGTGGAAGCGCGGTAATGCGACCAGCGGACATGCGCCAGATCGCGCGCCCGTCCAGGTACTGTAAGTGCTAGGATAGCGGCGCATCGATACACGCAGCATGCTGACCGCATATATCGTACACAACGAAGTCCTGCAGCGGCGCACGGTGACGCAGCTCTCCGAGCTCACCGCCGATGTGCGCTGGCTCGATCTCAACAATCCCACCGAGCAGGAACGGCAGTGGGTGCAGCAGGCCTACGGCCAGCAGCTGCTCTTCATCGAAGAGCTCGGCGAGATCGAGGCGAGCGCCCGGTACTACCGTGACGAGCAGGGCCTGCATCTGCACCTCTACTTTCTCCACCGCGAGAACGGCGCATCGCGCAACATCGATGTCGCCTTCACCGTCAGCCAAGGCCGCCTGTACACGCTCCACGCGGAGGACGTGCCGGAGCTGCGCTCCTACTACAAGTACGTCCAGGATCATCCCGAGCTGCGCGACGAGGCGATGTGCATACTGCTCGGCATAGAGTCGGTGCGGCTCGGCCTGCTCGCCGACGCTTACGAGCGCCTGCAAACCGAGATGGAAGTGCTGTCGCGCAACATCTTTCATGGCGACGATCCGTCGATGAACCGCGTCCTGGAGAATCTCGCGCGCATCGAAGACACGCACAGCAAGGCGCACATCGGGCTCATCGCGGAGCAGCGCGTGTTCTTCAGTCTGCGCCGCGCGCGCGAGGCGGAGCAGTATACCGAGTCCATAGACGACATCCTGCGCGACGTCGACTCGTTGACGCAGCACTCGCGCTTTTTGTTCGAGCGCACGAAGTTCATGATGGACACGACGCTCGGCATGATCAACGTCGGCTTTTCTCGCCGCTTGAACGTCTTCACCGTGCTGTCCGTAGTATTGATGCCACCGATGCTCATTACGAGCATCTACGGCATGAACTTCCGGCACATGCCCGAGCTCGACTGGTCGTGGGGGTATCCGTTCGCGCTCACGATCGCGGCCGTGAGCGCCATCGCCCCGATTCTTTGGCTGAAGCGTAAAGGATGGCTCTAAGCGCTGAGCTCATCGCTGCTGATCCGTTTCGAGATGGGTTCTAGTGCCGAGCGTCGCGTGCGGAGGTGGGAAAAAGGAGCGCTCCAGTGCTCGTCGTATCGGGCAGGACGTCGGGTACCGCGACGATGTCCGTCACTCTGCATTCGCGCGCAAACGCGTCGATCGACGCGACGATCTCATCGACGTCGTCGAGGGGATGCAACGGCCAGCGATAACCTTCCGTCATGCCCTCGTCGAGCGGCGAAAACACCGTGATCCTCAGCTCCGCGCCTTCATGCGCCGACAAAACGATCGTCGGGTCGCCGATCTTCAGACGGAAGCGGCGCAGCGTATTACTGAGAAACAGGTTGAACGCCGCTTCCAGCCCCGCGCGACGCCCCGCGTATGCGGCCCGCATCACGCCCATCGGGGGCCGGGGCATGGGCAGCACGTTCACGCCGGGCGCGGCCAGTTGCGGCGTCATAGCGGCGGTCGCCTTCATGCCCCACGCTGCGACGTTGGTTGCGGTGTCCGTGATTCCCGCTGCATGCGGCGGCGAAACGGTGGCACCTAAGAGAAAGCGCAAGTGCAGGCTTTCGTCGCCCGGCGTCAGCACGACCGGCGCCGGTGGAAGATCGCGCGGGCCCGTTTCCGTGCTCCACGCGCGCAAGGTGCTCGGCGCCAGGCCTTCCAGCGTTTCGAGATCGGTAAGCGCATTGGCAAACCCGAGATTGCGATTGGCGCCCAGCGCACCGGTCTCCTCCAGCACCTTTGCCAGCGCGCCGACGTCGCTCAACACGCAAGACAGCGTCGCCGCAGCCCGTGTGCCGCATACGAGCAGCCACGGCATCGCAAACACGCGCGTGACCACAGCCGCGTCGGCGGGCACGGCGTCCACTGCAGCCGCGACTGCCTCCCAGAGGTTCCGGTAACTCCGCCTGCTGGTGACCGCCGCATAAGCGCCGGCGACGTCGCCGTCCCCGCCTCGTGCGAGCGCCTGGGACACCGCAGCCGCGAGTTCAGGGCCACCTCGTTCGGCAAGAACCGCGAGATGGGACTCAGCGCCGTTACCGTACCGGCGCGGATCTGGAAGCAACATTGTCGGTTAGGAGTTAAGAGTTGGGAGTCAGGCGTGAAGTGCGTGTGCGCGAACGCCGTGATTTTACTCCTAACTCCTCACCGCGCAGCGCTCAATCGACTCGCGCTCCCGACGCCTTGACGACCTTCGCCCACTTGCCGAAGTCGGTCCGTATGATGCGCGCGAATTCCTCCGGCGTGCCGCCTACCGGATCGGCGCCGCGGGAAATGAGCAGATCCTTCACGTCGCTGCGCTGAAGCGCCTTGTTGATCGCCTGGTTTACCTTGGCGATGACGTCGCGCGGCGTGCCCGCAGGGGCGATGATGCCGAACCAGTTCGTGACATCGTAGCCCTTCACCGTTTCGCCTATCGTCGGCAGATCGGGCACCGCGGCCGAGCGCTTGGCGCCCGTCGTGGCGAGACCCCGCAGCTTGCCGGCCTTCACCTGCGGTATCAACGGCACCGCGCTCGCAATCGTGATGTTCACCTGCCCGGCGATGAGATCGGTAATGAGCGGTCCGGTGCCTTTATACGGAACGTGGTTGAGCTCCACACCCGCCATGGTCTTGAAAAGCTCCATCGCGAGATGGCTCGACGAGCCGCTGCCGCCGGACGCGTAGTTCACCTGCCCCGGCCGCGCCTTGGCGTAGGCGATGAGCTCTTTCACGTCCTTCACCGGGAGCGACGGATTCACCGCGAGCATGAGCGGCACCGTGACGAACAGCACCGCAGGCGAGAAGTCCCGCACTGCATCGTAGGTCACGCGGCGATAGAGGTGCGGATTGATCACGTGCGGAATGGACGTGAAGAGCAGCGTGTAGCCGTCGGCGTTCGCTTTGGCTGCAGTTTCCGTCGCGATGAGCCCGCCCGCACCACCGCGATTGTCGACCACCACCTGCTGGCCAAGTGCATCCCCGAGATGCTGTGCGGCTATCCGGCCCAGAATGTCGGCCGCACCGCCCGGCGGAAAGCCGACGATCAGCCGCACCGGCCGCTCGGGATAGGTGTCCGCCGCTCGTGCAACACCCGCTATCGCGCCTGCCGCGATCAGCGTCCACGCCCACACACGCGAACTCATTTTCATGTCCATCGTCCTCGTCAACGTTTAGGAATTATCCGTATGGTTTCCGGCGTCATCGTCAGTCGGCGGTGGCACCCGATGCCTTGACCGCCTTGCCCCATTTCACGATCTCCGACTTGATGAACGCAGTGTACTGCTCCGGCGTATCGCCGACGAATTCCGCCCCCTCGGCGCTCATGCGGTCGCGTATCTCGGGAAGCGCGATGATGCGGACGGCTTCGGCGTGCAGCTTGTTGATGATATCGCGCGGCGTACCGGCGGGCACCGCCATGCCGAACCAGGAACCGGTCTCGTAGCCCTTCAGGCCCTGCTCGTCTATCGTCGGGAGGTCGGGCACGGCCGCAACGCGCTTGAGCGATGTGACGCCGAGCCCGCGCAGACGCCCGTTCTTGACATGCGGCAGCGTCGACACCATCGCACCGAAGTACACCTCGATGTGACCGCCCACGACGTCCGTCAGCGCCGGGCTCGCGCCCTTGTACGGGATGTGGATCATCTTCACGCCCGCCATCGCCTTGAACAGTTCTCCTGCGAGATGGTGCGGACTGCCCACGCCGGTCGAGCCGTGACGCAGCTGGTTGGGATGCGCGCGCGCTAGAGCGATCAGCTCTTTCGCAGTCTTCACCGGTATCGAGGGATGCACCACGACGATGCCCGGCACCTTCGCGAAGTTGGTGACGTAAGCGAAGTCCTTGATGGGATCGTATGCAAGCTTCGGATAAAGGGTGGCGTTGATCGCGTTCGCGAC
>JBLNBW010000337.1:0-46307 GCA_050260255.1 Rhodospirillaceae bacterium | reverse complement strand
AGCCGCCGACGTTCGTCAATCTCGAAACGTTCACGGTGAACCTGCAGCCCGAAGTCGGCGAGCAGTACCTCCAGGTGGCGCTCACCGTCAAGACGACGGACGTTGCTGCGGCGGACGCGATGAAGCTGCACATGCCAGACATACGCAACAGGCTGCTTCTGCTGCTGTCGAGCAAACGGCCGTCCGAGCTGCTCAACACGCCAGGCAAGATACAGCTTGCCGCCGAGATCCTCGGCGAAGTGCGCAAGCCGGTGCCGGAGTCGCTGCAGCAGCACGTCACCGCAGTGTATTTCACCTCCTTCGTCATTCAATGATATGACGCGCGAGTTTCTCTCCCAGGATGAGGTCGACGCGCTGCTGCGCGGCGTCACCGGCGAGTCCGAAGAGCAGGCGCCCGCCGAAGATACCAAAGGCGTACGGCCCTACAACCTCGCCACTCAGGAACGGATCGTGCGCGGGCGCATGCCCACGCTCGAGATCATCAACGAGCGCTTCGCACGACTGCTGCGCATCGGTCTTTTCAATTTCATGCGCCGCACCGCGGAAATCTCGGTAGGCCCGGTTCGCGTGGTGAAGTACAGCGAGTTCGTGCGCAACCTTGCCGTGCCGACCAATCTCAACCTCGTGCAGGTGCGACCGCTGCGCGGAACGGCGCTCTTCATCTTCGATCCGAATCTCGTGTTCCTCGTCATCGACAACATGTTCGGGGGCGACGGCCGCTTTCACACGCGCGTCGAAGGCCGAGACTTCACGCCGACCGAGCAGCGCATCATCCATCGCATGCTGGAGGTCGTGTTCGAGGATTACCAGAAGGCGTGGCACTCGGTGTATCCGGTGAAGTTCGAGTACATGCGCTCGGAAATGAACACGCAGTTCGCGAATATCGCGACACCGAACGAAGTGGTCGTCACCACGTCGTTCAACATCGAGCTCGGCGCGTCGGGCGGCGAGTTCCACATCTGCATGCCGTACTCGATGGTCGAGCCGATACGCGACATTCTGTACAGCAGCCTGCAGGGCGATCACATCGACGTGGACAAGCGCTGGGTACGCCTGCTCTCCAGGCAGGTCCAAAGCGCCGAAGTCGAGCTCGTGGCGAACCTCGGCCATGCGCAACTGCGGCTGAACGACATTCTCAAGATGAAGGTGGGCGACGTCGTGCCGATTACCGTGCCGGCAAACCTGCGCGCGGAAGTGGACGGCGTGCCGGTGCTCGACTGCCACTACGGGGTTTTCAACGGGCAATACGCCCTCAAGGTGAAGAGCATGGCGATGACCATGCAGCAGGACACGCCACAGGGAGAAGAACATGTCTGATACCGCACCGGAAGTGACGGCGGACGATTGGGGCAGCGCGATGGCCGAACAGGCCGGCGCCTCGTTTTCGACACCCGCCGCAGCAGGCGTCTCGCACGCGAACGCAGGCGCTGGCGGCGCGCCGGTGTTCGAGCAGCTGTCGCCCGCCGGACAGGCGGTCGCCGCGCCGAGCGACATCGACCGCATTCTCGATATCCCGGTGCAGCTCACCGTCGAATTGGGGCGCACGAAGCTCGCCATCAAGAGCCTGCTGCAGCTCGCGCAAGGATCGGTGGTCGAACTCGATGGCATGGCGGGCGAGCCGATGGACGTGCTCGTCAACGGCTGCCTCATCGCTCAGGGCGAAGTGGTCGTCGTGAACGACAAGTTCGGCATACGCCTTACCGACATCATCACGCCGTCGGAACGCATCCGTAAGCTCAACCGCTAGTCTTCTCATGCGCAGATTATCGATAGCCGGTATCGCGATGGCTGCATGCCAGGCCGCACACGCGGCGGACGGTGCCGCCCCTGTCTACAGCCCGGCCGGCAACATACTGCAGGTGGTTCTCGGCCTCGCTGTCGTGCTCTTCGTCATGTGGGCCTGTCTGCGTGCGCTGAAGCGCTATGGTGCGGGACGTCAGGCGGCCGCCGGAACGCTGCGCGTTCTGGGCGGCGTCGCGGTCGGCCAGCGCGAGCGCGTCGTCATGATAGAAGTCGGCGAGACGTGGCTGCTCGTCGGCGTCGCGCCGGGGTGCGTGAATGCGCTGCATGTCATGGCAAAGATGCCCGAGGCGCCGGCCTCCACGGTGCCGCCTACGCCGACTTCCGGCTTTGCCGCAAGACTCGCCCGACTCACGCAGCGAGGTGCGCCATGAAGCGCCCGACGCTCTGCGCCATCGGTGTGGCACTGCTCGCCTGCGCGCTGCCGGCGCTCGCGCAAAGCGGGCTTCCCGCGTTCACCAGCACGCCGGGGCCGGCGGGCTCTCAGACGTACTCGCTCAGCATCCAGACGCTGCTCTTCCTCACGGCGCTCACGTTCCTGCCCGCCGTACTGCTGATGATGACCGGCTTCACGCGGATCATCATCGTGCTCTCGCTGCTGCGCCATGCGCTCGGCACGCAAAGCTCGCCGCCGAACCAGGTCATCGTCGGTCTCGCGCTGTTCCTGACGCTGTTCGTGATGTCGCCGGTGCTCGACAAGATCTACACCGACGCCTATCTGCCCTACTCCGAAAACAGGATGAGCATGAGCGAAGCGCTCGACAAAGGCGCAGCACCCTTGCGCACCTTCATGCTGCGGCAGACGCGGGAGCCTGACATCGCGCTTTTCGCCCGCATCTCGGGCGCCGGCGAGATCAAGGACCCGGCGGCGATACCGTTCAAGGTGCTGGTTCCCGCGTATGTCACGAGCGAGCTCAAGACCGCGTTCCAGATCGGCTTCATGGTGTTCATCCCGTTTCTCATCATCGACATGGTGGTCGCGAGCGTGCTCATGTCCATGGGCATGATGATGCTCTCGCCGGTGATGATCTCCCTGCCTTTCAAAATCATGCTGTTCGTGCTTGTCGACGGCTGGAATCTGCTGATCGGCTCGCTTGTGCAAAGCTTCTACACCTAGAACTCATCTCAACAATGCCTGAAACCGTAGACAGGATTTACAGGATTGAGGCGAAAAGCTCGCCGTTCTTATCTTTTTAATCCTGTCGTTTTTTGAGATCGCCCGTAAGAAGACTAGACGACCATGACTCCCGAAAGCGTGATGCTGGTAGGCCGCCAGGCCCTCGAAATGACCGTGCTCGTGTCCGCGCCGCTGCTCTTAGTCGCGCTCGCCACCGGTCTGCTGGTGAGCCTGTTCCAGGCGGCGACGCAGATCAACGAGATGACGCTCTCGTTCATTCCCAAAGTGCTCGCCATGTTCCTCGTCATGGTACTCGCGGGTCCATGGATGCTCACACTCATGACCGACTATATGCGCAACCTGTTCATGAGCCTGCCGTCGGTCGTCGGCTAGACGACAGTTGCGATGCTGAGCTTCAACAGCGCGCAGCTCGACGCGCTGCTCGTCGGATTCTTCTGGCCCTTCATGCGGCTCATCGCGCTCATGCTCGTCGCACCGGCATTCGGGGAGCGAGCGCTGCCGCAGCGCGTGCGCATCGGCCTGGCGGTCGTCATCACGGCGATTTTGGCGCCCACGCTGCCGCCGCCGACTGTACACCCTGTCTCGCTTGCCGGTGCGCTCATCAGCGCGCAGCAATTCGTCATCGGGGCGGCACTCGGCTTCGCGATCCGCATCGTCTTCGTCGCCGTGGAGACAGCGGGTGAACTCATCGGCCTGCAGATGGGATTGGGTTACGCGACGCTGTTCGATCCTGAGCGCTCGGACATGATTCCGGTGCTGGGCCAATTCCTCGGTCTGCTCACCATCCTCGCGTTCCTCGCGCTCGACGGCCATCTGCATGTGATACAAGTGATCGCCGATACGTTCCGCGTGCTGCCGGTCGGCGGACCCGGACTCGGAAAGGACGGACTGCTGACGCTAGTGCGATGGGGCGGCGAAATCTTTGCGGCCGGGGTTCTGCTCAGCCTGCCGCTGCTCGGCGCGATGCTGATCGCCAACATCGCGCTCGGGATACTGACGCGCGCCGCACCCCAGTTGAATCTCTTCGCAGTCGGCTTCCCGCTCACGCTCGGCGCCGGCCTCATCATCCTTGCCGTGACCCTGCCGCTGCTCGCACCTCAGCTCGTGAAGCTGTACGGGCACGGCTTCGAGATGATGGGGGAAGTCGCGACGCGGTTGGTGAGGTAAGGTCGCTTGGCCCAAAGGCCCGGCAATACGGCGAGGAAGACAATGCCATGTCGCGGTGCGGCGTTCGAAGTTGAGCGCGTCCGGTAAGTACGCTGGCGTGCAGAGGATGGATCAGGCGGCGCCGGCGCCCGCACTTCCGTGTACTCGATAACGCAACTCCGCGAAGCCGGTGCCGATTTGTCGAACCGAAACGAGACGAAGAGGCGGATTCGCGACGCGCCGTGGAAACAAAGGCTTGCCCTTTCCCAGTGTGACAGAACCGACCTGGACGATGAGCTCGTCCAGCAGCCCCGCATCGAAGAACTGGCCGGCAAGGTCTCCGCCGCCTACGATCCAGATGTTCTTGGAGCCTGCCGCTTTGCTCATTTCCATGTGCACGGGTCGCACATCACCCCGGACGAAGCGCGTGTTCGCGCCTTCGACCGACGGGAGCGCTCGACTGGAGAAGATCCAGGCGGGCTGGGTGTATGGCCACGGTGCGCCTGTTTCCGCCGCGACTTTATCGGCATGGCGCAACATCCATTCATAGGTGGCCGAGCCCATTGCCAAGGCACCTACATCGGCGATGAATGCAGGATAGCTCGTATCGTTGAGGTCTCCGAGCGGAAACAGCCAATCCAACGAGTCGTCTTCGGTGGCGATGAATCCGTCGAGACTCGTCGCCGTGTAGTACTGAGTCGTCATGAATGACTTCTACCGCCGAACGTGATCCCATGTGCAGCATCATAGTCGGCACACACAGCGTCCACATCCGAAGCGACAATCTCCAGCTGATGAATCTTCATACCGACTTTCTCCTATTGCCGCCCTGACGTGGAGATGTGCGACGCGGTCGCCGCGGGGCGCTGCGGCGCCAGCATGCTGCTGGCGGTTCCAAGGCGCCCAACGTGAAGTAAGCCTAAAGGCCGCTTCGCAAAGCGGCATTGTGCCCTTGCGATCGCCATTGCTCAACGTAGTCCGCCACGTGGCACGGAGGTTGTATTGAGATGACTGGAATACCGTGGGAAGGAACGACCAACAACGAGGACAACGCGCGCAAGCTCCACTCCCTGTCCTTCGCGCCCTTTGTGGTGAAGCTTTTCTGACCCGCCTTCTCAGCGCAACTGCACCACCCCGCTCGCGACCCGATACGGAAACGGCAGCGCCGACTCGATGCCGGTATTGAACTCGAGAACCTCGTAGCCCGCCTTCCCTTGATCGCGCGCGAGTTGCTCGGCGCGCCTCAAGAAGATCGCATTCGCTTCGCCGTCGCCGCCGTTCGTCACCGGCTTCTGACGAAGAGCGATGCGATACCGGTCGGCCGAGAGACGCGTCTCTCCCACGCTCCACGTAGGCGCCAGCGGATCGACGTACCACAGCACCGCAGCGCCGAGGATCACCCCTTCGACGGGAATCCGCGCCGAGGGCGACAGGTTGATCGTTCTGTTGGGCACGAGCGTCTTGATGCCGTCACCGTTGCCGTCGACGCCGAGCGGGCTGCCCTCGCTGAAAATGCCGCTGCAGCCGGCGAGCATGGCGAGCATCAAAGCAAGCGGAGCGCATCTCATGGCGGCCGCTCAGAAAAAGTCGAACAGCGACATGCCGGCGATCTTGGCAAACGATTTCTGCGCCGCTTCGAATATCAGTTGCTGGCGCGTGAGGTCAGATGCCGCAGCCGCATAGTCGAGGTCCGTCAGCTCGGACTTCGTCTTGGCGTACTCGACCGCGACGTTTTCGCCCAGTTGGTCGAGGCTGTCGAGCTCCTGCATCCTCGCGCCGATATCGGCCCGCACGCTCGACACCTTGTCGAGCGCCTGGTCGATGTTCTTGATCCCGACGCCGATGGCGTTCGCGAGCCGCGTGGTATCGCCGGAAGCGGGGACCGGCGTGCCTATTGCCGAAATGAGGTCCGACAGTGTCTTGAACACGCTCTGCGAGCGGCTCGGCGTGATCGAAAACTCGTCGCCGTTCGCCGGTGCACCGCCGATCTCGACCTGCATGCCGTCGAACGCGATGGCGGCACCCGAGGTATAGATGTTACCGGTCGCCGCGGGGGCCGCCACTGCCGTATTCGTCGTCGTGTCCACGACGTCGTAGGTGGTCACGCCCGCGCTCACGGTAAAGCGGATGGCGTAACTGTGTCCCGTGAGGCTCGCCGCATTCACAACCGATCCCGGTCCGATGATGCCGCTGCCGGTGTTGTCGTCCGCGGTGCCATTGCCCGCCTGCGCGAGAAACGCGCCATTGCCCGTACGCATACCCTCGAACACGTCGGATCCCGCATCGCTGATCGGGAGCTGCCGCGACGGCCCCGCCTGCACCAGACGCTGCCCTTGGTCGCCGTTGTACTGCACTGCGCCGATGGCACCGGAGAACGGTTGCGTGGCGCCCTGGTAGCCCGAAAACAGATACTGTCCGGTGCCGTCGGTGGCGTTCGCAAGTCCCATCAACGCCGCGAAATGGCTCTTGAGCTCGGTGACGAGGGCGGCGCGGTCGCTGTTGGTCAGCGTGCCGTTGCCTGCGTAGATCGCCGTGGTCCGTACCTGCTGCAGCAGATCCCCCACGCTCGTCAGCACGCTTTCTTCGAGACCGAGCGCACTGCGCGCAGCGCCGCGGTTCACCTCGTATTGATCGTTGGTCGCGCTCGCCTGGTCGATCACCAGCACGCGCGCCGCCGCGACGGGATCATCCGACGGCGAAAGCAGCCGCGTGCCGAGAGACATCTGCCGCTGCGTCTTCGCGAGCTCCGTCTGTTGCCGCTGCATGCCCGAGACGCCCTGCTGATAGATGAGATTCGTGCTGATGCGCATGGTCATGTTCCTACCCGCCGATCTCCAGCACGGTATCGAAGAGCCGCGTGGCGATCTGCAAGACCTTTCCCGACGCCTGGTACGCCTGCTGATAGCGCAGGAGATTGGCTGCCTCTTCGTCGAGGTTCACCCCGGACAGCGCGTCCTGCGCCCGCGTCGTCTGATCGAGCAGATTCGCCTGGGCCTTGCCGGTGACTTCCAGCTCGCGCGTCTTGTTGCCTACCTCGCTCACGAGCTGCGCGTACGCGGCGTTGTACGTGGCGGAGCCGTTGATAAGCGTATCGATGGCGCCGAGATTCGCAAGCGCGAGCGCGTTGCGATTGTCTGCGCTGCCGCCCGTGTTGGAGCCGACGGTAAACGCGTCGCCCGCGTCCCACGCACCGGTAATCTGCACCGTCCAGCCGTTGTAGCTGATGTCCTCGCCTGCGGCGTACGCGGTCGGGGGCACCAATACCGTGCTGGTGGACGGATCGACGATGCGGTATTGCGATGCGCCCACCATTTCGATGCGGACGGTGTTGCGCAGGTTCGGATTCGCCGTGCCGTTCGGGTCTACCGTGCCGGCGCTGATGTGCGCGCTCCCGGTATTCGCGCTCGCCGCAGTCGTGCGTATGGGGGCCGCTGCAGCAATTTTCGCGGTGTCGCGTATCAGCGCGTCGATCTGCCGCGCGGCGTCACGCGTAGGCTGTATGAGAAAGCTCTCGCCCGCCGACATCGTGGGATTGCTCACCCGCACGCCATCGAGCACGAGCGGCGTCGACGCCGGATTGGTGCTCGTCGCCGTCGTTCCATCGGAAAGGCGCGTCAGCGTGTACATCGTGCCGTCGTACGTGACGCTGTAGTCGCTGGTCTTCAGCGCACCGACATCGACTATCGTCGCATCGACACGCGAGCCGGCCGCATTGCCGCTGTTCCCGAATACGGTCGGCACCGGCACTTCGAAGTACGCGCCGCCGAGCTGCCCCTCGAGATCCTGTCCGAGCACATGCTGATCGTTGAAGGTCTGCGCCAGTCCGACCGCGATCCGACCGAGCGCATTTTGCGCGCTGTCGAGCGCTTCCGAGCGGAAATCGAGGTAACCTGCGAGCGCGCCGCCCTGGAGACTGCCCTCCGGTATCCAGACCGTCGTGCCGCCCGCCTGGTAGGCGACTCCCACGCGCCCGGGATCGTCGGGCACCGGCCCGGCGGAAAGCTTGAGCGCCGACGCGCCGACGACCAAAGCCTGCCCGTTGCCGATGAAGACGTTGTAATTGCCGTCGCTCTGCCTCACGACGGTGGCGCCGATCTGCTTGTTGAGCTCCAGCACGAGCTGATCACGCTGATCGAGAAGATCGTTCACCGGCTGGCCCTGGCTCGCACTCTGCGCGATCAGCACCTGCCGGTTGAGGCTCGCGATCTGCTCCGCGTACGAGTTGATCTGGCTCACGCTCGCCGTGATCTCGGTGTTGACGCCGGACCGTATCTCCTCGTAGCGCTGGTTGAGCGCGTGGAAGCGCGACACGAGGGCCGACGAGGCGCTCAGCATCGCCTGCCGCGACGGCACGGACGACGGATTGGCCGCGACGTCGTGCATCGCAGTGAAGAAGTGCTGCAGCGCCGGCGAAAGCCCCGCGCTCGCATCGGCCAGCATGTCGTCGAGCGCCTTGATGTGCGAGTAATAGGTCTCGAGCCGGCTCGATTGCGCCTGCGCCTGCACGACCTGGCCGCTCAAGAACTGGTCGTACATGCGGCGCACCGTGGAGATTTCGACGCCGTTGCCGATGAATCCTGCGCCGGTCAGCTGGGGCAAGGCCGCGCGCTGAACGACTTCCTGGCGGTGAAAGCCGGCGGTCCCGGCGTTGCTGATGTTGTGTCCGGTCGTCAGCAGCCCGGCCTGCGCCGCAGCGAGCGCGCTGGTGCCTATGCCGAATATGCCTGTGGTCATGTGCTCGCTATCTCACGGTTAGGCGGTGGTCGAGTAGCGCCATCTGATCGCGTCCATCACTCGCAGCAGCTTGTCGGCATACTGCGGATCGGTCGCGTAGCCCGCGCGCTGCAGGCCGTACGCAAATGCGACTTCATCCTTGCGGTCGCGCACCTGGGCGTAGCGCGGACTGTTGGCAATCAGATTGGCGTAATCCCTGAAGCATGCAGCGGGGCTGTCGTAAGCGCGAAAGCGCTCTACGCTCTTCACCGGCTTGCCGCCGATATATTCGGTGGTGACCGCCTCCACGACGCGGCCGTTCCAGTTGCGTCCGGCTTTGATACCGAAGAGATTGTTGCTCTCGGTACCGTCGGCGCCGCGGATCTCCCGACGTCCCCAGCCCGACTCGAGGCCTGCTTGCGCGAGAAGAAAGCGTGCCGGTATGCCGGTGGCGTCGCTCGCCGCCTGGGCGCTTGCGCCGTGCCTCGCCATGAAGTCACGCACGGCGTCCGACGTGCGGGCGTCGCCGCTGCGTAGTGGTGCGGAAACGGCTGCCGACTCTGCATTGCCCGGCGTCCCTTCCACCGGCACGGCGGACGACGTCGCTCGCTGCTGTGCCGCGGACGCCTCCGCGCGCCCTTGCGTGAGCTGACGCACCATGATGTCGGCGAGCCCCATCCCTCGGGAGGAGAGCGTTTGTGCGAGCTGCTGGTCCAGCATGGACGTGTACAGGCGCGTCTGCTCGCTATCGAATGGGCCGTCCTGCGGGCTTGCGTCGCGCATGCTCTTGAGCAGCATGTTCATGAACAATGCCTCGAACTGCCGCGCAGCGGATTTCACCGCGCGATCGGGATCGCCCTTCGCCTGCGCGCGCAGCTGCTCGACGCTCTGTGCATCGAGCGCAAGCCGCGAGGTGATGTCCGCGCCGTTCAACGCCATCACGTCCTCAGATGATCTCAAGCTCGGCGCGCAGCGCACCGGCCGCCTTCATCGCCTGCAGGATCGCCAGCAGGTCCTGCGGGGTTGCGCCTATTGCGTTCAAGGCTTTCACCACGTCCGAAAGCGATACGCTCTGCTGCAGCATCACTAGGCCGCCTTTTTCGGCACGGATCTCGACTTGCGCGCGCTCGGCCTGCACCGTCTGCCCGACCGAGGCGAAGGGAGCGGGCTGGCTGATCACCGGCTCGCTGCTCACGATCACGGACAGATTGCCGTGCGCCACGGCGCAGGTCTCCAGCGTCACGGACTGATTCATGACCACGGAGCCCGTGCGTCCGTTCACGATGACCTTCGCCATCGCGGGCGCCGGCTGCACCGACAGGTTTTCTATGCTGGCGAGAAACGCCACGCGCTGATCGTTGCCGAGCGGCGCACGCACTCGGATCATGCGGCCGTCGAGCGCCGTGGCGGCGCCGTCGGCGATCTGCGTGTTGATCGCATCGACCACGCGACGCGCGGTCGTGAAGTCGGTCGTCGTGAGCTCCAGATTCACGAACTCGCCCTGCCCGAGCGTGGACGCCACTTCCCGTTCGACCGTTGCGCCGCCGGTGATGCGTCCGACGGAAAGATGGTTCACTTGCACGCTGCTCGCGCCGCCTTGCGAAGCCGCGCCTATGCCGCCGACCAGCACGTTGCCCTGCGCGATCGCGTAGACCTGGCCGTCCGCGCCTTTGAGCGGCGTCATGACCAGCGTGCCGCCGCGCAGGCTCTTCGCATTGCCCATGGACGACACCGTGACGTCTATCGTCTGTCCCGGCTTGGCGAAAGCCGGCAGCGACGCGGTCACCATCACGGCCGCGACGTTGCGCAGCTGCAGACTGCTCGCCGGCGGCAGGTTCACGCCGAGCTGAGTGAGCATGTTGATGATGCTCTGGACGGTGAACGGCGTTTGCGTCGTCATGTCGCCGCTGCCGTCCAGTCCGACTACCAGACCGTAGCCGATCAGCTGGTTGCCGCGCACGCCTTGTACGGTGACGAGGTCCTTGATGCGCTCCGCGCGCGCCGGCATCGGCGTCAACGCGACGAGCGCGGCCGCGAGACCCAGCAGCAATTTGCAGAAAACGGTCATCGTGCGAGCTCAGAAGGGCAGAACGGTCATGAAGAACCGCGCCAGCCAGCCCATGACCTGCGCGCTGTCGATCTGACCGTTGCCGCGGTATTCGATGTGCGCGTTCGCGACCTGCGTCGACGACACGATGTTGCCGCTCAGGATATTGGATGGATTCACGACCCCGGAGAAACGGATGAACTCGGAGCCCTGATTGATGCCGAGCTGCTTCTCCCCGCTCACCACCAGATTGCCGTTGGGCAGCACCTCGGTGACAGTTACCGCGATGGTGCCGGCAAACTTGTTGTTGGCATCGCTGTCGCCCTTGCCTTCGAAGTCGGTGGTCGAGGTCGCGCCCAGTCCCGCGCCCTGAAAGCTCTTGCCGGGCAAGCCGGACACGAGCGGCACGCTGAACGCCGAGCTGCCTTTCCGGCTCACGGAGCTGTTCGAGCTCTTGCTCGCGGTCAGCGTCTCCTCGATACGGATCACGATCGTGTCGCCGACGTTGCGCGCGCGGCGATCTTCGAAGAGCGGCATGTAGCGCGAGCTGCTCTGCGCATACATCGCGGGCTGGTAGATCGATCCGTTGCCTGCCGAAGCCAGTGGCAGCGGCTGCGGCCGTACGGACATCGGCTGATGCACGTTCGTCGGCGGCGTCGTCGCGATGCAGCCGGAGAGCAGCAAGGTCCCCAGCGCTGCGCCGGCAAGAAACGCTCGATACGCAAGTTTCATGGCGTTGCCTCCGGCTACAATTGCGCGAGCTTCTGCAGCATCTGGTCCGAAGTCTGTATCGCCTTCGAATTGATCTCGTAGGCGCGCTGCGTCTGGATCATGTTCACGAGCTCTTCCACGACGTTCACGTTCGAGGTCTCCACATAACCTTGATTGAGCAGGCCGGTACCGTTCGTCCCCGGCGTGTTCGTGCTCGGCGTCCCGCTCGAAGCGGTCTGCAGATAGAGGTTCTCACCCATCGCCTGCAGGCCGGCCGGGTTCACGAAGGTCGCTAACTGCATCGTGCCGATCTGCACCGGCGTCGCGCTGCCCGGCACCTTGACGGACACGGTTCCGTCCTTCGCGATCGTCAGCGACAGCGCGTTGGGCGGTATGGTGATCGTCGGCTGCACCGGAAAACCGCTGGCGGTGACGAGTTGCCCCTGGCTGTCGGACTGGAATGCGCCGTCGCGCGTGTATGCGGTCGTGCCGTCGGGCAGCAGCACCTGGAAGAAGCCGTTGCCCTGGATCGCGACGTCGTGATCGTTGCCGGTCTGCTGCAGGTTGCCCTGGGTGAACAGCCGCTCGGTGGCCACCGGGCGCGCGCCCGTGCCGATCTGCAGCCCAGTCGGCAGCTGCGTCTGCTGCGACGATTGCGCGCCCGGCTGGCGCAGCGTCTGATACAGCAGATCCTCGAACACGGCGCGCCCGCGCTTGAAGCCGTTGGTGCTGACGTTCGCGAGGTTGTTCGCGACGACGTCCATCTGCATCTGCTGCGATTCCAGCCCGGTCTTCGATATCCAGAGTGATCGGATCATGTGGGTCTCTTATCGGTTCATGTTGAGGATCTGGCCTGCCTGGCGCTCGTTGCTGTCGGCGTTCTGCAGCATCTTCATCTGCATGTCGAATTGGCGCGCGAGCGCGATCATCGCCACCATCGCTTCGACGACGTTCACGTTGCTGCCTTCCAGCGTTCCGCTCGCAAGCGTGACCGCATCGTCGGCTGCGGCATCGGCACCGCTCGAAAGGCGGAACAGGCCGTCGCTGCCTTTGACCAGCTGCGCGGGCGGCGGATCGACCAGCTTGATGCGCCCGACGGTCACGACCGTGTCGGGACGCGAGCCGGACTGCACGGCGGATATGGTGCCGTCCTTCGCGATCGTGACCCTGCTGTCCGGAGGTATCGAGATCGGCCCGCCTTCGCCCAGCACCGGGCGCCCTTCCCGTGTCTGCAGCACGCCGTTCGGGCTGATCTGGAGATTGCCGTTGCGGGTGTACGCTTCGCGCCCGTCGGCGCCCTGCACTGTGATCCAGCCGCTGCCCTGCACGGCGACGTCGAGTTCCCGGCCGGTCTGTTGGAGCACCCCCGGCGCGAAGTTCGCACCGACCGTCGTATCGATCGCGAACGCACGCGTGGCCGCGCCCTGCCCGACGACAGGGACGGCGCGGAACATGTTGTACTCGGCGCGGAAACCCGTGGTGCCGGCATTCGCCAGGTTGTGCGCCACGGTCGCCTGCTGCGCGAGCGCCTGCGTCGCGCCCGTGGCTGCCACGTAAATGAGACGGTCCATGGTCGGGGGCTAGCCGGGATCAGCGCAGGTTGACGAGCGTCTGCAGCACGGCGTCCTGCGTCTTGATGCTTTGCGCGTTCGCCTGATACACGCGCTGCGCGGTGATCATGTTCACGAGCTCTGCCGTGAGATCGACGTTCGAGTCCTCGACGGCGGCCGATTGCAACACGCCCAGGGTGCCGGAACCCGGCGCGCCGATCAGCGCCGCACCCGATTCAGCCGTTTCCGCCCAGCTGTTGCCGCCGGCCGGCTGCAGATTCTGCGTGTTGGCGAAGTTCGCGAGCGTCACCTGACCCAATGTTGCCGACTGGCCGTTGGTATAGCGGCCCTGGATGATACCGTCGGCCGAAACGCTCAAGCCCGACAGCCGGCCCGACGTATATCCGTCCTGAGCAAGAGAATTCACGCCGAACGCGCTGCCGAATTGAGTGGTGCCCGCGAAGTCGATGGTGTAGCTCATCGGATTCGCGCCGGTCGTCACCGCAAGGCCGCTCACCGTGGGCATGGTCGACGTCGCGGTGTCGAGTGTGCCGTCCCCATTGAACCGCAGCACCCCTATCGCGCCAGCGCCGATTTGCGTGCCGTCGTTCGCGCCGTACACATCCCAGGCATTCTCATCGCCGGCGACGGACGGATCGCGGCGCGCGAAATAGAGCGACAGCGTATGCGCGTTGCCCAGGCTGTCGTACACCGCCGCCGACGTGGAATTGTTGTAGCTGTCGGGATCGTTCACGCTGAACGCGGGCGTGAGGTGCTGGGAGCGCGAATCGAGGTTGATCGTCGCATCCACCGTGGTGGTGGCGCTCGGCATCGAATCGCTCGAGGAGATGCGCAGCTCCGTCGGCACCGACGTATCGAGCGCGCCCGCGGCGTTCACCGTGTATCCCGTGAGTCGGGCCTTGTCGCTGTTGATGACGTAGCCATCTTTGTCGAGCTGGAACTGGCCGTTGCGCGAATACGTGATCGCCCCGTTGCTGCTCATCCGGTAGAAGCCTTTGCCGTTGATGGCGATGTCGAGCGGATTGTTGGTGACCGTGATGTTGCCCTGCGTGAACTGCTGCGAGACCGCGCGCACGGTGGTGCCTATGCCGACCTGGGTGCCGCCCGAACCGTTGAGCGAGTTGGCGAACACGTCCGCGAACTCCGCCTCGGACATCTTGAAGCCCACGGTATTCGCGTTCGCGACGTTGTTGCCGATCACATCCAGGCTTTTGGATGCCGCATTGAGTCCGCTCAATCCTTGCTGGAAACTCATCCTGTGCTCCTTGCTATGGTGTCTCGTGAAACGCGTTACTGAACGATCTGCTTGACGTCGGTGAGCGCGACAGTCCCGAGATCGCCTACGGTTACGCTCGCTCCCGCCGCCGAAGGCGCGACGGCCGTGACGCGCCCGTAGGCGAGCGCCGTGCTTTCAACTCTCGTGTCGCCGCGTATCGCGTTCACCGTGAAGGTGTAACGCCCGTCGGCCGCCTTGCCCTGCTCGCTATCGCCGTCCCACGTGAAGCTCGCCACACCGGCCGGTTGGGCACCGATATCCATTCGCTCCAGCAGCACGCCGTTCGCATCGCTGATCGAGACGATGACTTTGTCCGCCGGCGCCGCGAGCGATACGCCGCCCATCGCCTTGCCGTCCTTCAGCGTCAAGCCTGACCCGGGCACGAGCACGCCCTGACCGAGCATAGCCGTCGCCTGCAGCGACTGCGTGGCGCCGAACGCCGCCGCGAGCGATTGCAGCGTGCCGTTCAGCTTCTCGATGCCGCTCACCGTGCTGATCTGTGCGAGCTGCGTCGTCATCTCGGCGTTGTCCATCGGATTTAACGGATCCTGGTTCTTGAGCTGCGTGACGAGCAGCTTCAAGAAGCGGTCTTCCGAAGGCGATGTCTCATTCTTGCCCGTCGCCTGCTGCTGCGGCGTAAGCGACGTGAGATCGACGCCATAGTTCTGCACTGCCGTGGTCATGATCGATGTCTCCCGTTACTGCCCGAGCGTGAGCGTCTTGAGCAGCAGCGATTTCGCGGTGTTCATCATCTCGACGCTGTTCTGATACGAGCGCGAGGCGGAGATCATGTTCACCATTTCGTCGACGACGTTGACGTTCGGCATGGCGACGTAGCCCTTGTCGTTGGCGAGCGGATGCTTCGGCTCGTACACCATTTTCGGCGGCGCCGGGTCTTCGATCACGCCGGACACTCTCACGCCGCTCGCGCCGTTTGCGGCGACCTGAGCGGTGGAGAACACCACCTGCTTCGCGCGGTACGGCTGACCGTTCGCGCTGGTGGCGCTGTCGGCGTTGGAAAGATTGCTCGCGACGGCGTTGAGGCGCTGCGATTGCGCGCTCATGGCCGACGCGGCGATGTCGAACACGTTGAAGAGCGACATGGCGGTCAGCCTTGCAGTGCGGCCAGCATCGTCTTGATCTGGCTGTTGAGGAACGTGAGATTGGCTTCGATGTGCACGGCGTTGTCGGCAAATTGAGCGCGCTCGACGTCGAGCTCGACGGTATTGCCGTCCAGGCTGTCCTGCAGCGGCACGCGGTAGAGCGGCTCGGCAGCCGCGCCTTGCGGCGTAACACCGGGCAGATGGGCCGCACTCGTCGCGACGAGGCCGCCGCCGGCGCCTGCCGGCGCGAGGGCCTGTTGCAGCGCCTGCGCAAAATCGATGTCCCGCGCCTTGTAGTTCGGCACGTCGGCGTTCGCTACGTTGGCAGCGAGCAATTGCTGACGCTGGGTGCGCACGCCGAGCGCGGTCGAGTGGAAATTCAGCAGCTGGTCGAGCTTCGACACCATGGTCCCTCCTTCACTTGCACGCCGCATCGCTCGTCATGGCGAAACAGCTTGCGCGCTATCCTGCAGTGAGACGGATGCTAGTTCCGCGTCCGGATCAACGGTCGCCGGAATAGCGCCGGGAACCGGCTTTACTTTCACCCTTAGCTGGCGCGGCGCGCTGCTACGATGCCATCCGTCTGAAAGCGCATCGGTGCGCGTGGAATCGTATGGAGGCGACGGAATGATGAAGCAGAGCCGGGCACTGGCCGCCATGTCACTGGCATTCGCATGCAGCATGGCCATCGCGACCGAGCGCCCGGACGCGTCGCTCGTGAAGCGCGCGGCCGAGCAGTTCGTCGCACGGGAGACGGCCGGTCTGCCAGGCCGGATCACATACACCATCGGTGCGCTGGACCCGCAGCTCGCGCTGCCCGTGTGCCGCTCGGTGGAAGCGTTTCTGCCGTCAGGCTCCCGCCTTTGGGGCAACGCGACGCTGGGCATGCGCTGCACGGGTCCCGCGCCGTGGACGGTGTACCTCCCCGTCGAAGTGCGGGTTTATGCCGGCGTCGTCCACACCACGCGGGCGATACCGCAGGGACAACCCATCGCGCCAGCCGACCTCGAAGTGCAGCAGGCCGATCTTACTCGGTTGCCTGCCGGTGTAGTCACCGACGTCGGCCTCGCCATGGGCAAAACATTGATCACGTCGCTGCAGCCCGGGCAGCCGCTGCGTGCCGACCTGCTGCGCGCGCCCAACGTCGTACAGCCGGGACAGCCGGTGAAGCTCCTGGTACAGGGTCGCGGCTTCACGGTGACCGGCGAAGGACGGGCGCTCACGGCGGCCATCGACGGCCAGCTGGTACAAGTTCGAGTGCAGTCGGGACTGGTCGTGAGCGGGCTTGCCCGCGCCGGCGCGACTGTGGAAGTGCGGCAATGAACCCTCAAGCCGGGGCTCGACGTGCCGTAAGACTGCTTGGCGGAGAGGGAAGCCGGAATTCCTAAAGTTTCCGCCGGCGCAACCGTTATGCTGTTTTGACGACCGCGATAAAGGGGTACCCATGAAGATCGATCATGTAGCAAAGTCGGTTGCGGGCGCGACGAACGGGGACAAAGCCCCGCGCGCCGCGAAGCAGGAAGCGCCCGCGTCCCAGGGCGACCGGGTGGAGTTGAGCCCACTTTCCGCGCAGCTGCAGGCTTTCCGGAGCGATGCGGCCGGCGAAGTCGACATGGCACGCGTGCAGGAGATCAAGCAAGCGATCAGCGAAGGCCGCTTCAAGGTCAACGCGGAAGTCGTGGCCGACAAGTTGCTCGAGACCGTCAAAGACCTGCTGCAGAACCGGACGCTACAGTGAACGCGGCGCTCAAGTCCTCACCGCCGGGCCCGCTGCTCGACGCGCTGGAGGCCGAGCGCGAGCTCACCTCCCGCTTCGTGGAACTGCTGCGTCGCGAGCAGCAGGCGCTCAGCAGCGGCACCGCCGACGAGCTGGAATATCTGACGCCGCGCAAAGCCCGCATTGCGGAGGAGCTCTCACAGCACGTGCGCACCCGACGCGCCCATCTGCTCACCATCGGGCTCACGCCCGACGTGCCCGGCATGCGGGCCTGGGCTGCCGCGCATCCACAGGCGAGCAAGGCGACGGCGATCTGGGAATCGCTGCACGCGCTCGCCGGGCAGGCACGTGCGCTCAACGAAACGAACGGTATGCTGCTGGAAATGCGGCTGCAGCACTGCGATCGTTCGCTCGCCGCGCTCAACGAGGCATGCGGGCGCGCCCCGCTCTACGGGCGTCACGGTCACGCCATCACCGAGCCGCCGTCTGGAACATCGCTTCGCGCTTGATTTCTACGTGCGTGAATGGCGATTGGTGGAGTAGTAAGTGGTAGCGCTGCACAGCAGCGCGTCGCCATTCACTACTCACTTCACTACTCACTTCACTACTCACTACTCACCACTCACCACTCACCAGTCACCACTCACCAATCACGCGTGCTTTAATCGCGCACGAAGACGGGCGATGGCCTGCCCGTGCAGCTGGCACACGCGCGACTCGCTGACACCGAGCACTTCCCCGATCTCGCGCAGGTTGAGCTCCTGCTGGTAGTGCATGCCCATCACCAGCTTTTCGCGCGGCGGCAGCTCCTCGATCGCGCGTATCAGCAGATCGCGGCGGTTGCCTTCGAGCAGCATGTCGAGCGGCGTTCGCTCGGTCTGTACCTCATGACTGTCGAGGAAATCGCTGTCCGCATCCGACAGATCGCCCAGGTGCACGAGCTGACAGCCGCGCGCGCTTTCGAGCATCTCGTGATACTCGCTCAACGGGACTTCCAGCGCCTTGGCGATCTCGAGCTCCGTCGGCGGCCGCCCGAGACGCTGCTCCAGCGCGCACACGGCCGTCTCGATGCGCCGCATGCTGCGGCGTGCGCTGCGCGGCAGCCAATCCGCCTGCCGCAGTTCGTCCAGTATCGCCCCACGAACGCGCTGCGAGGCATACGCCTCGAACTGCGCTCCGAACGAGCCTTGATAACGGTTCAACGCGTCAAGCAGCCCGATCATGCCGGCCTGCACGATATCGTCCAGCTGCACGGAGGCGGGAAGCTTGGCCATCATGTGATGCGCGATGCGCTTCACGAGCGGCGCGAACTGGTTGATGTATTGCTGCCTGTCGACGGTTCCGGTCGCGGTATACATGAGAACACCTATGCGGCTGCGCTCACAGCCTGGAGCCGGCTCGAGCGTATGAGTCGTTGTACGAAATGCTCCATGCCCTCTCCGGCCTGCGCCGGCTGGCGGCGCAGGAGAAGATCCGCCAGCTCGCGCATCCTTACCGCCGCGGGAGACATCGGAAACGCGTCGATGAGCGGCAGGCCGAGCAGCGTGGCGCGGTGCAGCTTGTCGTCACGCGGAATGTAGCCCGCGTAGTCGACCGTGCTGCCGAGGTACTGCCGCGCGGCGGCCGCCATGTTGCCGTAGATGGCGCGGGCCTCCGCTTCGTTGCCCGCCTTGTTCACGAGCACGCGAAAGCGCCGCATCGCGTACTGCATGCGCAGCGTCTTGAGCAGCGCGTAATTGGCGGTGATCGAGGAGGTGGTACGCGAAAGGACCAGCAGGGTCTCGTGGGCCGCAAAGCCTGCGCAGAGCAGCGCAGCTTTCGTATCGCTGGGCGTATCGATGAGAACCACATCGACCGGGCATGCCAGCCACTGAAACGATTCGATGACGCGCGCCTGCTCGCCATCGGCGAGCCGTCCGAGGCCGCGCAAGCCCCGCGCGATAGGCAGCATGCGTACGCCCTGAGCACACGGAATGAGCGCCTGCTCGAGCGGTCGCTTGCGCTCTATGACGTCCTGGAGATCGAAGCGCGGCGTGACGCCGAAGATGGCGCTCATGGGCGCCCCCTGTACCGCATCGAGAATGAGCACTTCGCGGCCGGCGGCGGCGAACGTGGTGGCGAGATTGGATACGATGCTCGTTTTGCCGGCGCCCGCGGTCGCGCTCGCCACCGCGACCACGCGCAGCGATTCGCTCGCAAGGAGCTGCCGCAGGCCTTCCGCCTGATCGACGCGCAGGCTAGCCAAGGCCGCCTCCGGTCTTGAGCCGCAGCGCGTCGACCGCGGACGTCGCCGCACCGCCCACGCCCGCGAGTCCCGCCGCCACATACGGCAGCTGCTCGTCGCTGAGCGCGAAGGGCGAGTTGTCGCGCCCCGGCCGCAACGCCGACTGCAACAGCTGCTGCGGGTCGGCGACGTGCAGGTCTTCGGGAACCTTCTGGCCGTTGGCGACGTAGTGCAGCTTCAGTCCGCGCCGTATCACCGCGTCGAGCACCACGCCGAGGTGCATCGCCTCATCGACTTTGGTGATGATGCAGCCGTGCGCCGTCTCGGCATGGAATGCGCGCGAAACGTCGTCGAGCGTGCCGCCGCTGCATGTCGCATTGAGCAGCAGTATGCGCTGAACGTCGGCCCCGCCGCCCGTGAGCATCAGCTCCTGCTCGGCGACGAGCTGATCGCGCTGGCCGACACCCGCGGTGTCGATGAGCACCATGCGCTTGCCGCGCAGCTCCTGCAGCGCGACGCGAAGGTCCTCCGCGTCCTTCACTGCCTGCACCGTGACGCCCAGCAGCCGTCCGTAGATGCGCAGCTGCTCGTGACCGCCGATACGATAAGTGTCCGTGGTGAGCAGCGCGACCTTGTCGGCCCCGTACTTCACCACGCAGCGCGCCGCAAGCTTCGCAGTGGTCGTCGTTTTGCCGACGCCGGTCGGGCCGACCAGCGCATAAACGCCCCCCTGCTCGACCAGCGTGTCGCGCTCCGATGCGGCGCGAAGGTTGAGCGCGAGCGCCGTCTTCACCCATTTAAGGGCCTGCTCGAATTCGCGTCCTTCAGGCAGCTTGTCGAGTACGCGGCGGCTCAATGCCGGGCTGAACCCCGAGTCGAGCAGCGCACGCAGCAGCTTGATCTTGGTCGGATCCCGTCTGCCGGCGTCACTCCACGACAATGCCGCGAGCTGCTCCTCGAGCATGCTGCGCAGCGTCTTGATCTCGGCTACCACGCTTTGCGCCATCGCGTCGCCCGCACAGGCGATGGTGGGCTGCAGGTGCACGGCAGGTACCGCGCGCGCAGGGGCGGCGGGCGTCGGCGGCGTGGGGTGTGTCGTTTCGGGCGCGATGGAGGTAAGGCGCTCCGCCTCATCGGGACCGAGGGCAACCATTTCGACACCACCGTCGACCGGACGGTTGGCGAGGATCACCGCATCGGCGCCGAGCGCCTCTTTCACGCGTCGCAGCGCCTCGCGCGACGTGCTGGCGAAAAATGTCCGTGCCTTCACGCTTTACCTCCCAGCAGTGATGTCACCTTGATGGTGGCTGCATGCGAGATCTCCGCATGCGATAAGACTTTGAGCTGCGGCAGCATCCGGCGCAGGAAGCGCGACAGCGCCGCGCGCAGCTGCGGCGGTGCCAGCAGCACCGCCGGCTGCCCGAGCTGTTCCTGACGCTCCACGCACGCACGCGCCTCGGCGACCAGCGTGTCGGCAAGTCCAGGCTCTATCGCGCCCTGCGCGCCGCCTTGCACCGCTTGCAAGAGCGTGCGCTCGAGCTGCGGCTCGATTGCAATGACCTGCAGTTCCGCGCCCACCGGATAGATCTGCTGCACGATGGCGCGTCCGAGCGCCACGCGAACCGCGGCGGTGAGCTCGTCGATGTCCTGCGTGCGCGCCGCATGCTCGGCGAGCGTCTCCATGATTGAGGCAAGATCACGCACGTGGACGCCTTCGGCGAGGAGGTTCTGCAGGACCTTTTGCACCGACGACATCGGCAGCAGCTTCGGCACCACCTCGTCGAGCAGCTTGGGCGCAGTGCGGCCGAGACGATCGAGAAGCTGCTGCAGCTCGGCGCGTCCCAGGAGCTCGGCAGCGTTGCTGCGGATGACGTAATCGATGTGCGTCGCGATGACCACAGCGGCGTCGACGACGGTGTAGCCTAGCGTTTGCGCGCGCTCCTTGAGTGCCGGCTCTATCCACACCGCCGGCAGACCGAACGCGGGATCCTGCGTGGGCGTGCCGGGCAGAGTCCCGCCCACGCGACCGGGATTGATCGCGAGATGCATGCCGATCTGCGCTTCGCCGCTGCCCACCTCGACGCCTTTCACCGTGATGCGATAACCCGCAGGCCGCAGTGTCAGGTTGTCGCGGATGTGCACCGCGGGCACGAGAAAGCCGATCTCCTGCGCGAACTTGCGGCGCATGCCGCGTATGCGGCGCAGCAGCTCGCCGTCCTGGTTGCGATCGACGAGCGCGATGAGCCGGTATCCGACTTCGAGGCCCAGCGTGTCGACCGGCGTTACGTCGTCCCAGGTGGCCTCCTGTGTTTCCGGATTGGCCTGCGGGGCGGGCTCGATCACCGGCGCCGCCGGCGCGGGGCGTTTCGCAAGGACATACGCTGCAGCGCCCATGATGAGCGCGAGCAGCAGGAAAGCGACGTGCGGCATGCCGGGGATGATTCCCATGAGGCCGAGAATGCCGGCCGTGAGTGCGAGCGCGCGCGGCTTGTTGAAGAGCTGGCCCATCATCTGCTGACCGACGTCCTCGTCGGTGGCCACGCGGCTCACGACGATGCCGGCCGCGGTCGAGATCACGAGCGCCGGAATCTGTGCGACCAGACCGTCGCCTATGGTGAGCAGCGTGTAATTGTGCGCAGCCGTCTGCGCATCGAGCCCGTGCTGCAGCACGCCGACCGCGAAGCCGCCGACGATGCCGATGAGCATGATGATGATGCCGGCGACGGCGTCGCCCCGCACGAACTTGCTGGCGCCGTCCATGGCGCCGAAGAAATCGGCCTCCTGCGCCACCATCGTGCGACGCTTGCGTGCCTCTTCTTCGCCGATCAGCCCTGCATTGAGATCGGCGTCGATCGCCATCTGCTTGCCCGGCATCGCATCGAGGGTGAAGCGCGCGCTGACCTCCGCGATGCGCCCCGCGCCCTTGGTGATCACCATGAAATTGATGACCACGAGGATGACGAACACCACGATGCCGACCGCGTAGTTGCCGCCGACGACGAAGTGGCCGAACGCTTCGATCACCTTGCCGGCGGCATCCGGACCGGTATGGCCCTCCAGCAGCACCACGCGGGTCGAGGCCACGTTGAGCGACAGGCGCATCAGCGTCGTGAGCAGCAACACCGTCGGGAACACCGCGAAGTCGAGCGGCTTCATGGCGTAGAGGCCGACCAGCAGCACCATCACGGCGAGCGCGATATTGAAGGTGAACAGCACGTCGAGAATGAAGGGCGGCAGCGGCAATATCATCATCGCGAGGATCATCACGATGAGGATGGGGCCCAGAAACGTGCGCCAATTGGCGGCGGTGAGGCGCGGCAGACCGAGCGCGGGCGTCATGGTTTAGCTTTCAACGGATCGAGCTCGGCCGGCACCGCAAGCGCTTGCGGCATCGCGGGCGCCGGGCCGCCGGCCGACTGGTGCCGGCGCAGCTGGAACACGTAGGCGAGCACTTCGGCGACTGTCGTGTACAGCGCTTCCGGTATCTCGTCGCCGAGCTCGGTGTGGTGATACAGGGCGCGCGCGAGGGGCGGAGCCTCGAGTACCGGCACGCGATGCGACTCGCCGATGGCGCGTATGCGTTGTGCGACGAGGTCGGCGCCTTTGGCAACGACCGTGGGCGCGCGCATGCTCTCGCCGTCATAGCGCAGCGCGACGGCATAGTGCGTCGGGTTGGTGACGATGACATCGGCCTTCGGCACCTCGGCCATCATGCGGCGTCGTGCCGCTTCGCGTTGGGCGCGGCGGATATGGCCTTTCACGTGCGGATCGCCTTCGGTCTCGCGCGCTTCCTGGCGCACTTCCTCCCGCGTCATGCGCAGACCCTTGTAGTAATTCCACAATTGGAAAGGCACGTCCACGGCGGCGATGAGCAGCAATCCGAACACGATGCTGAACGTGCTCGCGGCGACGAGCGCGCCCATCGTTCGTATGCCGTCCTGCGGCGTCTCGTTCACGAGCACGATGAGATCGTCCAGATGGCGCGTGAGCGCCCATGCCCCGATGCCGCCCACCAGCGCAGCCTTCGCGACGGCCTTGACGAGCTCCATCACGCCGTGCAGCGAAAAGATGCGCGCAATGCCGGCGAGCGGATTCATGCGCGCGAAGTCGAAGTGGATCGGCGACAGATGCACGCGGCCCGTGAGGAGCGACGGCGCAACGAGCGCGGTGATGAACAGCAGGCCGAGCAGCGGCAGCACCACCACGAGCGCATCGGTGAAGAGCTGCATGAGGCGCTGCACCATGAGCTGCGGCTCGGCGATCATGCGCGGCTCGAGCTGCAGGCCGGCCTGCACAAGGCGCGACAAGCCGTCGAGCATGCCACTGCCCAGCGCGAGCATGCCCGCCATGCCCGCGAACAGCATGAGGAAGGTGGTGAGCTCGAGCGAACGCGCCACCTGCCCCTGTTCGAGCGCCTGCTCCAGGCGCCGGGGCGTGGCTGAATGTGTGCGTTCGAGATCGCTCTGCTCGCTCAATGTCCACCTCTATACGAGTGGAAATTATTGAGCGCGCTCTAGGCCATCAATCGGGCAAACAAGCGGGCATTTGTGCCGCAATTCGGCAGCGCGGCGGCGGGCTGTGCGTGGGAATGAGTAGTGAGTGGTGAGTGGTCAAGATCAATCGATCGGATCTGACCGATCATTCACTACTCACTTTTCACTAGAATCCCAGGCTTTCGAGCAGCTCGTCGACCTGGTTCTGGCTCGTCACGACGTCCTGTCCGGGCTGCGGCGCGATGACCGGTCCGTTGAGAAGGCCGGTCGATTCCTGCTTCTTCATCGCGACCGGCTCGTGACGCTTCTCCGGCGGTATGCAGTCGAGCAGCAGCTGCACCATCTCCTTTTCCAGGCGCTGCACGATGTCGGTGATCTTTTTGATGACCTGACCGGTGAGGTCCTGGAAGTCCTGCGCCATCATGATTTCGGTGAGCTGCGCGTTGGTGGCGTCGGTCTTGGACGGCACGCCGCCGAGATAGCTGCGCGTGTCCTCCAGCAGCGCCTTGAACTGCTCGAACGTGAGCTCGCGTGCATGCATGCGCGCCCAGAGCTCGCTCAACTTGCGGGCTTCGGCCCCGAGCTCATCCTGTATCGGGCGCGCGACTTCCGTGGCGTTCAGCGCGCGGGTCGCAGCCTGCTCGGTCATCATCGCGACGTACGAAAGCCGGTCGCGCGCATCCGGTATCGACGCAGCCGCCTGTGCGATGAGCCGGTCGTAGCCGAGCTCGCGCAGGCTGTCGTGGAGCACGCGCGTGAGCTGACCGACGCGATGAATCACGCGGCTGACATCGTCGCCGCCTGAAGAAGCGATGGGCTCCGCAGCTGGCACGGCCTGCAGCGTCGGCTTCGCGGGGGTTTGCGGTTGCGCTTGCGCCTCGGGCGCACGCTGCTCGACGATACTGTCGAACAGCGCCTGCAGCTCGTCGTTGTCTTGGAGCACTTGCGTCACGTCGTTCTCGCTTCCTGCTGTCGTCCTCAAAAGGAACGTACGGCGCACGCCGCCGCACCGATCACGCCTTCTCGAGAATCTTGTTGAGCTTCTCGTCCAGCGTGGCCGCGGTGAACGGCTTCACCACATAGCCGCTCGCGCCGGCCTGCGCCGCCGCAATGATGTTTTCCTTCTTCGCTTCCGCGGTCACCATCAGGACGGGCAGGTTCTTAAGCGTGTCGCTCGCACGTATCTGCTGCAGCAGCGTAAGGCCGTCCATGTTCGGCATGTTCCAGTCCGAAATGACGAAATCTATGCCACCGTTCTGCAGTCGTTGGAGCGCAGCCGCGCCGTCCTCCGCTTCCTCGACATTGAGAAAACCGATCTCCTTGAGCAGATTGCGCACGATACGGCGCATCGTCGAGAAGTCGTCGACGACCAGGAACCTCAAATTTTTGTCGGACATTACGTCTCCTTCATCGGCGCCCGCCCGCCGCCGTCCACGCGCCGGCTTTCCGCGAGCAGAGCGCCCGACAGTGTTTACGGCAGCCCGGGCAAAATGTTTAGCGCCCGATGTCAGCCCCGGCTCGGCTTGTCGATTTCGCCGGTCCGCTCCACGGGGGCGGCCGGCGCTGCCGCCGTGGCGGGCGCGGGCAGCGGCACCGCGTCCCTCAACATCGACTCTTCCGCCTTTTTCGTGAGCACGATGATGCTGATGCGCCGGTTGACCGGATTGAGCGGATCGGCCTTGTCGAAGAGCGCCGCCGAGGACAGTCCCACCACGCGCAGGACTTTGCCTTCGGCAAGTCCCGCGGCCACCAGCTGACGGCGCGAGGCATTCGCGCGGTCCGCGGAGAGCTCCCAGTTGCTGTACGCGCGCTCGCCGGCGGAGTACGGGGTGGCATCCGTATGCCCCGACAGGCTGATGCGATTCGGCATCTCGTTCAGGGGCTTACTGAGCTCCTGAAGTATCTGGCGCATGTGCGGCAGAAGCTCCGCGCTGCCGCTCGCGAACATCGGCCGGTTCTGCGCATCGACGAGCTGTATGCGCAGCCCCTCGGACGTGATGTCGAGCAGCATCTGCTTGCGGTACTCGCGCAGCGAGGAGCTCGCTTCGAATACTTTTTCTATCCGATGCTTCAGCGTGCGCAGCTGCGAGATTTCGGTCTTCTCGATCTCCGCGTCGGCAGCCTTGAGGTTGATGGTTTTCCTCTGCTCCTCGATCTCGCCTTTCTTGATCTGACTTTCCCGCCGCGTGAGATCGCGTCCGCCTCCCTTGATCACGCTGGAGCTGTCCCCCGAGCCCGATCCGCCTCCTATGGAGACTTTCAGCGGATTCTTGAAGTACTCGGCTATGCCCTCGAGGTCGCCCTGGGTCGTGGAGCCCAGCAGCCACATGAGCAGAAAGAACGCCATCATCGCCGTGACGAAATCGGCGTACGCGATCTTCCACGACCCGCCGTGGTGCCCCGGCTTGCCTTTCACGACGCGCTTGACGATGGGCGTCGCTCTCTCGGGCTTCGCGCTCTTCTTGTGATCGTTGCGCGGCATGCGCGAGCTAGTGCGCCTTGTTCTGCTTGAGATGCTGCTCGAGCTCGACGAAGGTCGGCCGCTCGGTCGAGTACAGCACCTTGCGGCCGAACTCGACGGCAAGGCCCGGCGAATAGCCGTTCAGGCTTGCGAGCAGCGTCGCCTTGATGCACTGGAGGAGCTTCGAGGATTCGCTGACGCGCTGCTCCACCTTGCCGGCGAGCGGGCCGACGAATCCGTAAGCCAGCAGAATCCCGAGGAACGTGCCGACGAGCGCGTGCGCAATGAGCTTGCCGAGCTCTGCTGGCGGCAGGCCGACGGACTGCATCGTATGCACTACCCCCATCACGGCGGCGACGATCCCGAACGCCGGTAACGCATCGCCTATGCGCTGAATGACTTGTGCCGGGACTTCGCCTTCGGCGTGATGCGTCTCGATCTCGCTGTCCATCAGCGCCTCGATTTCATGGGCGTTCAGATTGCCGCCGACCATCAAGCGCAGATAGTCGGTCATGAATTCGACGGCGTGGTGATCGTGCGTGATGCGCGGGTACTTCGCGAATATCGGGCTTTCGCGCGGCTTCTCCACGTCCGCCTCCAGCGACATAAGCCCTTCCTTGCGCGCCTTCGACAGCACTTCGTAGAGGAGCGACATGAGCTCCATGTACACGAGCTTGTTGTAGTGCGACCCCTTCAAGGTCCCCGGCAGCGCCTTGAGTGTGGCGACGATGACCTTCTTGGAATTGCCGACGACGAAAGCGCCGATCGCGGCGCCGCCGATCATGAGGAGCTCGAGCGGCTGCGCCATGGCGGCGATGTGCCCGCCGGCCAGCACGAATCCGCCGAACACCGAGCCGAGAATGATGATGTAGCCAACGACTACTAGCATGCTTACTGTCCGACGCGCGCCGTTTTGATGTCCGGCCGCGGCTGCACGCACGCGAGACCCCGGTGGACGAAGGCTAGCGTAGCAAACACGCCCGGCGCCGAATCCGCGAATAAGGCGGGCATCACCCCGCTATTCGCAGGCCCGTGGAGCGATCCTCCACGGGTTGCGCGAGTAGGCTCAAGCTGGCACAGGGTCCGATGCAGCCAGGACGCGGCGGCCGTCGGCTTTTCTGCCTTTGCCGGCGCGCGAGGGGACATTGCAGAGCCCGCACACGTACTCCTTGTGCAGGTCGAGTGCGTGAACTACGAACCGTCCGCTGCAGCGCTTGCAGTGCGCCGTGTCGAGGATCCGCTTGTCGAGAAAGCGCACCAGCGTCCACGCGCGTGTGATGCTCAGCACCGGCTCCAAGCCGTTGATCGACAGATGTTCGAGATAGAGGCGGTACGCCTTGACGATGGCTGCCACGCCGCGCACTTCGGCGTTGCCCACGAGGAAGCGGTAAATCTCGGCGAACAGCGAAGAATGGATGTTCGGCTGCCAGCTGAGAAACCAGTCCGTCGAGAAGGGCAGCATGCCCTTGGGCGGCGAAACCCGCTTGATTTCCTTGTACAGCTTGAGCAAGCGCTCGCGGCTCAAGTCCGTCTCGGCCTCGAGCAGCTGCAGCCGTGCCCCGAGCTCGATCAACTCCGTGGCGAGCTGTATCTGGCGCGCCTGCGACAGTATGCTTTTGTCCCTCCGTCCCGTGTTCGACATGGCGTCATCAGGCCGCAGCCTGCTCCAGCGGACGGCTCGCCATCAGGATGGCGGCGTGGGCCGGCGACATTTCGGCCGCGCGGCTGTGGCTCGTCACCATTTCCAGCACGACGCGGTCATCGAGGCGAAAACGGCACAGCAACAGGTTCGATGCGGCCATCTTCAGCACTTGCGCTGCGGTCAGGTTTTCGAGGATGTCCGCGACCTCGCTGCTGATTCCCAGGCGGTACATGGCGGCCGCACGATCCTCTTGCAGCATCTGCTTGGCGAGCAGCATGTACGACAGGTTGAGTTCGCGGATTTCCGAGGCGAGCTGTTGCGTGTGCATGTAAGTCCCCTGGTGTCTTGATATTCGTTATATGTAGAGCGCGACGAGTGCATTCTGCGGCGTGCCCATACGTCAAAAAAGATAGAGTTTTCCAAATGTGCTGTACGTACCGGCCTAGAAGTACGTACGAAGATTTCCTACACGCCGTCGGCGCAGCAATCGGGGAACGCGCTTAGACGGCGGAACCCGCATACGCCTGCGGTGTGAAGAATTCCCGCTTGCGGCGCATCCATGACGCCGCTGGTTCCGTATAACGGGCCGCTCATCGGTCCGGCGTGGCGTGCCGGCCGTGCCGCAGAAGAAAATCGCGCCTGGGACTACTACAGAACACGTGTGTTACAGGGGAGTGGCCATGCCGAAGAACGCCATGCAACGCAAACCATACGGCTTTTCACTGATCGAGCTCATGATCGCCGTGGTGGTCGTCGCGGTGCTCGCCGCCGTCGCATATCCGTCGTACCAAGAACATTTGCGCAAGGGGCGGCGCGCATCGACCCAGGCATTCATGATGGAGATCGCGAACCGGCAGCAGCAATATCTGCTCGACGCGCGCAACTACGCGGTAGGCTCGACGGCGCTCACGACGCTCAGCATCACCACGCCGAGCGACGTGTCGTCGCACTACACCATCACTGTCGATCCCGCGGCCGCAACCACGCCTCCGACCTACACGATCACGGCGACACCCACCAGCAGCGCGCAGTCACCCGACGGCATTCTGACTCTCGACCACCAGGGCAACAAGACGCGCGCCGGACAATCGGGCTGGTAGCAGCCGGGCGCGATGACACGTTTAAGCGGAGGACATTGATGCAGCGGGCAATCGGCATGCGGGGCTTTACGCTGGTCGAAGCCCTTGCAGTCATGGCAGTCGCATCCATTCTCATCACGCTCGGCGTGACGGGGATGCGCGAATTGATCCTCAACCAGCGGGTCAAGACGGCGAGCTTCGATATCTACTCGAGCCTCACGTATGCCCGCTCCGAGGCGATCACGCGCAACCGCAATGTCACCGTCACGCCGAGCGGCGGCAACTGGGCGAACGGCTGGTCGATCGCCGATTCGTCCGGCACTACGCTGAGAACACAGAACGCGATGACGAATATCACCATCACCGGCCCGGCCTCGGTGACGTACAACGGCATCGGCCGACTCAATGCGTCGGTCAGCTCGATCAGCATTACCGCTCCGGGCGTGACGGGATCGAACCAGCGTTGCATCACGATCGATCTCAGCGGCCGACCGGTGGTCAAGACGCAGGCATGCTCATGAAGCCCATTACTTCCACGTCGTTCATTCGCGCTGCCGGCTTCACGATGCTGGAGGTGCTGATCACCATCGTGATCGTGGCGCTCGGCCTCCTCGGTGTCGCCGGAATGCAGGCGCGCATGCAGGTCGCCGAAGTCGAGTCGTACCAACGCGCACAGGCGATCGTACTGCTCGACGACATCGTTGCCCGCATCAATGCGAACCGCAAGAACTCGATGAGCTACGTTACGACGACGCCGCTCGGCACGGACACGGGCGAAATCGACTGCGCGAGCCTTACCGGCGCGGCACTCGATCTCTGCATGTGGAACAACGCCCTGCTCGGCGCTTCGGAAACCTCGGGCGGCGCCAATCGCGGCGCGATGATAGGCGCGCGTGGCTGCATCACGAACACGGTGTCGACCATGCCGCGCGAGTTCGTGGTGGCCGTCGCCTGGCAGGGCCTTACGCCCACCGCCGCGCCGACTACGAGCACCTGCGGACAAAATTCATACGGCAACGAAGCAACGCGACGCGTGATGATCGCGCGCGTGAAGATCGGCTGCCTGCAGAACGACTCCGCCACAGGCTTGTGTGTTACGCCATGAACAGCACCCTGAATCAATACACTCGCTCCCGGCGCGCCCGCATGCGCGGCATGTCGCTCGTGGAGCTGATGATCGCGATCACGATCGGTCTTGTCATACTGGCCGGCGTCATTGGCATCTTTTCCGCGACGAGCACCGCCCGCAACGAAGTCGAACGCACGAGCCGGCAGATCGAGAACGGCCGTTATGCCATGGAGCTGCTGAGCGACGATATCAAGCTCGCCGGGTTCTACGGCGAACTCAACGTGGGATCGGTAGGGACGCCGTCCTCGCTTCCCGATCCGTGCTCTACGAACGTCACCGACTGGCAGAGCGCCATACCGCTTCACCTGCAAGGTTATGACAATGCGGCCGGCCCGCCGTCGTGCATCGGCAGCTCGCTCAAGTCCAATACCGATCTTCTCGTCGTGCGGCGCACGAGCGCCTGCGCGGCCGGCGTTTCCGGCTGTCCCGCCGCGGCGAGCGGCACGCCCTACGTGCAGGTATCGCAGTGCGAGACGGAATCCACGACCACGCCCTACACGATAGGCTCATACGGCACGGCGAGCTTCACCCTGCGCAAGAAAGATTGCGCCACCGCGACCCCGCTCCGCGAATATTTCGTGCGCACGTATTTCATCAGCACGGACAACGGCCAGGGGCAATCCATACCGACGCTGAAGCGCCGCGACATGACGGGTTCCACGACGGTCGAGACACCGCTCGTCGAAGGGATCGAGTACATGCATTTCGTGTACGGTATCGATTACACGGGCGACGGGCTGCCGGACGCCTATACGCCGGACCCCGCGACGTTCACGTACTCAGGCTGCTCCAATTGCACGGCCGTCAATAACTGGATGAACGTGATGACGGTTCATATATACCTGCTCGCACGCAATATCGAAACGTCTCCTGGCTACATCGACACGAAAACATACAGCCTCGGGACCGATACGGCCGGAGCCGACGTTTCCGTCGGGCCGTTCAACGATGGCTACCGGCGGCACGTGTACGCGAGCGTCGTCCGAGTGATAAATCCCGCGGGCCGGAGAGACACACCATGATGCACCGACAACGCCAGCGCGGCGCAACGCTCGTCATCGCGCTCATCATGCTCGTTCTGCTGACGCTGTTCGCGGTGAGCGCCATGAACACCGGCACGAGCAATCTCAAGATCGTCGGGAATATGCAGTCGCGGTCCGAAGCGATGAGCGCCGCGCAGGAAGCAGTCGAAACGGTCATCAGCACGCCGTTGTTCATCGCCAACCCGGCGAACGCCGTTCTCAATCCGTGCGGCGCCGCAAACACCATCTGCACGGACATCAACGGCGACGGCGTCACGGATTACACGACGGTGCTGACGCCGCAACCCTCGTGCGTCGCGAAGCGGGTGATTCAGGTGAGCGAGCTCAACCTCGCCAATTCCGACGACGTGGGCTGCACCGCGGGCCAACAGCAGACGTTCGGCGTTTCCGGGGCCAATACGGGCAACTCGCTGTGCGCGAACACGGTATGGGAAATCTCCGCCGAAACGACGAACAACCTGACCGGCGCCCCAGCCGGCGGAGTCACGCAGGGCATCGGCGTGCGCATCAGCACGGACAACATGGCCACGTCGTGCCTGTGACCCGGTGAACGCGAGAGGAGTACACGAATGAAAACGAAAACTGTACGCCGCGGCTGCAGCCTTGCACTGATTGCATCCCTCGTCGGCAGCTCTTACTTCGCAGCGGCGGAGGATATCGATCTGTTCGTGGGCGCCGCCAGCACCGCGACGGCCATGCGTCCCAACGTCCTCGTCATCATCGATAACAGCGCGAACTGGTCGGCCGCGAGCCAGCACTGGCCGGGCGGACTCAAGCAGGGTGAATCCGAGCTGCGGGCGTTGCGGACGGTGGCCGGCGAAATGACCGACAAAGTGAATATGGGGCTCATGCTCGCCACCGAGGGCAGCGGCGGAGCCGGCGTCGGCGGTCCCGGCGGTTATGTCCGCTACGCGATCCGGCAAATGAACGCCGCGAACAAGGCGGGTCTGCAAGAGCTCATAGGCGACGCATCGTGCGTCGCGAGCAACAACAGCATCAACGGAACGCCGAACTGCATTTTCAAGAATTTCGACACGGCAACGGAGAAGGTCGCGACCCAGAAAACGAACTACAGCGCGATCATGTTCGAGGCCTTCAAGTACTTCGGGGGTTTCACTGATCCGGCGCATTCGAAGACCGATACGGCGGGAACGCCGATAGACCAGAGCCACTTCGGCCCTCTGCGGTACGCAGGCAGCCCGGATTCGAAATCCGACCCCTACGCCTTCAGCAGCGCGTGGTCGACCTACAGTACGCCGATCACCTCGGCGAACAGCTGCGCGAAGAACTACATCATCTTCATAGGGAACGGATTTCCGACCAACGACACGCCGCCCGAGCTGCTGAGCGGCATCAACGGCAGCACTTCGCAGCTCACCATGCCGCAGTTTACGACGGTCAGCACGACGCAGACCGCGACCATCGGCGCCGCCTGCGGAACCGGGAACAACACGTCCCAACGATTGAACAACTGTGCCAGCAACATACCGCAAAGCCTGAAGGACGCGAATCCCGCAGATTCTTATACCTGCACGGGAACCGGCGTCGTCGACACGGCCACTTGTCCCGGGACGAACACGCTCAAGTTCGACGTCCAGTCGTCGAAGCTCGTGATCACGGTGGAGCCCACCGGAACGAGCGCTCTTCCCGGCAGCGAAGCTCGGTACACGGACGAGTGGGCCAAATACCTCTTCACCACGGACGTGAGCGAGGCGATCGGGCAGCAGAACGTGCGCACGTACACGATAGACGTGTTCAAGGATGCGCAGGACTCGCGCCAGACGGCGCTGCTCTACAACATGGCGAAGGTGGGCGGCGGCCGCTATTACCAGGCATCGTCGGAGAGCGCCATACTCAACGCCATGCGGGAAATACTGGTGGAAATCCAGGCGGAGAACAGCGTGTTTGCCGCCGCGGCACTGCCTGTCAGCGCGACCAACCGCGCTCAGAACGAGAACCAGGTGTTCTTCGGCATGTTCCGTCCCGATGCCGAAGGCCTGCCGCGATGGTACGGGAACCTCAAGCGCTACCAGGTGGCCAAGAACACCGCCGGCACGCTGGTGCTCGCAGACCAGAACGGCGACGATGCGATCGCGGCCACCGGCTTTTTCAAAGCCTGCGCCGCAAGCTTCTGGACCACCGATACGTCGACTTACTGGAATTTCTCGCCCACGGCGACGGGCGAGTGCACCACCGCAGCCACCAGCGTGTACTCCGACCTCCCCGATGGCCCGCTCGTCGAGAAAGGCGGCGCTGCGGAAGTGCTGCGCAAAGGCAACGTCGCCTCCCCTGCAACGGCGACGTACGCGGTAAACCGCAACATGTACACCTGCACCAGCACGTCGCCCTGTCCGACGACGACCTCCTCGGGCATGGTCCCCTTCAATACGACGAATGTGAGTCAGACCGCCGTGGGCGCCACCGACTCGACCGATCACACCCGCATCATCAAATACACGCAGGGTTACGACGTCGGCAAGGTAGGCACGATATACGGGGACGAGAACCAGAACGGGCTCACGACCGATACGCGCTCTTCGATACACGGCGACATCGTGCATGCCCGGCCGCTGCCCGTGAACTACGGCGGCACCACCGGAGTCGTGGCGTACTACGGTACGAACGACGGTACATTTCGCGCGGTGCGCACCAACGACGGGGTCGAGCTGTGGTCGTTCGTCGCCCCCGAGCATCACGCGAGCTTGAGGCGGCTGGTGGAGAACAGTCCGCTCGTCAGCTACCCCAACCTGCCGAGCGGCATCACCCCGACGCCGACGGCGAAAACGTACTTCTTCGATGGCACCGCAGGCTTGTACCAGAACGCGGACAACACCACCGTATGGGTGTTCCCGACGATGCGCCGCGGCGGCCGTATGCTCTACGCCTTCGATGTCACCGACCCCGTGGCCCCCGTGCTCAAATGGCGCGTCGGCTGCCCGAATCTCACCAACGATACCGGCTGCACGCCGGACTATGCGGACATCGGACAGACCTGGTCGGTGCCCAATGTGGCACGCGTCAAAGGCTACAGCGGCGGCAACGCCCCGCTCATCATCATGGGCGGCGGCTACGACAACTGCGAAGACAGCGACATCTCTACGCCTTCGTGCGACACCGCCAAAGGCAAGCGCGTCTACGTGATCGACGCGAACACCGGCAATCGCGTGGCTCAGTTCCAAACCGAGCGCAGCGTGCCGGCCGACGTCGCGCTGATCGACCGCAACTTCGACGGGCTGGTGGACCATGCATACGTCGTGGATACGGGCGGCAATCTTTATCGCATCGACTTCGTCGATCCGACCTCGCTCGACCAGCTCTCGGCGGGCAACTGGACGATCACGAAAATCGCGAATGTCGCCAGCAATTCGGCCCGGAAGTTTCTTTTTCCGCCTTCGGTCCTGTACGCAGGCGGTAAGGCCTATCTCGCATTCGGCTCGGGAGACCGCGAACGTCCCCTGCTCAGCAACTATCCCTATGTCGAGAGCATACAAAACCGCTTCTACATGTTCGTCGACACGTTCGTGTCGGGCAGCCCGGTCAATCTGGATGGCAGCGACCTCGCCGACAACACGACTAGCTCCACGTGCCTCACGCCTACGAGCACGCTGCGCGGCTGGCGCTTCGATCTCGCTGCCGGCCGGGGCGAGCAGACGGTTACGTCCTCGCTGATCAGCGGCGGACGGATTTTCTTCAATACCCACCGTGCCACGGAGGCGCCCGCGAATCAGTGCAGCGCCGACCTAGGCGAAGCACGCGGCTACAACGTGGGCTTGCTGTGCGCGGACCGGTACTCCGTCGTATATTCGGGCATAGGCCTGGCGATCTCACCGGTGCAAGGCACCGTGACGTTGCCGAGCGGAGAGGCGGTCACTTTCGTGCTCGGGGGCGCAAGCGACCCGAACACGACGAGCCCGTTCCCGCCCGGCAAGATCACGCCGTCGATATCGCAAAAACGCTCGCGCCAGTACTGGTACCGGCACGGCGACAAGTAGAGGCAGGAATTGGAGGGAGCGCGCGGAGCGCGCGCTCCCTCATGAAACAGCAAGACCCTTCGGCAGGGGAAATACGATCCGCTCTTCGACGCCGGTCAGCTCGGTCACCTCGTCCACACCCAAAGCCTTGAGACGCTCGATCACCTGCGTCACCAGCACATCGGGCGCAGAGGCGCCGGCGGTCACGCCGACCACAGCGCGTCCTTTCACCCATTCGGGCTCGAGTTCTGCCGCGTTGTCGACCATATAGGCCGGCACGCCCTCGTTTTGCGCGACTTCGCGCAAGCGGTTGGAGTTCGAGCTGTTGGGCGAGCCGACCACGAGCACGACATCGCATTGCCGCGCGAGCGCTTTCACCGCATCCTGCCGGTTTTGCGTCGCGTAGCAGATGTCGTCCTTCTTGGGGCCGACGATCGTCGGAAAGCGCTGGCGCAACGCGTCTATGGTCGCGCGTGCGTCATCGACCGACAACGTCGTCTGCGTAACGAAGGCCAGCCTTTGCGGGTCGCGCACCTCGAGCTTGCGCACATCCTCGGGGTTTTCCACGAGGTACATGCCGCCCTCGCTCTGTCCCATCGTGCCTTCCACTTCAGGATGACCCGCATGGCCGATCATGACGATCTCACGGCCGTCGTCACGCATCTTCGCAACTTCGACGTGCACTTTCGTGACGAGCGGACACGTCGCATCGAACACGCGCAGCCCGCGCGACTCCGCCTCTCGCTGCACCGCCTGCGACACCCCGTGCGCACTGAAGATCACCGTCGCGCCCGGCGGCACTTCGTCCAGCTCTTCGACGAACACCGCGCCCTTGGCACGCAGATCGGAAACCACGAACTTGTTGTGCACGACTTCGTGACGCACATAGATCGGCGCCCCGTGCGTGCGCAATGCACGCTCGACGATCTCGATCGCGCGGTCGACGCCGGCGCAAAAACCGCGGGGATTGGCAAGCAACAGTTTCATCGATGCACTCTAAGTCAGCGCGCAGCGGCTGCTGCGGGTTTGCGGGGACGGATGCTTTCCCATACCAGCAGGATCGCGCCGCAGGTAATGGCGGAATCGGCGACGTTGAACGCCGGCCAGTGGTAACCATAGGCGTGGAAGTCGAGAAAGTCCACCACCGCCCCATACCGCAGCCGGTCGATCAGATTGCCCAGCGCACCGCCCAGTATGAGGCTCAAGCTGAAGGAAAACAAAGCCTCCTGCGTATGCTTGCGCAGCAGGTAAACCACCCAGACGGACGCCGCCAGCGCGATGCCTATGAAGAATTCGCGCTGCCATCCCGAAGCGCCCGCAAGAAAGCTGAACGCTGCGCCCCGGTTGTAGACCAGCACGAGGTTGAAGAACGACGTGATGCTCACGCTCTCGTGCAGCGCAAATTCGCGCAGGATGGCGAACTTCGTCGCCTGATCGGCAACGATGACGCCGAGGCTCACTGCGAGCCACTTAAGCATGCGCGCGAGGCTCCCCGGCGCCGTACAGATTGGCCGTGCACCGGCCGCAAAGATCGGGATGCGCGGGATCGTTGCCCACGTCTGCGCGGTAGTGCCAGCAGCGCTCGCACTTCGCGTGGGGGCTCGCGTGCACGTGCAGCGTAACCCCATCGAGCGCAGTAGGCGTGCCGGCCGCGCCGTCAGTCACGCGCGCCTGCGATGTGATGAACACGAAGCGCAGATCATCGCCGAACGAGCGCAGGAACGAAGCCGCTTCGCCGGTAGCGCGCAGCTCGACTTCGCCGGCAAGCGAGGAGCCGATCTCACCTGCGACGCGCAGCTCTTCCAGCCGCTTCTGCACGTCCGAGCGCAGCGCGCGCAGCTTGGTCCAGCGGCTGCGCAGCTCGTGCGCATCCTCGGGCAGCGCGAAGCGATACCATGTCTGCTCGAACACCGTCGCTTCGCCGGGATTGAGCGTCTCCCACACTTCCTGCGCCGTGAATGAGAGTATCGGCGCCATCAGGCGCGTGAGGCTTTGCGCGATATGGTAGAGCGCGTTCTGCGCCGAACGGCGCGCGCGAGACGCAGTCGGCGCGGTGTACAGCCGGTCCTTGAGGATGTCGAGATAGAAGCCGCCCAACTCCTCCGAGCAGAACGTCTGCAGCTTCTGCGCGACCAGATGGAATTCGTAGTTGCCGTAATATCCGGCGCGCGTCGGCGCCTTCTCGCCCAGCTCGGCCGGCGTGAGCTCCGCCTGCAGGTCGTGCGTCATCACCCATGCATAGCGATCGATCTCCAGCCATTCGGCGATCGGCAAGCGGTCGCGCTGATGATCGAAGTCGGCCAAATTCGCGAGCAGGAAGCGCAGCGTGTTGCGTATGCGGCGGTAGGCTTCGACGACGCGCTTCAGGATCTCCTTGGAGATCGAGAGCTCGCCGGCGTAATCGGTCGATGCCACCCACAGGCGCAATATGTCGGCGCCGAGCTCGTCCACCACCTGCTGGGGCGCGATCACGTTGCCCTTGGACTTGCTCATCTTGCGGCCCTGGCCGTCGACGACGAAGCCGTGCGTGAGCAGCGCCCGATACGGCGCAACGCCATCCATCATGCAGGCCACGAGCAGCGAAGAATGAAACCAGCCGCGATGCTGGTCCGAGCCTTCCAGATACAGGTCCGCGGGAAAAGCGCTCTGCGCGGCATGCGAGCCGCGCAGCACGGTGTAGTGTGTGGATCCGGAGTCGAACCACACGTCGAGCGTGTCTTTCACTTTCTCGTAGCGCGCGGCATCGGCGCCGAGCAATTCTTCGGCGCTCAATGCCTGCCACGCTTCTATGCCGCCCTTTTCCACGCGCTGCGCGACTTGCTCCAGCAGCTCCAGCGTGCGCGGGTGCAGCTCGCCCGTTTCCTTGTGAATGAAAAAGGGCATCGGCACGCCCCACTGCCGCTGGCGCGAGAGAGTCCAGTCGGGACGATTCGCGATCATGCCGTGCAGGCGCGCCTTGCCCCACGAAGGAAAAAAGCGCGTTTCTTCGACACCACGCAGCGCCGTCGTCCGCAACGGTTCCCTGGGCCGCACGCCGCGGTAACCCGGCGCTTCGTCCATCGCGGCAAACCATTGCGTCGTCGCACGCAGGATGATTGGGGTCTTGTGGCGCCAGCAGTACATATAGCTGTGCGTGTAATCGCCTTTCGCAAAGAGCGTCCCCCGCTCCTGCAGGAGCTGCACGATCTTGGGATTCGCTTTCCAGATCATCTCGCCGCCGAAGAGCGGAAGCGTCGACACGTATTTGCCGTCGCCCATCACCGGCGTCAAGATATCATCGTCCTTCATGCCGTAACGTCGGCACGACTGGAAGTCTTCGACGCCGTACGCGGGCGCTGCATGCACGATGCCGGTACCGGTATCGAGCGTCACGTAATCGGCGAGATAGATCGGCGCTTCACGGTCGTAAAACGGGTGCTTGAAGCGGATCAGCTCCAGCGCCTTGCCCTTCGCGATGCCGAGCACTTTCGCCGTTTTGATGCCGTAGCGCTCGAGCAGCTCGGACGCGTCGACGTTTCCCTGGTCGGCGGCGGGCGGCGGCTCCGCTTCGGCACCCGACGGGCTGCGCAGCAAGATGTCCTGCGCGACGATCAGCATGCCGCGGTCGGTATCAACCAACGCATACTCGAAATCGGGATGCACGTTGAGCGCCTGATTCCCCGGCAGCGTCCACGGCGTCGTGGTCCAGATGACGGCGTAACCCGGCTTGTCCGGCAGTGCATCGAGGCCGAATGCGCGGGCGATCTTGTCGCGCTCGAGGAAAGGAAATCCGACATCGATCGCGGGATCCTTGCGGTCTTCGTATTCCACCTCGGCTTCCGCGAGCGCCGAGCGGCAATCGAAGCACCAGTTGACCGGCTTTAAGCCCCGATAGACGAAACCGCGCTCCAGCAGCTTGCCGAGCGCGCGTATCTCGTTCGCCTCGTTGCCGTACGCCATCGTCAGATACGGATCGTCCCACGCGCCCAGAACGCCGAGCCGGATGAAGTCCTTCTTCTGGCGCTCCACCTGCTCCCCGGCGTACGCGCGGCACAGGCGCTGCGTTTCTGCGGTCGGCAGATTCTTGCCGTACTTCTTTTCGATCTGCACTTCGATAGGCATGCCGTGGCAATCCCAGCCCGGCACGTACGGCGCATCAAAGCCCGACAGGCTCTTGCTCTTGACGATGATGTCCTTGAGGATCTTGTTGACGGCATGGCCGATGTGGATGTCGCCGTTCGCGTACGGCGGCCCGTCGTGCAGTACGAAGCGCGGGCGGCCCGCGCTCGCCGCGCGCACGCGCTCGTACACTTTGCGGCTGCGCCATTGCTCCAGCATGAGCGGCTCGCGCTTCGCGAGATCGCCCCGCATGGGGAACGGCGTGTCGGGCAAATTGAGGGTCTTCTTGTAGTCGGCCATGTCGAATATCGGTTAGCGTGCGAGCGCCGGTGATCAGCGCCGCGCGTGCCGCGGCGCGGCGGCGTCGCGCGCGCGGAAGTAATCCTTGGAATGCTCGACGTCGAGTGCGATCTGCCGCGTCAACGTGGCAAGATCCACATATTTCTCTTCGTCTCGCAGCTTGTGCATGAAATCGACGCGGACGTGCTTGCCATAGAGGCTCGCGCTCCAGTCGAACAGATGCACTTCGAGAACGGGTTGCCCTCCGGCTTTGACGGTAGGCCGCACGCCGAGGCTTGCGACGCCGCGCAACGGCTCGGAGGCGACGCCGGCAAGCTCGACGGCGAATATCCCGAACAACGGCGGCCGATTGTGCTTCATCTGCACGTTCGCGGTCGGGAACCCCAGCTTGCGGCCCAGACCGTCGCCGCGCACGACGCGGCCGCTGATGCTGTAGGCACGTCCGAGCAGCTCGGATGCATGATCGAGCTCGCCTGCCGCAAGCGCATTGCGTACGGCCGTGCTCGACACCCGCTCACCGGCGTGCACGACGCTCGGCATCGCCTCGACCTCATAACCCAAGGAAGCGGCATATTGCTTGAGCATCACGAAATCGCCGGCGCGCCGGGCACCGAACCGGAAATCGTCACCGACGAGTATCCAGCGCGCCCCCAGGCCGCGCACAAGAACGCGCTCGATGAATTCTTCAGCCGGGGTCTGCGCAAACCGATAGTCGAAGCGGCACACCTGCACCTGCTCGACACCATGCTGCGACAGCAGTTCCAGCTTCTCCCGCAGAGACGTCAGCCGGGTGGGCGCCTGATCGGGCGCGAAAAATTCGCGTGGATGGGGCTCGAAGGTCATCGCGCATGCCCGCAACCCGCGCGCGGCCGCCGTGGCACGCAAGCGAGCAAGCATGGCTTGATGGCCAAGATGCACGCCGTCGAAGTTGCCTATCGTGAGCGCGACGGAAGACTGGGCAGCGCCGGGAACGCTGCGCTGGATACGCATACAATCGAGCCGATAAAAGCTTGAATTGTAGCGTATTTTGACGTGCTCGGTCTAGGCGACGGCGATCTTGGTGAGCGCCGGCTCACCGATGGCAAGCGCAGCGGCATACACGTCACCGAGCAGCAGCGTTACCGGGCCGGTATGGCGCTCTTCCGCGATGCGCGGCAATTCGGCAAGCGTCAACGCGGTACGCGAGCAATCCGGCAGGGTCGCATTTTCGATGGCGACGACCGGCGTGCGGGGCGACAAGCCGCGTCCCAAAAGCGCCGCGGCAATGCTGTCCGCCTCGTGCGCGCCCATGTAGATCACGGCCGTATCGGCGGCCGCGATCGCCCCGGCCCAGTCGTGGCGGCGTGCTTCGCCTTCGCCTACACGCGGGGTAACGAACACGACGCTGCGGCTTAGGCCCCGCTGAGTAAGAGACACGCCGAGCTCGGCGCTCGCGCCCAGTGCGGCCGTGACGCCGGGCACCACCTCGCACGGCACGCCGGCAGCACGAAGCGCCGCTATCTCTTCCTGTGCGCGGCCGAACAACATAGGATCGCCGCCCTTGAGCCTCACCACCACGCGATGGGTGCGGGCCGCATCCACCAGCCGCTTGTTGACGAAGCACTGCGCCGTCGAATGCCGGCCGCAACGTTTCCCTACCAGCACTTTCTCGGCCCGCGCGGCCAGAGCCAGCGTCTCGGCATGCACCAGCGCGTCATGAAAAACGATGTCGGCGCTCGCCAGCAGCTTCGCCCCGCGCAGAGTAATGAGATCGGGCGCGCCCGGACCTGCGCCTACGAGATAGACGGTGCCGACGGCGGTGGTCATTGCCCGAGCGATTGCCCGCCTGCTGCGCGCCGTCGGAACAGCGGCAGCGGCTGGTCTACCGCCGCTTGGTAGCGCTCGCTGAAATCCTGGAACGCACCGAGCGCCACCGTGGCGTCTTCGCCGTCGCGCAACATGAATGCATCGAAGCCGCAGCGGGCGAGGTAGAAGAGCTGGTCGCGCTGGATGTCACCAACCGCGCGCATTTCGCCGCGCCAGCCGTAACGCTCGCGCAGCAGCCGGCCGATGCTGTAGCCGCGCCCGTCGGTGAACCGCGGAAAATCGACCGCGACCACACCGAACAGCCGCAAGTCCTCCGCGACGTCCGCCGGATCGTCGTCACCGCTGAGCAATACACCTATGCGGCCTGCACGCAGGGCGAGTTGCTCGCGCTCCTCGAGCCAGCGCCGCGCCGGCACGATCACGTCGCCGTCGGGCGGCAGTGCGGCCCGCGCTCCATCCGCACCGTCCCTAAGCAACTGCCACGAGTCGGTCGCGATTTTTCTTTCCTTGATCAGCGTTGCCATAGACGTACTCTTTGAAGGGTTCGATACCGGCCCGGCGCACCACATCGATGAAGCGCTCTGCCTCGCTGTCGCGCAGGGACAGATACCGCTCGATCAGCTTCTCGATCACGTCCGGCACTTCCTCCTGCGAGAACGAAGGGCCGATGACTTTGCCGAGCGAGCTGTCGTTGCCCTGCGCACCGCCGATGGAGATCTGGTAGTACTCGGCGCCCTGCTTGTCGACGCCCAGGATGCCGATGTGCCCGATGTGGTGGTGGCCGCACGAGTTCATGCAGCCCGAAATGTTGAGATCGAGCTCCCCGATTTCGTACACGTAATCGAGATCGTCGAACCGACGCTGTATCGCTTCCGCCACCGGTATCGACTTCGCATTCGCGAGCGAGCAGTAATCGCCGCCCGGGCACGAAATGATGTTAGTGATGAGCCCGATGTTCGGCGTGGCAAGCCCCAGCGTCTTCGCCTCGCGCCACAGCGCCGGCAGATCGTTGAGCTCGACGTCGGGCAGTATCAGGTTCTGCTCGTGCGAGACGCGCAGCTCCTTGAAGCTGTAGCGATCGGCGAGATCGGCGATAGCCTCCATCTGTTCCGCCGTCGCGTCGCCCGGGGGAACGCCGGTCTTCTTGAGCGACAACGTAACGGCCGCGTACCCCGGCACATGATGCGGCGCGACGTTGCGGCTCACCCATCGCGCATAGGCGCGATCCTGTGTGAGGGCCCGCGTATGGGCGGGGGCGTCGGCGGGCAAAGTCTTGTATTGCGGACGCGTGAAGCGGCCTGCAATGCGCTCGACCTCCGCGGCGGTCAGGGTCGAAGCGCCGTCACGCGAATGCGCCCATTCGTTCTCGACCTCTGCACGGAATTTTTCGGTGGTGAGCTCCTTCACGAGAATCTTGATGCGTGCCTTCCATTTGTTGTCGCGGCGGCCGTACCGGTTGTACACGCGCAGTATTGCTTCGAGGTACGTGAGCAGATGCCGCCACGGAAGGAACTCGCGTATGACCGGCCCGAGGATCGGCGTGCGCCCCAGTCCACCGCCCACGCGAACCCTGAAGCCGATCTCGCCTTGGTCGTTCACGCGGGCCTCGAGCCCGATGTCGTGCACCTGCGTCGCGACGCGGTCGTCCACCGCGCCCGAGACGCCGATCTTGAACTTGCGGGGCAGGTATGCGAATTCGGGATGGAATGTGGACCATTGCCGTATGACTTCGCACCACACGAGCGGATCGACGATTTCGTCCGGCGCTATGCCGGCGTAATGATCGCTCGTGATGTTGCGCACGCAGTTGCCGCTCGTCTGGATCGCGTGCATCTGCACTTTCGCCAGCTCGGCGAGCATGTCGGGCACATCTTCGAGCTTGGGCCAGTTGTACTGGATATTCTGCCGCGTGCTGAAGTGGCCGGAGCCGCGATCCCATCGCCGTGCCAGACGGGCCAGCGTGCGGAGCTGCCGCGAAGAAAGCAGCCCGTAGGGAATGGCGACGCGCAGCATGGGCGCATGACGCTGTATGTAGAGACCGTTCTGCAGGCGCAGCGGCCGGAAATCGTCCTCGCTCAACTTGCCGGCGAGAAAACGCTCGGTCTGGCTCCGGAACTGAGCGACCCGCTCTTCGACGAAGCGCTGATCGATATCGTCATAGGTATACATGGACGCCATGCTAGTGGAGGCGCTTTATACCGCAAAAGAATATTATGTTAGACTGTAATAACTACTGCTTCTTACCAATATGAAACTGCAGCAACTCAGGTACTTGCGTGAGGTCGCGCGGCGTCGCCTGAACGTTTCCGAGGCCGCAGAGGCGCTGCACACCTCTCAACCGGGCGTCAGCAAGCAGATCCGGTTGCTGGAGGAGGAGCTGGGGGTGCAGATTCTCGTCCGCCACGGCAAGCGTGTCGTCGCGCTCACCGACCCGGGGCGTCTGATCGTCGACATTGCCGAACGGATGCTGCAGGATGCCGACAACTTGCGTGCCGTTGGGCGCGAATACGGCGATAAGGGGGTAGGGGCGCTCGTCATCGCGACCACGCCGACGCAGGCCCGTTATGCGCTTCCGGCCGTCATCAAGCGCTTCATGCAGCGCCATCCGCGCGTGCGCTTTAGCCTCCGCGAAGGAAGCCCCCAGCACATCGCCGAGCTCATGCGGACCGGCGCAGCCGACATAGCGATCATCACCGAAGCGGAGAGCCTGTTCGGCGATCTGGTGACCCTGCCGTGCTACCAGTGGAACCGCTGCGTCATCACCCCGCTGAAACATCCGCTGCTGGAGGAAAAGCACCTTACGCTGGAAGCGCTCGCGCGCCATCCGATCGTCACTTACGACTTCGCGTTCGATGCCGACTCGCCGATTCGCAAGGCATTCGACGCGCGACATCTCACGCCCAACGTCGCGCTCACCGCCATCGACGCAGACGTGATCAAGACTTACGTCGAGCTGGGTCTGGGGGTCGGCGTGCTCGCGAAGATGGCTTTCGATCCTTCGCGCGACCTCGGGCTGCGGCTGATCGACGCGAGCCATCTCTTCGATCCGAGCACGACGCGCATCGGCCTGCGCCGCAACGCCTACTTGCGCAGCTACGTCTACGACTTCATCGAGATGTTTGCGCCCCAGCTTACACGCGCCATCGTGGAAAAAACGATGCGCGGCACGGGCACGGATTACGAGCTCTAGCGCTCGCTATCGGGCTTTCAGCAGCTCGGCAACGGTGCGGGTCACTTCATCGCTCGTCCAGGCAACGTCGCCGCGGGCGCTGTAGCGGATGCGGCCGTCGCGCCCGACGAGATAGCTAGCGGGAAGGATGCGCGCATTCCAGTCGCGCGTAGCGCGCATACCGGGATCGACCAGAATCTGAAACTGGAGCGGCATCCGCTTGAGGAAAGCGCGTATGCGCTGCTCGGGCTCGTCGACGTTGACGGCAAGCACCACGAAAGCATCGTTCGCGTAGCGCTCCCGCAGCTCCTCCATCGACGGCATCTCGGCACGGCACGGCTCGCACCACGTCGCCCAGAAATTCACCAGCACGACCTTGCCCTTGTACTGCGCAAGATCGTGGTGCCGGCCCGCAATATCCTTTAGCCTGAGCACCGGCGTCGCACCACCGGTCCACGGCGCAAGATCGGCGGCGAAGGCCGCGGAAAACGCGAGTGCCAGAAAAACCGCAGCCCCCCACCGCCACACTGAAAACCACCCGCCCGCCTTCACGTCAGCGCAATCTCCCGCGCGGTGATGACGTACTTGAACGTATCGGGCTCGAGCGAGTCGAGGCGACCCTGCGCCGTTTCGCCCGTCGGGTACATGAGATACGGAATGCGCGGATAGCTCGACCCGGGCAACTGAACGTCGTGCGCGTAGTTGTACGCAAGCCAGTTCATTTCCCACGAGCCGAACAGGCGCTCGCGTGCCGCGCGCACCTTGGCGTCGCTGAGCGCCAGATGGCCCGGGGGCTCCTCCAACACCACTTTGCGCACGTCCGCGGGATCAACCGGTATCCAGCCGTAACCTTCCGCATAGAACTCGGCACGGCAATGCTGCGCCTTGCTGATGACCTCCGTGTTGGCGCCGAGACTCACGTAACCTTTGCGCGACTTGGCGACGCGTATCCCGTACACGTCGCGCGCCGGTATGCCGACGGAGCGCGCAAGTCCGACGAACAAGGCGTTGAGATCACCGCACTTGCCGCCGAAGTTGCGCGATTCGAGCATGCTTTGTATGTCGCCCCAGCCGCAGCCGCGCACATCGGGATCGCGGAACGTGTTGTCGACGATCCATTCGTAGATTGCACGCGCCTTGTCGATGTCGTTGCGCTGCCCCTTCACGATATCCCGCGCGGTATCGCGAACGATGCCATCGGTGGGCAGCAGATCGGTCGAGGCGAGCGCGACCTTGAGCACTGCAGGATCCTCTTTCACCACCGGCCGCGACCTCGAGAGATCCGTAGTGCGGTCGCGCGTCGCAAAACGGCTGGTGACTTTGAGCACCGGCTTCTTCGCGCTCTCGGGAAACGCGGCGGAAACCATGCCCGCCTGGTATTTCGGATCGACGACGTAACGAACGCCACCGGCATCACTGCTCCAGGTGCTGCCGAGATTCTTGAAGTAATCCGTGTCCGCAGTCAGCGGCACAGGCAGCCACACGCGGGTCACGCCCGCGGGTTCGACGACTTCGACTCGTGCGGTGACTTCGAACACACGCCACGTTGCGTCCGCAGCGTCACTCGCCGCATCCGCGCGCGCCGAAGTCGGCAGCCCGGACATTGCTGCGAGCGGCAACGCCGCTCCACTTTTCAGGAAACTCCTGCGATGCATATACGCTCCCGATAA
>JBLNBW010000336.1:0-14358 GCA_050260255.1 Rhodospirillaceae bacterium | reverse complement strand
GAGATCGCCCAGTATCCATTCCCAGGTCGCATCCAGGTCGAACATCTCGTTCGGCACGAGCTGGTAATGCCACGACAGCTCGCCGGTCTTGGGCTTGATCGCGATGACCGATGCCGTGTAGAGGTTATCGCCCGGACGGCCGGCAGGATTCCACGGACCGGCATTGCCCACGCCCCAGTAGACGAGATCGAGCTCGGGGTCGTACGAGCCGGTGATCCACGTCGAGCCGCCGCCGCGCATCCAGGAGTCGTCCTTCGGCCACGTCTCGCTGCCCGGCTCGCCGGGCGCGGGTATGGTGTAGCGCCGCCACAGCTTCTTGCCGGTGTCCGGGTCGAAGGCGTCGAGGAACGCGCGCACGCCGAACTCGGCTCCCGAAACGCCGGTGATCAGCACGCCGTTCGCAACGAGCGGCGCGCCGGTGATGGAGAAGCCTTCTTTCCAGTCGGCGATCTTCTGCTTCCACACTTCCTTGCCGGTCTTCGCGTCGAGGGCGACGAGATGGGCGTCCAGCGTGCCGCGGAACACTTTGCCGTTGTAGATCGCGAGACCTTTGTTGGAAAAGCCGCAGCAGATGACGCGTCCCACCTGCGGATCGTAGTTGACCGGCGTGCGCCACAGCTGCTTGCCGGTCTCCACGTCGATGGCGACCGTGTACTCGGCGTTCACCGCGTACAACACCCCCTCGTACACCAGCGGCTGGCCCTGCTCGCCCAGGTTGCTCGCGAGCGAAGTGCTCCACACCGGCACGAGGCGCTTCACGTTCTGCTTGTCGATCTGCTTGAGCGGACTGTACCGGTTCTGGCTGTAGCCCATCCCGTACGTGAGCACGTCGTCTGTCGTGTTGGCGTCGTTGTTGAGTTCCGTCTGGGTTTGTGCGGCGGCGTAAGACGCGGCCACGCAAAACGCGACCGTCAGCGCGAGTCTGATCACGATGTCCTCTCCTATGGTGTCGGTGTCGCTGCGCCGGTCGCGCGCCGGTCTACGCCAGCTGAACTGTCCGCGCGGTACGCTGCGACACGCGTCGAGCATATTGCACCGGGAGCGTGCAAGTGCGCAAGAACCGCTGCCCGCCTGCTCAGAACGCGAGACTTGCCGACACGCCGAAGAGATAGTTGCGTCCGGGTGCCGGCTCGTAGAAACGGCGATTGGTGTCCGCGACGATGACCGATCCGACGTACTGGCGATTGGTCACATTGTCCACCCGCACGAACTCGGTGAGCCGCCAGCTCTTGCCGCGCTGCTCGAAACCCGCGCGCAGATTGCCGACGGTATAGGGTTCGGCCGACTCGCTGTTGCGGTCGTCGACGAAGATGCGCCCCGCCGAGCGCGCTTCCGCGGCGGCATGAAAGCCGCTGGGCGCATGGCGCCACACGAGCTCGCCATAAACGGAATGCTCCGGCACGCCCGCGAGCTTGCTGGCCGCCGGCACGACGGCGCCGCTGGAGATGAAGGGTTGCGTGAACTCGGCATCGAGCCGCGTGTAGCTCGCATACGCTTCGAAGCCGCCCGGCAACTTGCTCGCCCACGATGCCTCGATGCCGTTGCGGCGCGTGCCGGGCGCGTTCTTGTAATCCGTGCGGCCGCCGGTAGCGCTGTTCACGACGATCTCGTTGCTGGTGTTGATGTGAAACAGCGCGAGATTCACGTGCGTCGTCGGCGAGAGCCGGCCCTTGAGACCGATCTCCTTGTGCAGGCTCGTGGAAGGCTGCAGCGCGAAATTGAGCCCCAGCTGATTGTTCGGCCGGTACGCGAGCTCGGCGAAAGTCGGCGTCTCGAATCCGCGGCCGATGTTCGCGTAAGCGTTCCATGCCGACGTGAGCCGGTACACCACGCCCGCAACCGGATTGGTCTTCACGAAGCTCACCGCGCCGCTGTCGTCGCCGTTGCCCGGCGCGATGAAATAATCCTGCGACTCGAACCGCACGCGGCTGTGGCGCAGACCAGCCGCCGCACTCCACCGCTCGCTCATGCGCCATTCCAGCTGCACGTACAGATCCGTGTTCCTCACGACGTCCCGCTCGTCGCGCTTGAGCGCCGTGGCGATGCCGTTGTTGTTGATATAGCCCTTGCGGTTCTCCGCCTGTCGGTCGTAATCGAGGCCCGCCGTCAGCGTCACCGGACGATCGCCGCCGATCAGGGCATGCGTCCAGCGCAGCCCGGCGCCGCCGTAACCGCGGTCGAGATCGACGACGCCGCCGGAATGCGTCGAGGCCGCCTGCGTCGCGAGCGGAATGGCAAGATACTGTGTCACCTGGCGATCGCCGCTGTACACGCGCGCCTGAAACTGGTTGCGGGCATCCGTTTCGAAATCGTAGACCAGCCCTGCCTGGTTCTGACGCACGCTCTTGCGCGTGTTGAAGGTGAGTGCCGTCGCCGCGACCTGGCGCGGATTGGCTGCCACCTGCGCCCGCGTGAGCCCCTGCGGATCCTGCGCCTCCGGCTGATCGAGCGTGTTCACGACCAGGGTGAGAATGCCGCTCGCCACCGGCATCTTGAACTTGCCGTTGACGATGTCGCGCGTGGCGGCGCTGTGGTCGCGATAGCCGCCAGTGTGGAAGCGGGACACATCGAGCCGGTAATTCAAGTCGCGATACTGACCGGCAAACTGCGTGTCGACCTTGTACGTATCGTAGCTTCCGCCGACCACGGAGCCGGTCAACGTCGGCTCGCGCGGCCCGTCGGAGGTAAAAAGCTGTATGACGCCGCCCGCCGCATTGCCGTACAGGCTGGAGAACGGGCCGCGCATGACTTCGATGCGCTCGGCGGAGTTGAGCGCGAAGGACGATGCCTGCGCCTGGCCGTCCGGACTCGTGGCCGGTATGCCATCGGCGATCAACCGTATGCCGCGCACGCCGAAAGTGGAGCGCGCACCGAACCCGCGCAGCGATATCTGCACGTCCTGCGCATAGTTCTGCCGGTTGAGGACGGAGATGCCGGGAACCCGATTGAGCGTCTCCGACAAATTGACCTGGGGCTGATCTTCGCGGATGACACGTCCGTTCACGGTGTCGATGGCGACGGGAACGTCGGCGCTCTCACGCTCGCTCCGCGTTGCAGTCACCACAACGTCGGGCATGACGAGCGCCGCCGTCGGCTCGGATTGCGCCTGTGCGATGCAGGCAGCCCCGCAAGCCACAATAAACGTGATGAGGTGCTTCAATCGTTCTAGGCGACGTGGTGCCGCGCGTTGTACGAAACGGCGGCTAGCATGCCACAACAATCCGTTATTGGGTGTACAGGTAGGCCGCGATGTCGCGCGCCTGCTGCGCACTCAAGCCCATCTCGGGCATCGCCGTGCGCGGATCGACCGCCTGCGGATGCTCTATCCAGCGCGCGAGATTGTCCGGTGTGTTGACGATCACGCCGGCGATGTACACGCGCTTGCTCAATTGCTGCAGCGGCGGCCCGACGCTCGCGTTGGCGCGTCGTATGCCGGGTATCGTGTGACACGAGCCGCAGCCGTACTGGCGTATCAGATCCGCGCCGCGCTTCGCATCGCCGCCGGCGACCGTCGGCATCGGCGCGCGCTCGCAGCCTTGAAGAAGCGCGAAAAGCATGAGACCGAAAACCCTCGTGGGTTTCATCGATACACCGCCTTCCCGCCATGCCCGGGGGAGAGCGCACGTGCGAGCAACAGCAGGGCAACGGCGAGATAGACCAGCCCGCCCGGTATCCACATGATGAGCCCACCGAGCTGCTGGTCTTCGAGCGCCGTCCATCCCCACTGCGCCGCGCCGGTACTGTTCTCCGGATACCACACTGTTCTGGAGAAGACGAAGAGACCGCCGAGGAGGCCGGTGTGCACCATGGTCGTGAAGAGATAGATGAGCGCACCGCCCGGCATCGAGCGCCGCGGATGCGGGCGTAGCAGCGACCACCAAAAGAGCAGCGCAGTGCCGAAAAAGCTCGCGTGCTGCAAGATGTGCATCCACGAGTCTTCGCGCGCGGCATTGAAAAGCGCCGGCGCGTGCCAGCCCCACACGGCTGCCGCATGAAGCAGCCACGCGGCGAGAGGACGAGTGATTGCGCGCCACACTGTCGTCCACGCCGGGTTGGCGAGCGCACCCGTCACCGCATAACGCATCCGCGCCGGCAGCGCCCACGACCAGGTGGCGAGCGGCCGTCCGATCACGAGCAGCGGCGCGGCGAGCAGCATGAGCAGTTCGTGCTGCACCATGTGGGCCGCGAAGAGGCGCTCGCCCATGGCATCGAGCGGCGAGAGGAGCGCAACGGCGAGCGCGGCCCATCCCGACGCGTAGCACCATGCCTCGCCATGCGTCACGCCCCGTCCGCGCCCCGCAGCCCGCCACAGTCTGGTGAGTCCGCTCGCGTAAAGCGCGCCGGCAACGAGCATCGCGACCGCGACGAACGCCTGGCCGTTGCCGTCAGCCACCCACTCGGTATGCGCGCCAGCGGGACCGCAGACGACGAGCAGAAAGACGGCGGTCAACGTACGCACGGCGGAATGACCCACGTCGTGATCCATTGCGCGAGCATGGCGAGCACTATGGTGCCGCTCACCAGTGCGCCGAGCAGTGCGATGAACCGCTGCCGCGCCGCCTCGTCGCCGGCGTCGGCCGGGTTTTCCGCTCCAGCCACGCGGTATGCGGCGAGCGCGGACAGCGCCGAAACGATGGCGACGAGCAGCGTGATCACCTGGACGATGTGCAGCACGATGTGCTTCTGCGAGACGCAGGCATACGGCACCAGCGCGTACGCCAGCGTCAGCTCGGCGAGAAACAGGACGGGCACGGCGACGAGCCCTGACCACAGTCGCATCATGGCGTCGCGAGCCATCTCGCGCCGAAGTAGATCACGGCGTAGATCGGCACCCAGGCAATGACGACGAAGTACCAGTAGAGGGCGTTCTCGCTCACGTCGACGTAGCGTTTGCCCTCCAGCGGTCCGGTGTGCATCAGCACGGCGAGTACCGCCGTATCGTACCAGTCGGTGGCGAGGTGTATCGTATGCAGGGTGAGCAGCATCCACACCGCCGAGCCATACGCGTTGCTGTCCCAGCGCACGTTGAGCGATTGGTACTCGAGGATCCGTATGCCGAGCAGCGCCACGCCGATCACGACGCACACGATGAGCCCGATGCGCACCTTCGCAAGGTCCTCGGCCTCGGCCGCACGCTTGGTCCATTGATTGGGCAGAAGGCTCAGCAGCGCGATCACGACATTGATCGAGCCCCAGATGAGCTCGGGCGGCAGCACGCTGAGCGGCCAGGTATAAGCGCGTGCGCGGATGTAAAGATAAGTGGCGATGGCGAGCGCGAAGACGGTTCCCTCGATGGCGATCATGCCGACCGTGCCCCACCACATGAGGCTGCGATGGCTGTAACCGTACGAGGGCAGCTTCGAGGCGTCGAGGACTTGGCTGGTGCGGCGTATCGCTTCGATGCTCACGGCTTGCGCTCCAGCGCCAGATGTTCCTGCGTCTCTTTGGATGTCGGCCAGAACCAGACCGTGACCGTTATCGCGACCGGCACCGCGCCCCAGACCATTGCCCACGGCGAGAATATCGTGCCGATGAAGAGGACCGTCACGGCGACCGCGCTCAAAAAGGGCCACAGCGTAGGCGTCGGGAAAATCACCCGATGGTCGGGCCGCGCATCGAGCACCGAGGTCGCGATTACTTCGGGCGTCCTAAGCGAAAGGCCTTCCACCCGCCCGGATATACCGCCCTTGTCCCACAACGGCTCGCGCGAGGCGACGATCGGTATGCTGGCGAAGTTGTACGACGGCGGCGGCGAGGACGTCGCCCATTCGAGCGTGGACGCCCCCCAGGGATTGTCGCCGGCGAGCGGTCCGCTCTTATAACTGCGCACGACGTTGATGACGAAGAGCAGCACGCTCACCGCTATGGTGACGGCGCCGACCGTGGCGAGCAGGTTGAGCGTGTTCCATCCCATGTCCGCAGAATAGGTGTACACGCGCCGCGGCATGCCGTGCAGCCCGAGGTGATGCATGGGAAAGAACGCGAGGTTGAAGCCTATGAAGAAGAGCCAGAAGTTCCAGGCGCCCAGCTTCTCGCTCATCATGCGGCCGGTCATTTTCGGAAACCAGTAATAGAACGCGCCGAAGAGAGGAAACACCGCCCCGCCGATGAGCACGTAATGCAGATGCGCGACGACGAAATAGGTGTCGTGCACCTGGAGATCGAGCGGAACCGAGGCGAGCATGAGCCCGGTCAGGCCGCCGAGCGTGAGCAGCACGAAGAACGCAAGCGTGAACAGCAGCGGCGTGCGGATATTGAGTCTGCCGGTCCACAGCGTGCCTATCCAGCAGAAGATCTGCGTCGCGGTCGGCACGGCGATGATGAGGCTTGCCGCGGTGAAAAAGCTCTTGCCGAGCTCCGGCAGATCGGTGGCGAACATGTGGTGGACCCACAGGCCGAAGCCGAGGAAGCCCGTCGTGATGACCGAGAGCACGAGCGCGACGTATCCGAACACCGGGCGGCGGGCGAACGTGCCGATGATGGGCGACATCATGCCGAGCGCCGGAATGAAGATGAGGTACACCTCGGGATGGCCGAAGAACCAGAAAAGATGCTGCCACAGCTGCGCATCGCCCCCTTCGGCGGGATTGTAGAAGTGAGTCCCAATCAGCCGGTCGGTGATGAGAGCCGTGCTCGCGAACATCACCGCCGGCATCGCGAAGATGATCATGAAAGCCTGGATCAGCAGCGCCCACACGAAGAGCGGTATGCGATTGAGCGTCATGCCGGGCGCGCGCAGCTTGAACACCGTCGTGATGATCTCGATCGCGACCAGCAGTGCGGAGACCTCGGTAAAAGTGATGAGCTGCGCCCAGAAGTCGATGCGCTTGCCGGGGCTGTACTGCGGACCGGCGAGCGGTACGTAAGTGAACCATCCCGCATCCGGGCCCGCATTGAGTATGAACGCCGCGTAGAGCATCAGGCCGCCGAACAGATAGATCCAGTACGAGAACGCGTTCATGCGCGGGAAGGCGATGTTGCGCGTGCCGACCATGAGCGGCACGAGGTAGATGCCCATCGCTTCCATTACCGGCACGGCGAAGAGGAACATCATGGTGGTGCCGTGCATGGTGAAGATCTGGTTGTAGAGATCGGGCCCGATGAGCGTGTTCTCCGGCCGCGCAAGCTGCAGCCGCATGAGCGCCGCGAGGATGCCGCCCGCGACGAAGAAGCCGAACGCCGTGATGATGTAGCGCATGCCGATGCGCTTGTGATTGATGGTCGAAAGAAAGCCCATCAATCCCGGCTGAGAGTCCCACGACGCGTCCAGCGTCTGGTGCTCGGCTGCGGTGATGCCGGCGCGCTCGTAGCTCAAGCTGGGCTTCACTTGAGATTCCCGAGATATGCGAGCAGCGCCTGCAGGTCCTGCGGCGGCAGCGTATTGGATGGCATGTTGACCCCTGGCTTGATGCTGTGCGGATCGACGATCCAGCCGGCCAGATGGCCGCGAGTGTTGGGCACCGTTCCGGCGGCGATGGTGGCCCGGCTGGCAAGATGCGTGAGATCGGGCGCGCGCTTGGCGAGCGCCGTCGTGCCTTGGATCGCATGGCACATGGGACACGTCGAGCCGAGGAACACTTCCTTGCCGTGCTGCTGCTCGGGCGTCGTGGGCTCGGCAGCCGGCTTGAGCTGCGCCTGCACCCAGCGGCCATAGTCTTCGGCTGACTCTGCGGTCACGGTGAGCGCCATGTTGGCGTGCTGAAAGCCGCAGAACTCCGCGCATTGCGTGCGATAGGTTCCGGGCTTGTCGGCGCGGAACTGCAACGTCAGCGTGTGCCCCGGAATCAGATCCTTCTTGCCGGCGAGATTCGGCGCCCAGAAGCTGTGGATCACGTCGCTCGATTGCAGCTTGAGCAGCACCGGCTTGCCGACCGGCACGTGCATCTCGTTTGCCGTGGTGAAGATCTGGGACGGGTCGGCGTTGTCGTAGCGCACTTCCCACCACCACTGATGGCCGATCACTTCGATGACGACGCCTTCGCCGAGCGGCAGGCGCGCAAGAGCGCGATCGGTTGCCACGCTCGCGACGAGGAGCACGAAAAGTCCGATCACCGACACGGTGAGCGCGCCCACCACCCAGGTGCGCAGCACCGGTTCCGGACGGCGTGTGGCCTCGGCGTCCGGCGGCGTCGCTTCCGTTGCGCGCGGCGCACGCCACAGGGCGACGAGCATCGCGACGACGACCGCCAGGCCCATGATGGTGCTGATCCAGAGCATGAGCTGCCACAAGTCGTGCACGCGATCGGCCTGCGGGCCGGCGGGCTCGAGCGCACTCTGGAACGGCGCGGCGTGCACCAGCGGCGCGAGGATGTACGTGAGGATGGCGAGCAGCGTGGCGCGCATGCTAACGCTCCGGCGACTGCATCTTCGGCTGCAGCGGATCGCGCGTCTGCTCGGGCGACACGACCTGCATCGCATCGTTGCGGCCCGGCGCCGCTGCAGATGGCGCAAGTCCGCTCATCGACCGCACATACGCGACGAGCTGCCACACTTGCTGATCCGGTATGCGCCCGCGGAACGACGGCATGCCGTTGGGCCGTCCTTCGACGATGGTCGCGTAGATCGTCGACGGATCGGCGCCGTAGATCCACTTGTCGTCCATCAGCGCCGGCCCCATGCCGCCACCGCCGCGGTTATGGCAGCCGTTGCAATTGAACCACTCGAAGAGCTGCTTGCCCTGCGCGATGGCGTAGGCGTTTTCCTGGTACACCGACGCGATCTGCGGCGGCGGAGCGCCTGCGCCGGGACGCAGATCGGTCAGCTTTACCGATTGGGGCCCGGTCACGGCCGGTGTCGGCTCCTGGAACCGACGCTGTTCACGCTGGCATGCGCAGAGCGCCAGCAATGCGACGACGCTTGCGATGAGGGCTGCTTTCATTGCCAAGCCCCCGCATAGTGCGCTGCTGCCCCGTCCCTCGCCAGCTGCCGATCGGTGCGCGGCACGTTATACGCCCGCAGGATCGCGTCTATCGCCGGCTGCGAACGCTCGAGTGCCGCATCGAGCTCGCGCTGCAGCTCGACATCGCTCTTGCGCACGCCCACGGCAATCGCGTATTCGAACGGCACGTCCGGGAGATCCGGTGGTTGGCGCACCACGTACACGTCCAACGGCTGCGCCTCGTGCGCAGCGAAATAGGCGCCCTGCGGCCCCCACAGCAGCGCAACCGCAATGTCTCCTCGCGCGACGTCGCGCACCATGCGCTCGCCCTGTCGTCCTTCACCGTAGATGGTGTACCCGCGCACGTTATCGATGAGGCCGCGCTGCGCGAGCGCGTGCCCCGGCGGTGTGGCCGCGAGGTCGTCGCCGACGAGCTGCACGCCTATCGGCAGCTGGCGCAATGCCGGATCGTCGAAGTCGCGGAAGGCGTATTGTCCGGCACGCGTCACCGCCACGTACGTCGAGCGATAGTACGGCCGCGTCGCGCGCACCGGATCGTAATGCGCCGGCACGCCCATCACGACATCGCACAAGCCGGCGTTGAGCGTCTTCCTCACATAGCCCCGCCCTTGCGGCACCCATACGAACGTCGGCGTCGCATCGAGCGCGCGTGCAAGAACGACCGCGATCTGGTTCTCGAACCCGGCACCGTCGCGGCGCGAGTACGGAAGATTGTCGGGATCGGCGCAGACGCGCAGCTCGCGCGCGCCGCATGCGCCGCTCGCCAGCGCGGCGGCAACGATCAGCACGGCGGCGATGCGCTCAAGGCAGCGCGAAGACATACAGCATTCCGCCCTTGGTCGTGTGCTGCGGCAAATCCTTCATGACGTTGCCCCAGCCGCCCGCCGCGTTGGCATCGCGCGTATCGAGGTCGCCGGAGACGATCGCCCCCGCCCAGCCGCCCACCCCCGAGAGCACCGCGATGTACTGCTTGCCATCCGGCCCCTGATAGGACACCGGCTGGCCGATGATTCCCGAGCCGGTCTTGAACTGCCACAGCAGCTTGCCGCTCTTCGCATCGAGCGCCTTGAACCACCCTTCCATCGTCCCGTAAAACACGACGTCGCCCGCCGTGACGAGCGCCCCGCTCCAGACGGGAAAGCTTTCCTGCACGCTCCAGCGCTTCTTGCCTGCCGACGGGTCCCACGCCGTGAATTCGCCGCGATGGCCGCCGGGGCCGGCACGAAACCGCGTCTCGACGCCGACGTACGGCGTGCCGGCGATGTAGCTCACGTCGGACGCTTCCATGTCCTGACACAGGTTCTGGTGCGGCAGATAAACAAGCTTCGTGCGCGGGGAGTATGCCGCCGGCTGCCAGTCCTTCGCACCCGGCGCGGCGGGACATACGTTTCTGATCGTGCGCCCTACCTTGGGCTCCTTCTCCGGCGCGTATTGCAGGCGCCCGTTCTCGAGATTCACCCCCTTGGACGAGGTGATCGCGACGAACGGCGTCGCGCTCAGCACTTCACCGCTGATCCGGTCCATGACATACAGGTAGCCATTGCGATCCGGGTGTATCAACACCTTGCGCTGCGCGCCGCCGACCGCCACGTCGGCGAGAATCATCTCGTTGACGCCGTCGAAGTCGTAGAGATCGTGCGGGCTGAACTGATACGCCCACACCGCTTCGCCGGTATCGGGCTTGCGCGCGAACACCGCCGAGGTCCACTTGTTGTCGCCCGGACGCTGGTCGGGATTCCATGGCCCCGGATTCGCCGTTCCGTAATAGATGAGGTCCGCCGCGGGATCGTAAGAGACGAAACCCCATACGGTGCCGCCGCCGATCTTCCACGCATCGGGCGGCCACGTCTTCACACCGAGGTCCTTGTCCTGGTCCTGCTTGTAGTGCGGCTTGAAGCTCGCGCCGATCAGCACTTCCTTGTCGGGGCCCGTGCTGTATGCGCGCCACGCGATCTTGCCGGTCGCGGCATCGAGCGCCGTGAGCCAGCCGCGCACGCCGAACTCGCCGCCACTGTTGCCCACGAGAACTTTGTTCTTCACCACGAGCGGCGCCATGGTCATCGATTCGCCGCGATTGATATCACCGAGCTTGGTGCGCCACAGCTCCTTGCCGGTCGCCGCTTCGACGGCGATCGTCTGGTTGTCGAGCGTGTTGAGGAAAATGCGCCCGTCGGAGTACGCAAGCCCGCGATTCACCACGTCGCAGCACGCAACGCCTTGCGCCGCAGCGAGCGGCTTGGGCTCGAACTTCCATTTGACCGGCATGCCGGGCTTGGCGAGATCGAGCGCGTACACCACGTTGGGATAAGGCGTGACCAGATACATCGTGGCGGCGACGACAAGCGGCGCCGCTTCGTGTCCCTTCACGACGCCGGTGGAAAAGGTGTGGACGAGCTTGAGCGACGCGGCGTTATCGACGTTTATCTGCCCGAGCTCGCTGTAGCGGGTGTTGGCGTAGTCCCCGGCCACCATCATCCATTCGCCGCGGGATGCCTGACCCCATGCCGGCGCGGCGAGTGCGCCCAACAACAAGGCGGCAAGCAGGCGGCGTACGCCGCCGCCGGCCCGTGTCGATGCATGCATGATTTCGGGACTGGTGTTGCGTCGCCCGGTTCGATGCAATCAGTATGCCGCAGCACATGCTGAGCGCATGTCCGCGGCTTGCAGGCGGCGACGACGGCGATGGCGTGGCGGCACGCCGATGCCGATCAGCGCTTCAGGGAAGGAAGCAGGCGCAGGGCGTTGTCGCGTTCGATGGCAAGGAGCTCGGCGGGGCTGAAGCCGTAGTGCGCGAGACCGGCGTTCACTTCCGCGCCGGTGCGGAACGGAAAGTCGGTGCCGTACAGGAGCTGAGAGACCGGCGCGATCTTGAGCAGCGCAGCGAGGGCGCCCGCGTGGTTGCCTTGCGCGGTGTCGTAATAGAACTTCTTCAGCTCGTACATCAGCCCTTTCGGCAGCTTTTCCTCTTTTGCAGCCATCACGCTTTCCTGGTACGTGAACCGGCTCAGCAGAAAAGGCGTCACCCCGCCGCTGTGGGAAAAGATCCAGCGGATGTCCGGATACTTTGCCGCGGCGCCGCTGAAGAGCAGGCTCGCCATCGTGCGCGTCGTGTCGACGGCGTATTCGATGATCTGCGGCGGAACTTCATCGTTCACCGCGCCGCAGCACTCGGGATTGAGCGGATGCGTGTACACCACTGCCGCGCGGCGGTTCAGCTCCTCGAGCACCGGCCTGAATGCGGCATCGCCGAGATAGCGCGCGTTGTAGCTCGTCATGAGGCAAAAGCCTTCGGCCTTCAGCGTGTCGAGCGCGTAGGCGATTTCCGCGAGACTGCCTTCGGCATCCGGCAGCGGCAGGGTCGCAAACACGCCGAATCGTCCGCGATGGTCTCGCGCGAGCTGCGCCGCGTATTCGTTCGCTTCGCGCGCGAGCCTGCGGCCGAGCGGCACGTCGCCGAACCACACCGCCGGCTGTATCAGCGATGTCACGGCTGTGGCGATACCGTGCTTGTCCATGTCCTCGAGCGACTTCTCGAGCGACCACTGCGCGTGACGCTGCCCGCGCTCCTTGAGCGCGGCCGAATAGCCCGGCGACACGATGTGATGATGAATATCGATGCGATGCGGCTTGCCCGTTTGCGCGAGCAGCATGCCGCCCGGCGCAGCGGCGGTCGCGCCCGAGACGAGGCCGCCCAGGATGCGGCGCTTCGCCGTGCTAAGAGGCGACTGAAGCCCAGCGCCGCGAGGTTCCCGATTCATATCATGCACGCGTTGATCCTCGTTATCGTGTGTCTCGGTGCCGACGATGCGGCGGCACGCAAAGTGCGCCATTGTAGACGATTCGCGCAGGCAGGCAGCTGCGGAGCTTGGTGCGGATGATATAATCACGAAAAAATGCCGATCAATTTCGTCCTGCTGCTGTCCTGCGTGCTGTTCGTGAGCTTGAAGGGCAGCCGCGTTCTCGTCACGCTGTTCGCCGTGGACCTCGGTGCGAGCGCGCTGCAGGTGTCGGTGCTGTTTGCGCTGCATGGACTATTCCCGCTGCTGCTCGCCGTCTCCGCGGGCCGCATCGCAGACCGTTACGACAATCGCATACTCATCTACGTCGGGCTCGCGGGTTACGCGATAAGTCTTTCGCTGCCTTTCTTCTTCCCTTCGATGCGCGCGATGTACTTCTCGGTCGCGCTGGGCGGCTTCACCAGCATGGTGTTCGTCGTCGCCACCCAGAACCTCGTGGGCGTGCTCTCCGATGCGCAAACGCGCACGCGCAACTTCAGCCGCTACAGTCTCGGCGAGTCGGTCGCCGCCACGCTCGGCCCGGTCTTCGTCGGCTGGGGCATAGACCACTTGCAGCATCCGCGCACGTTCCTGTGCCTCGCGCTGTTCTCCGGCGTGTGGATATTGATCGTGTACGCGCGACACGGGACGGTGCCGCCCGGGGTGCGGTCGGAGAAGCGCCAGGCAGACCGGATCCTCCGGAGGATTGCTGAGCAACCGTGCGCTGCGCGGGGCGTTGCTCACCAACAGCGTCGTCATGATGGGACTGGATCTCTTCAATCTGTACGTCCCGGTGTACGCGCGGAGCCTCGGTTTTAGCGCGACGACGATAGGCTTCGTGGTGGGCGCGTTCGGCGTAGCGGGATTCATCACCCGGCTCGCGATACCGCCCGTGACGCAGCGTTACGGCGAGCGCCGCATGCTCGCCTGGGCGCTCGTGATTTCAGCGCTCGCGTACCTGTCGTTTCCGCTCATGCGCACGCCCGCGCCGCTCGCGGCGAGCGCTTTCGTGCTGGGACTCGGATTGGGATGCGGGCAGCCGCTCTCGATGATACTCGCGTTCAATGCCGCGCCGCCGGGACGGTCCGCTGAAGCGCTCGCCATGCGCCTCGCAGTGAGCTACGGCGCGCACGTCGTGATACCGCCCGTGTTCGGCGCGCTCGGCACTGCGCTGGGATTGGCGCCGGTGTTCTGGACGTGCGCGATGCTCCTCGGGGGCGGTTCTTATCTCAACCGCGCACCGAAGTCGTGACCGCCCCGCGCCGCACGCGCGCGGTACGGCTCTCCCCCACCGCGTCGGCGGCGGTGGGCTGCCCGCTCATCGGCATGATCGTCGACACGGCATGCTTGTACACCTTGTCCGTCACCGCGTTCTTCATGAGGATCACGTAGCGGTCGTACGAGCGAATCTCGCCCTCAAGCTTCACGCCGTTCACGAGGAATATGGAAACGCGGGTGTGGGTGCGTATCAGCCCGTCGAGGAACGCCTGCTGCACCGTGGCATTCTTCGCCTCCGCCGACGCGGCGGTAGGCTTGCGCGCCGTCTTGCGGACCGGCTTCCTGCTCGGATTTTCGGCTTTGGGCATGAGGTCGTCTTTTTAAATAAGGCGGGTCAGCGCGTAATCATAAGCCAGTCTATCGTTCTGCAGACGGACGACGAGCTCGACCTCACCAGCCGCCATT
>JBLNBW010000335.1:0-3420 GCA_050260255.1 Rhodospirillaceae bacterium | reverse complement strand
GCGGCGGACGGCCGCGGCATCGGCATCTATGCCCTCGGCGAATCCCTGGTAAGCCATGTCGAGGAAGGGAACCAGCCGCCGGGCGTTCACCACCTCGATGACGCGTTCCCACTGCTCGGGTCCGAGATCCACTCCGGTAGGGTTGTGGCAGCAGGCGTGCAAAAGTACCACAGAGCCCGGGGACAGCTTGCCCAGCGTGGCGAGCATCGAATCGAACGCTACGCCGTGGGTGGCGGCGTCGTAATAGGGGTAGGTGTTGACGGTATAGCCGGCGTATTCGAACAGCGCCCGATGGTTTTCCCAGCTGGGATCGCTGATCCAGATCTGACCGCTCGGATTGAGCCGGCGAAGCAGGTCGGCGCCGACCTTGAGCCCGCCGGTTCCGCCGAGCGTCTGCACGGTGACGATACGCCCCTCGGCAATGGCCCGGCTGCCCGCGCCGAAAACCAATTCCTGCACTGCGCGGTCATAGGCCTGCAAGCCGTCGATCGGCAGGTAATTGCGGGGGAGGGCGCTTGCCGCCAATTCCTGCTCGGCCCTCCGAACGCATTGGAGAACGGGTACTTTGCCATTGTCGTCGGTGTAAACCCCGACACCGAGATTGACTTTATTCGGATTGGTGTCCGCGTTGTACGCTTCGGTGACGCCAAGAATAGGATCGCGCGGCGCCATTTCGACCGCGGCAAACAGGGAAGGATTCATGTCGTTAATGTGTTGAAGTGGCGGGCTGAACCCCCATATTTTAGCTGCTCGCCTGCCTACCGTGTGACCAAAATCGCGGCACGCCGCTGGAGCGGCGGCGCTGCGCTGTGGGACAATCCCGCACCGATCCCGAACCTATAGCCCATGTCTGCAAGCGCAACCAAGCAACAACCGGACAACGCCGGCGTCACCGTGCTCACGTTTCCCGGCAGCCCGTACCGCCTGCACCAGGCGTTTGCGCCGGCAGGCGACCAGCCCGAAGCGATCGACAAGCTCGTGGCCGGCATACAGGACGGGCTTGCATATCAGACGCTACTCGGCGTGACAGGCTCGGGCAAGACCTACACGATGGCGCACGTAGTGGCCCGCGTCGGCTGCCCCGCGCTGGTGCTCGCCCCGAACAAGACGCTCGCGGCGCAGCTGTATTCCGAGATGCGCGAGTTCTTCCCCGAGAACGCGGTGGAGTACTTCGTCTCGTATTACGACTATTACCAGCCCGAGGCGTACGTCCCCTCGAAGGATCTTTTCATCGAGAAGGACTCGAGCATCAACGAGCACATCGAGCAGATGCGTCTCTCGGCCACCAAGTCGCTTCTCGAGCGGCGGGACACGATCATCGTGGCGACCGTGTCGGCGATCTACGGCATCGGCGATCCGGTCGACTATCACGGCATGATCCTTCACTTGCGCGAGCACGAGACGCTCGACCGGCGCAACGCCATCAAGCGGCTCACCGAAATGCAGTACCAGCGCAACGATCTCGAGTTCCGGCGCGGCACGTTCCGCGTCCGCGGCGACGTGCTCGACATTTTTCCTGCGGAAAACTCCGAGACTGCGGTGCGTGTGACGCTGTTCGACGATGAGGTGGAAAGCATCCATCTCTTCGATCCGCTCACCGGGCACATACTTCAGCGCGCCGGGCGGTATACGGTCTATCCGTCGAGCCATTACGTGACGCCGCGCTCCACTACACTGCGCGCGATCGAGGCCATCAAGGAAGAGCTGCGCAGCCGCATCGAATGGTTCCAGAAGAACAACAAGCTGCTCGAAGCCCAGCGCATAGAGCAACGCACACGCTTCGATCTCGAGATGATGAACGAGATGGGGTTCTGCAAGGGCATCGAGAACTACTCGCGCCACCTGTCGGGACGCCAGGCGGGCGAGCCGCCGCCGACGCTCATCGACTATCTTCCGCACGATGCGCTCATGATCATCGACGAAAGCCACGTGACGATTCCACAGATCGGCGGCATGTCGCGCGGGGATCGCGCTCGCAAGGAGAACCTCGTCGAATACGGCTTCCGCCTGCCGTCCGCACTGGACAACCGGCCGCTCACGTTTGCCGAGTTCGAGGCCATCATGCGGCGAACGATATTCGTATCGGCGACCCCCGCGGATTACGAACGCGAGCATCAGGGGCAGGTGGTCGAGCAGGTCGTGCGCCCGACCGGACTGGTCGACCCCCGCGTGGAAGTGAGACCTGCGTCGACGCAAGTCGACGATCTCCTGTCAGAGATCAACGAGCGCATCAAGCGCAGCGAGCGCGTCCTCGTGACCACGCTGACAAAGCGGATGGCGGAAGATCTCACCGACTATCTTTCCGAGCACGGCATCAAAGTGCGCTATCTGCACTCGGACATCGACACGGTCGAGCGCGTCGAAATCATTCGCGATCTGCGTCTCGGCGAATTCGACGTGCTGGTCGGCATCAACCTGCTGCGCGAGGGGCTGGATATCCCAGAGGTCTCGCTCGTCGCGATACTCGATGCCGACAAGGAGGGTTTCCTGCGGTCCGAACGCTCCCTGATCCAGACGATAGGGCGCGCCGCGCGTCACATCAACGGCACCGCAATCCTCTACGCCGATGCGATGACCGACTCGATGAAGCGCGCTATCGGCGAAACCGAGCGCCGCCGCGCCAAGCAGCTTGCGCACAACGAGGCGCAGGGAATCACGCCGAAGAGCGTGCAAAAGCGCATCAAGGACATCATCGACGGCGTGTACGATACCGACACGGCGCGCCAGGAGCAGCGCGCTGCGAAGAACCAGGCGCGTTACGACATCATGGGCGAGAAAGAGCTCACGCGCGAAGTCAAGCGGCTGGAGAAGGACATGCTCGATGCTGCGCGCAACCTCGAGTTCGAGCGGGCGGCGCAGCTGCGCGACGAGCTGAAGACGCTCAAGGAACGGCTGTTCATCAAGGCGGCATGAGCGCACCAGTTCGACAGCCGGTGAAAGTGCTGTTCGTCTGCATGGGCAACATCTGCAGATCGCCGACCGCGGAAGCGGTTTTCCGCCATTTCGTCGAACAGGCGGGACTCTCGCACGCGGTCATCGCCGATTCGGCGGGAACCCACGATTACCACATCGGCAACGCGCCGGACGCCCGTGCCCAGGCAGCCGCCGCGCGGCGCGGTTACGATCTGAGCGGACTGCGGGCGCGCCAGGTATCGTTGCGCGACTACGACGATTTCGATCTGGTGCTGGCGATGGACGAGGTCAACCTGAAAGCCCTGCGTGGCTCATGCCCGCCACGGCATGCTCACAAGCTCCAGCTCTTCGGCGCATACTGCGAGGGCGCAAGCAAAGGGTGCGCAGTACCCGATCCGTACTATGGCGGTCCTCGGGATTTCGATCTCGTTCTCGATCTGGCGGAAGAAGCGGGGGGGGGGCTCCAGCGCCCCCCTCGTGTAAAGTAACACCAGGAGCGCGGAGCGG
>JBLNBW010000334.1:0-48115 GCA_050260255.1 Rhodospirillaceae bacterium | reverse complement strand
GGCCGGCCCGGGCTCTGATGCAAGCCGAGTCCTGCCTCGTGCAGCGCATTGTCGTTCAGCGGCCGCGCCGGCGCATCGCGCTGCTGCTGTTTGAGCATGAATCGCGACAGATAGCGATCGGTCATGCCGGGCGCGAAGTGTGCGAGCGACGCGGCAAGCCGCGCCGCGCCGCCGACGAAGATATCGCGCTTCGCATGCTGTGCGGCGAAGACAATGGCGTCCGCAACCACGTCCGGCGAGTACACCGGCGCGGGCAGCTTGGGCTCGTGCTTCATGTAGTTCTTCGCGTGCGGCACGAACATCGTATCGATGCCGGCCGGCTTGATGAGCGTGACCGACACCGGCGCTTTTTCCGCCTGGAGCTCCACGCGCAGCGCATCGGTGAAGCCTTTTACGGCGTGCTTCGACGCGGAATACATTCCCTGGAGCGGTATCGCGATTTCCGAGACTTCGCTGCCCACATTGATGAGCGCGCCGCCGCGCTGCTTGAGATGGCGGATCGCGGTGAGCGAACCGTGCACCACGCCCCAGAAATTCGTGTCGAATAGGCGGCGGTGATCCTCGAGCGGCACGTCCTCGATGCGGCCGTAGATCGACACGCCGGCGTTGTTCACCCACGTGTCAAATCCGCCGAAGCGCTCGATGGCGGCGCGCGCGATGTTTTCGACTTCCTGAGGATGGGCGACGTCGGCGATGACATAGAACGCCGGACAGCCTTCGCTGTTCAGTTCGTTGACGAGTTCCTGCAGCGCTTCGCCGTTGCGCGAAGCGAGCACCAGCCGGGCGCCCTCGCGCGCGGCGCGCCGGGCGGTCGTGAGACCTATGCCGCTCGACGCGCCGGTGATCACCATCGTCTGTTCCCGAAGCGGCTTCAATTTCAAGGCCATGGCCGATCTCCCGAGTGTTGAGCCTCACCGGGTTGCAAGGGCCATGCCCTTGGTGCGGACAGTGCGGACCGCGCGCCGCCCGCGTCCCGCGTCTAGTGAGCGCGTCTGCGCAAGGCGCCGCCGGCCACGAGCGCCGTGGCGAGCAGTGCCAGCGTGCCGGGCTCCGGCACTACGGGCAGTATCTGGCCGCGTATTGCGCCGGACGGGAAGTCGACCGTGTGAAAGTTGATGTACGAGTTTCCGGCGAGAATGTTCGGCAGCTGAGCGGTGAGCGTGGTGCCGTTGCCTTCCGGCGTATCCCACTTGCCGCTCACCGTTCCGCCTATGCCGCTGGAAAAAGGCGTGACGACCACGTCGTTCGGATTGTTGTCGTTGAAGGGCGTGCCGATGAAGCCCCACACCACCGATGCAGCTACGCCAGGCGGCCCGGGGGCGTGGATATGCGCGTTGGTGAGGTTGTCCCCGGTGGCCGGCGACTGCGTTCCGGTGAAGTCGATCCCGAATACGGTCGCGTTGAATCGCAGCGCCGTTTGCGCATCGTTGAGGACGAAGCTCGCAAAGCCGCTTGCGGTCGGCGATCCGGGCCCCGGCGCTTCCTGTGCGCCGGACAGCGTCGCAGTGAACAAGCGGTCGGCGTGGGCCCCGGGCGCGCACGCGAGCCCGACGGCCGCTGCAAGCGTGGAGACGAGAGACGATAAGCGTTTCGACATCGCATGGCTCCTGTTCAGGCGCGGGAATTGATAAGCGCTGTAAAGCTTGCAGCACGCGTCCGCGCTGCGCGCGCGCTGCCTCTTCGGCAACACGCACCCGAGAAGCAATATTCCTGTCTAGTACGATTTGTCCCAGTGCGACGCGCTAGGCGGCGCGCTCGTCGTCGCGCTTCGTCTGCGAGGCGTGAATGGCACGAACGGCAGCGATCGTGTCCGCGTCGACGGCAGATTTGTCGGGGCGATATCCTTTCACGCGCGCAAAGCGCAGCGCGAGTCCGCCGGGGTACTGCGAACTTTCCTGCACTTCGTTGAACGCCACTTCGACCACGAGCTCGGGGCGGACGTACACCGTCCATCCATCGCGATGCGTCTCGCGCTCGAGAAATTCGCGCGTCTGCCAGCGCAGCATGTCGTCCGTGAGACCTTTGAAGGTCTTGCCGAGCATGACGTAGCCGCCTGTCTCGGGATCGCGCGCGCCCAGATGGAGATTGGACAGCCAGCCGCTGCGCCGTCCGTGGCCCCATTCCGCCGCGAGCACGATGAGATCGAGCGTGTTGGCGCGCTTCACCTTGAGCCAGCTCGCGCCTCGCCTGCCTGCCTCGTACGGCGCGGCGAGCGCTTTCGCCATGACGCCCTCGTGACCGTGGGACAGCGCTTCGTTGAGGAACGCGCGCGCTTCCGATGCGTCGCCCGTGACGATGCGCGGAATCACCGTGCCGGCCGGTACGGCGGATCTCAGCGCGTCGAACCGTTCGTCGGCGCGGTGATCGATGAGCGGCGTGTCGTTCCGATACAGACAATCGAAGAAGAACACCGACAGCGGCAGCTCGCGGCGCGTTGCTTCCACGTCGAGCTTGCGGCCGAAGCGGCGCATGGTGAGCTGAAAGGGACGCGGCGAGCCGTCCGCCCGCAGCGCGATCACCTCGCCGTCCAGTATCAGGCTGGCGGCGGCAAGATCGCGCACGATGTCGACGACCTCCGGCACTCGCGCGGTGACGTCGTTGAGATTGCGCGTGTAGACGCGCACTTCATCGTTCGACTTGTGAATCTGGACGCGCGCGCCGTCGATCTTCCATTCGAATGCCGCGATGCCGAGCTGCCGCAGCGCTTCATCGGTGTCGTCTGCCGACTGGGACAGCATCGGCAGCACGGGCTGCATGAGCCGGATCGTGAACCGCGCGAGCCCCGCACTGCCGTCGGCAAGCGCCGCTTTCGCCACATCGCCGATCCCGCCCGCTGACATCGCTGCGCGGCGCACCTCGGCGACTGGCAACTCGGCCGCCGCGGCGATCGCATCGATCATGATGCCTTTCAACGCGCCCTGGCGCAGCTCGCCCACGATCAACCGCACCAGAAAATCCTGTTCCTGTGCCGTCGCTCGCGCAAAGAGACGGCACAGCTGCTCGGAGCGTCGCGACGCAGCGCCCTTGCCGCCAGTACTTGCCAGTCCGGCGAACGCGGCGTCGACTTCGAGCAACGTGAGGCCCGGCTCTGTGGCGGGCGGAACGGTGCGAGCCTCCTGCAGATTCGCGTAGGCGACGCCGAGCTTGCCTTGGCGCGTTTCTCCGGTGAGGAAAGCGATGGCGATGGGTACTTCTTCGGGCGTCAGCGTGCGCAGGTACCCCGCCATTTCCCGTACTTTTGCGAGACGGCTGGAGGTCTCTCCGACGCGCCGCGAGACATCGACGATGCGAGCGAGTAGTGGCATGGAGAAAAGAGTGGCGGGTCCTCATGTTGGAATGGCGAGGCGGACGGTGGTTCCCGTAACGCCGGCGTTCCAGCTGTGCTCTAATCGGTCACTCGTTCGACGATACAGGGGAGGAGCGCATGGCATCGGCATCGCAATCGACGGCAGGCAAGGAGCTTGCCGGAAAAGTGGCTCTCGTAACGGGCGGCGCCCGCAACATCGGCCGGGCGATATCCGTGGCGCTGGCCGACGCCGGTGCGGCAGTCGCGGTCAATACGCTGGCATCGCGCGAGGAGGCGGAATCGGTGGTACGAGGAATACGCGAGGCCGGCGGCGATGCGGAGAGCTATCTCGCCGACATATCGGACGCGACGTCCGTGCACGCAATGTGCGACGCGGCGATCCGGCGGTTCGGCCGCATCGACATCCTCGTGCTGAACGCCTCGGTGCGCCGTGACATTCGTTTCGTCGACATGGATTTCGAGGAATGGCGGCGCGTCATGTCGCTCACGCTGGACGGCTCTTTTCACTGCATCAAGGCATGCCTGTCCTCGATGAGGGCGGCAGGCGGCGGCAGCATCATCACGCTGGGCGGCGATAGCGCCCTCGATGGCGCGGCGACTAAAGCGCACAGCTCCGCGGCGAAATGCGGTCTCGTGGGCATGACGCGCGCCCTGGCGCGCGATCTCGCGGAATACGGCATACGGGTGAATTGTGTGTCACCCGGTCACATCAACACGACGCGGCCGGCGCACCGCACGGCCCGGCCGCAGGCACATGGCCTCATACCGCTGGGGCGGTGGGGAGAATCGGAGGAGATCGCAGCGACGGTGCGCTTCCTGTGCGGCCCCGGCGCCTCCTACATCACCGGCCAGACGATACACGTGAACGGCGGGCAGATGATGTTTTAGCCGCGGTGATAGTAGCCTGAGCCGATATCGATGGCGTCGCTAGAGCGGTGCGCTCGTGACGCCGCCGCGTTTGCGCGGCTGGCGCATCATTCGTCGTTGTGCATGCGCGGCTCTTCGCGCGTCTCGGGCTCGGCCTCGAGTCGCATGACGTCGACCGGCGGTGGCGCTTCGCCGGCGAAGAGCGACACCGCATACGCCAGCATGATGAGGATCACGACGATCGCGAACAGTGCGCGCAGCCATGTCGCTTCCGTGCCCATGCCCAGCGTCAAGGCCGCGGCGATGTAAGCCGCGATCGCCGGCACGACGAACAGCGCAAGCAACGCCATGCGCAGGAAAGCGAGAAGCATCGCGCTCTGTGAACCAAAACCGATAGACGGCCACCGGCCGGCGGCATAGCGGATGACGAGCGACTGCAGCGGCAGTTCTTCGGCGTTCAATGCATGCGGATAGCGGTCGCTCGACAGTTGCATCGCGGCGATTTCCCGCGCACGGGTCACCCGCAGTGCCGCAAGCCACAGGATGATGAGCGGGGCGAGGACGATGATAAGCACGTTGGCGACGAATGCTGCGGGCAGGCGAGTTCCGAGCGTGCTGCTGGGAACCACTACTCCTGCAACCGTCGCCGGCTTCTCGTCGAGCTGTTTTTTCCGCTCGCGCAACGACTTCACGAGATCCGCCGGCGCTTGCGATTCGCTCACGAGAGCGCGGAGCGATCCCGGGTCGGTTCCGGACAGCGAAGAGGCGCGCGCGATCTTGTCTTCGAGCGCTTTCGCATAGAAATTCTCGACAGGCGCTTCCTTTTTCTTCTGCGCGAGCTTCTGCCGCTGGCTTTCGAGCTCGTAGAACCGCTGCAGTACCTTGTCGTCGCCTTCGATGAGCAGCGCGAGGCTTTCCATGCCCTGGCCTACGCGGTCTTCCTCGTAGTGGCGCGCGGCGGTCGCGAGATAGAAGGCAGCGAGGGTGAGCGCGACGAGCGCTGCACCCGAAATGAGCAGGCGCTCGACACGGCGCCCCAGTGACCACGACGAGCCGGCAGTCGATTCCAACGCAAGGTCCGGTGAGAGTGACGACCGCTGGATTCTAGCCGAACCTGTCGGCGTGCCCCAGTGGAACGCGTCACTGATTGCGCGGACGGCGTCCGACTATGGCGTGAGCGGCAGGCCGGCGAGGCGCTTCTTTTCGATCTCGCTAACGGTGCGGTTGATCGCGGCGATGCGCGCAGTGCTCGCGGGATGCGTGCGTGCCTGCACATTGCCGCCGGCGGTGGTGGCAAGACGCTCGATGAAGCGCGGCGCATCGTTCACCGGCATGCCGGCGCGCGCGACGATGTAGAGGCCCATGTGGTCTGCCTCCATCTCGAGCGCTTGCGAAAACGCCGGCGTCATGCCGTTGGCGGTCTCGGTGTCCGGCGGACGGCCGGCCGCAGCGAGCGAGCGCATGAGCTGCGTGCGCGCATTGAGATGGCCCATCGCGTTGTGCGCGATCTCGTGTCCGACCACCAGCGCGAGTTCGGCGTCGCTTTGTGCAAAGTCGAGCATGCCGCGCGTGATGAATATGGTCCGCCGGCCATCGGTGCGCGCGTTGACCTGCGGCACTTCGGTGACCTGCACCTGATAGCCGCATAACTTCTCCGGCTGCACCGTTGCCGTTACCGTTTCGTCGCCACGCTGCACTGCGAGCGTCACCGGCGTTCCCACGCGCGCGATCTGCGCCATCTTCAGCGCGAACGCGCGCGTCGAGGCAGCGGTGGTCGGCGCAGGGTCGCCGTTCACGCTGAGGATGACGTCGCCCGCAGTGAGCCCGGCGCGGTATGCGGGGCCGTCGCGTGTGGCGGCCAGAACGCGCATCTGATCGCCGATGCCGTATTGCCAGGCGACGTTGGCATACGCGCCCATCGTGTACCGGTTGAGGGCATAAAGGCCCATGCCGTACACCGCGCCGTCGCGGCACCATTCGTGCGCGGCGCGCAGAAGCGGATACGAAACCTGGAACAAGCGGATCTGGTCGGCGATGAGTCCGGGCGGCACCGTCATCGCGGACGCGCGCGCCGGCGATGCGCGCTGCGCCGGAACATTCGACGGCTGCTGCCCGACCTGCGCGCAGGCCGCGAGCAGTGCGGTAAGCACCAACACGTGAATACGTGGCATGGACTCCTCGTTCGGACTGGCCGCGGTGGTGCAATTTGCATGCCGGTCGGCGCGGGGCACAGGCCTTGCAGCCTTTTGGGGATACTCGTACGGAGGAAAAACGATGGGCGATCAAGACACCGGGCGTTTCGGCCCGCGCGATTACACCGGCAGCAATGAAGCAGGCGGGTATCCGAGAACCGGCGCCGGCAGCGGAGGAACCGACATGCCCCACGGCTGGGGCGGGACACGATACGGCGGCGAAAGCGAAGGCGCCCGGCAGGCGGCGTTCTTCATGGAAGATCCGGCGCAAGTGCGCGCGCGCAACCGCATGCCGCGCAGCTACAGACGCTCGGACGATCGCATCCGGGAAGACATCTGCGAGAGGCTCGCCGCGGATCCGCGTCTGGACGCGAGCGACGTATCGGTGGCAGTACGCAATGGCGCCGTCGTGCTCGAGGGCAGCGTGCCGGAGCGCCGCATGAAGTACATGATCGAAGACATCGCCGCCGACTGCATACGCGCCAACGACGTCGACAACCGCATCACCGTTGCGCGCGGCGAGCAGGCGATGGCGACTGCGGGGGCGAGCGCGAGCGAGCTTGGCAATCTCGCGGGAACGAGCGGAACCACGGGGCGGCCAACCAGCATGACGAGCCCGCCGTCGGGGTCGACCAGAGAGCGCGGCGGAAGTTAGCGCACAGCGCGCCCATTCAATGAAAACGGGACGGCGCACCGTCCCGTGTTGAACGACCGCGTCCCGATTGCGGGAAGCGCGGCGCATCGCGCATCAGCTGCCTTTGAGCGCGTCGTCGATCTTTTCTTTCGCGTCGCCCACGCCTTTCTGCAGCTTGCCTTCGCCCTGCTTCGCAAGGCCTTTGGCCTGCTGCTCTTCGCTGCCGACGAGCTTGCCCGCTTCTTCCTGCGTCTTGCCTGCCACGTCCTTGGCGCCGCCTTTCACCTGGTCCTTGTTCATGGTCGATTTCCTATCAAGTTGAAATTAAAACCCGCCCTCTCGGGCTGCAAACCGCGTACCCCGCGCGGCGGCGGGCAGAGGTACGCGATAATGCCGCCCGCGCCACGCGAGCGGCGCACAAAAACAGAGGGGACTTTGGATGCAGCAGGTGAAGCTCGGTTTTCTCGGCTTCGGCGAGGTGGCATACCACTTCGCGCGCGGCCTTACTGAAAAAGGTTTGTCGGGCATCGTCGCGTACAGCCGCTCCGGCGCCCGCGCAGCGCACGACGACCCGTTGCGCGCGCGAGCGGCGGAAGCGGGCGTCGAGCTCGTCGCCAGGCCGCGCGATCTTGCCGAGCGCGCGGACGTCATCATCGGCGTAACGCCGGGTCGTGTGGCGCTGAGCGCGCTGCGCACCGTGCGTCCGTATCTGCGCGGCGATCACATGTACGTGGACGGGAGCACGGCAGCGGTCGAAACGATGGAAAAAGGCGAGCGCCTGCTCGACGGCAAAGCGGCTTTCGTCGATGCGGCGATCATGGGCTCGGTCCCGCTCGGCGGCATCGCGACGCCGATTGTTGCGAGCGGCGGACACGCACAGCGCTTTCGCGAGCTGTTTGCGCCGTACGGCATGAACATCGAGGTCGTATCGGAGAAAGCCGGCGCTGCGACGGCGATGAAACTGATCCGCAGCGTCAGCATGAAGGGTCTCGCGGCAGTGCTGATCGAAGCGCTCGAAGCCGCGCATCGTCACGGCATACTGGAACCCGTCGCGAAGAGCATCGCGGCGTCCATGGACGAGCGCCCGTTCGAGCAGACCATCAAGCGCTACGTCTGCGGCACGGCGGTACATGCCGAGCGGCGCGTGCACGAGATGTCCGAAGCGCTCGATCTGCTGCGTTCCATAGGCTCGTCGTCGCGCATGACGCGTGGTACGCGTGCGAAGCTGCTGGACGTCGCCGGGCTCGGGCTGCGCGAACGTTTCGGCGGACGCGAGCCCGACAGCATTCATCCCGTCATCGAGGCCGTCGTCGCGGCGAGCTCCTGAGAATATCCGTGGCCCAACCGCTGGATCCGACCACGCTGCGGCTGTTTCTCGCCGTGGTGGAAGAGCGCAGCATGGCAAGAGCGGCCGAGCGGGAACGGATCACCACGCCTGCGATCAGCAAGCGCATCGCGGATCTCGAAGCGCAGCTCGACGTGCAGCTGCTCGAGCGCTCGAACACGGGTGTGCGCCCCACTCCGGCAGGACGCTCGCTTGCCGACGATGCGCGCGACATACTGGCCGCGCTCGAGGCCGCGCAGGGCAAGCTCACCGACTATGCGCGCGGCGTGCGCGGGGAAGTGCGCGTGAGCGCCAATCCGACCAGCATGCTCGACACGCTGCCGCAGGACATACAGCGCTTCGCCATGCGGTACCCACATGTGCGCATCTTTCTCGACGAGCGGCGCAGCGCGCAGATCGTGCAGGCGGTTGCTGCCGGCGATGTGGACATCGGGCTCGCCATGCTGGCACCGAGCGATCCGGAGCTCGACGTCGCGCCCTATCGGAAGGTGCGGCTGGTGCTCGTCGTGCCGCTCGACCATCCGCTGAGCCGCAGGCGCAGCGTGCGGTTTGCGGACGCCGCGGACTGCGATTTCCTGCTGCATGCGGAAAGCACCATGATGTGGCGGCTCGTCACGACGGCTGCCGCGGACAACGGCTTCAGGATCAAGTCGCGCGTCCAGACGACCACGCAGGAAGGCATGCGCCGGCTGGTCGAAGCCGGGATGGGTGTAGCCGTCATGCCGGAGCAGAGCGCCGCGCCCTATGCGAAACTGCACCGGTTCCGCTGCATTCCGCTGCTCGACGGCTGGGCGCAGCTTCAGACGTGCATCTTCACCCGCAAGACGGCGATGCTTCCGATGTCGGTGCGACTGCTGCGCGGCGTTCTCCTCGGGAAGGAGGAAGCGGAGGTTGCGAAGGAAAGCGAGACAGGGCCGCAGCCGCGTGCATAAAGAAGCCGTGAAAGCGGCTTTCATAAGATACGAACCGCATCGCGCGGCTATCCCGGTATTATCCCCCCTCTGTAAAACGCACCGAGGCAAGCGCCATGAAAATCACCGCAGTCAAAAGCTATACCGTCCATCCCGGCTGGCGGAAAAATCTGATCTTCGTGAAGGTCGAGACCGACGAAGGCATACACGGCTGGGGCGAGGCCTATTCGCAATACGACCGTGATCGCGCCGTCATGGCGCAGCTCGAGGCGCTCGGGCCCTACATGGTCGGCCGCAGCCCGTTCGATATCAAGCATTTCACCCAATTCGCCTTCGACGATTACGCGGCGCGCCGCGGCTCGGTGGAGCTGTTCTGCGCGATCAGCGGCATCGAGCAGGCGATGTGGGACATCGTCGGCAAGGCGTGCAAGCAGCCGGTCTACAACCTGCTCGGCGGACGCTGCCGCGACAAGATCCGCGTTTATGCCAACGGCTGGAGCTACGGCCTCAAAGAGCCCGCGGACTACGCGCGCGCCGCCGAGAAGGTCGTCGCACAAGGGTGGACCGCGCTCAAGTTCGATCCGCTGCCGGCGCCGTGGCGCACCTGGATACCGAAAGAGGCGGAGGAGCGTGCGGTGCGCGTCACCAAAGCGATACGCGACGCGGTCGGTCCCGATGTCGATCTCCTCATCGACCAGCACCGCCGTCTCGCCCCCATGCACGCGATACGCCTCGACAAGCGGCTGGCCGAATTCAATCTGTACTGGATGGAAGAGTCATGCCAGGCCGAGTTCACGGACGAGCTTGCGCAGATCCGCCGCGAGATACCGATTCCGGTGGTCATCGGCGAGGCGACGTACACCAAGACCGGCTTTCGTCCGCTGCTGGAGAAGCGCGCGGCCGACATCCTGAATCCGGACGTCGCGTGCGTAGGCGGCATACTGGAGCTCAAGGAGATCGCCGCGATGGCGGAATCCTTCCTCGTCGCCATGTCCCCGCACAACTACAACTCGACGCTCGTTGCGCTCGCATCCACGGTGCACGCGTCGGCAGTGATGCCCAACTTCATCATCACGGAGTACTTCCTGCCGTTCGTCGATTTCTGCGATCAGATCTCGCCGAACCAGTTGAAGCCCAAGAACGGCTACATCACGCTGCCGACGACGCCGGGCCTGGGCATAGACGTCGACGAGGAGGCGCTCAAAAAATACCCGGGCAAGGTGTATCCGCAGCGCAAGCTGCGCACGCCGGCAGACGAGGGACCGTGAGCTCCGGTGAGGAGTGAGGGGTGAGGAGTGAGGAGTGAGGAGCAAACCCCATGACAATGCATAAGACTGATCCTGCGGCAGCGGACGCAACGCGCAGGCTCGCCGAGTTCGCATCGGCGCTGCAATTCGAGCGTCTGCCTTCGGACGTCGTCGCCAAGGCGAAGACTTCGATACTCGACACGCTGGGTTGCTGCCTGTTCGGCGCCACGCTCGCCTCGGTGCGCAGGCTTGCCGCCATGGTGAGCGAGGATATCGGCGACGGTCCTTCGCAAGTGCTGGGCCTCCCGCAGCGCACGTCGCCCTCGCATGCGGCGCTCGTGAATGGGACGAGCGCGCATGCTTTCCAGCTCGACGAGATTCACATCGGCGCCACGCTGCATCCGGGCGCGACGTCGGTTCCGGCCGTTCTCGCGCTGGCGGAAGCCGGCCGTTACTCGGGCCGCGATGCGATCACCGCCGTCGTCGCGGGCGCGGAGATCGGCATACGGGTCGGCATGGCGTGCAAGGGCGGCATGTTCACGCGCGGCTATCACAATCAGGGTACGACCGGCGCACTGGTTGCCGGCGCGGCCGCGGGGCGCCTGCTGGGTCTCGATGCCGGCCGCATGCGCCATGCCCTCGGCATTGCGGGCTCGCAGGCCGCGGGGCTCATGGCGGTGCAGGAAGGCGCAATGGCGAAGGGCTTCCACTCGGGGCGCGCTGCGCAAAGCGGCGTCTATGCCGCGCGACTCGCCGCCCTCGATTACACCGGCATTCCGGACGTGCTCGAAGCCCCGTACGGCGGCTTCATGAGCACGCTGGTGGGCGACTATGCGGGCGCGGAGCTCGCAGCGGAGCTCGGCACGCGCTGGGACATTCTGTCGGTCGGCTACAAGCCGGCGCCCGCGTCGAACGGCAGCATCACGGCGATGAGCGCCATCGACCGCATCATGCGCGATCATGCGCTCGAAGCCGATGACATACGCGAAGTGACGGCGTACGTCAGCACCAACACGCTGCACCATTGCGGGTGGCATTACGATCCCGCGCAGGTGCAGGGCGTGCTCGCCGCCCAGATGAATCTTTGCTATGGCATGGCTGTCATGGCGCTGCGTCGCAAGGCGACGGCCGACGAGTTCAACGAGCAGACGATGCGCGACCCGGCGGTGCTGGACTTCATTCGACGGGTGCGCGTGGCGCTCGAGCCGCGGTACGACGCGAGCGGCGGCAAGCTGCGCGTGGCGTGCCGCGCGGTGGTGGTCACACGCGACGGCAGAACGCTGGAAGTGGAAGTGCTGTACCGCAAGGGAACGCCGGAAGACCCGATGACGCATGCCGAGCTCGATCGCAAGTTCGTCGAGCTGGCGTGCAAGACGATCGGCGTGCAAGCGGCACGCGAGATTGCGGGCGCCGTCGCCGAGCTCGAGCGGATGGAAAGCACCGAGACGTTGACGCGCATGTTGAGCGAGGCGGTGCGCGCACACGCCAGGCAGTAATCGACCCGCGGGGGCCGCATGCTGCAGCCGTTTTCGGCGCGACTCGGCCGGCCCGTCACGCGACAACAAAGATCAGAGGAGATGGTCATGCATCGATACATCGTTGCGGCGCTCGCCGCATTGCTCGCCGGCGGCGCGGTTCGTGCTGCGCAGACCGATTTTCCGTTGAAGCCGGTGCGCCTCATCGTGCCTTTCCCCGCGGGCGGCGGCGTGGACATCGTTGCGCGCTCGCTGACGCCGCACTTGACCGAGCGCTGGGGGCAGCAGGTCGTGGTGGACAACCGTCCCGGCGCCGGCACGACGCTGGGCGCCGATCTCGCGGCGCACGCCGTGCCGGACGGCCACAATCTGCTGCTCACCAACACCGCGCACGCGATCAACGCGACGCTGTTCAAGAAGCTGCCTTACGACCCGGTGAGGGATTTCGAGGCGATATCCCTGGTGGCCACGCAGCCCAGCGTGCTCGTCGTCAACACGGCGGTGCCTGCGAAATCGGTGAAGGACCTCATCGCGCTCGCAAAGGGGAAGCCGGGTCAGCTCAACTATGCATCGTCCGGCAACGGCACGCCGCCGCATCTCTCGGCCGCGATGTTCGAGAACATGGCCGGCGTGGCGCTCAATCATGTGCCGTACAAGGGCGCCGCGCCCGCGCTGACCGATCTCCTCGCGGGGCAGGTGCAAATGATGTTCGCCACGATCATTTCGGTAACGCCGCATCTGCAGTCGGGACGCATACGCGCGCTCGCGGTGACGTCGCCGAAGCGTTCGCCCGCGATGCCGGACGTGCCGACGGTCGCCGAAGCCGGTGTGCCGGGGTTCGAAGCGACGGCGTGGTTCATGCTCTTCGCGCCGGCGAAGACGCCCGACGCGCTCGTGCAGCGCATTTCGCGCGACACCGCGGCGGTGGTGTCGAGGCCGGACGTGAAAGCGCGATTCGCGAAAGAAGGCGCGGAGACCGTAGGATCCACTCCCGATCGTGCTGCGGCTTATCTCAAGTCGGAAATCGCGCGCTGGGGCAAAGTCATCAAAGCTGCGAACATACAGGCGGAGTAACGCGCCACGGCGTTGTTCTGTCCAGCGGTACGCGCGTGCGCGGTCTTCCGCGTACGCGCTTCACTTTCGCCTGCGGCCACAGGAGAATGACGTTCTTTCGGTTTTCAGGTGAGGGGCGTCATGAAGAACAACAACTGTCGCGGGCGCGTGAGGCTCGCGACATCTGCATTGTGCGCGATCGCCGTAGCGTTCGCAGGTGTGGCCGCCGCGCAAACCGCTTTCCCTTCGAAGAATATACGCATACTCGTCGGCGCGCCGGCAGGCGGCAGCAATGACATCTTCGCACGTGCCATAGGGCAGCGCCTCAACGAAGCGTGGGGGCAGCCCGTCGTGGTGGAAAACCGTCCGGGCGCAAATCAGATGATAGCCGCGGAGCTCATGGCAAAGTCGGCGCCCGACGGCCATACGCTTTATGTCACGTCGACCTCGTATACGACCGGCACCGCCGTGATGCCGCGGCTGCCGTTCGATCCGGTGAGCGACGTCGCGGGCGTGACCATGCTCGGCAAAGGGCCCATGGTGCTGGTCGTCCATCCCGCGCTGCCTGTGAAATCGGTGAAGGAATTCGTTGCGCTCGCGCGCGCGAAGCCCGGTCAGCTCAATTACACCTCCGCCGGCAGCGGCAGCATCAATCACCTCGGGATCGAAGTGTTGCAAGCGATGGCGAAGATCAAGATGACGCACGTGCCGCACAAGGGCATGGCGCCCGCGATCACCGATCTCATGGGCGGCCACGTGCAGGTGCTGCTCGTGAGCCTGCCGTCGGTGCAGGCTCAAATGAACTCCGGGCGGCTGCGGGCGCTCGGCGTATCGAGCCCCAAGCGCTCGTCGTTCGTACCCGAGTTGCCGGCCATCGCCGAAACGCTGCCGGGCTACGACAACGAGCTGTGGTGGGGCGTCTTCGCGCCTGCGAAAACGCCGAAGGCCGTGCTCGACAGGCTGAGCAACGAAATCCACAAGGTGCTCGCGACGGAGGACATGAAGAAGCGCTTCGCCGACTTCGGGGCCGAGCCGGCGCCGACGACGCCCGAAGCTTTCAGCGGCATCGTGAAGAGCGAGATCGCGAAGTGGAAGAAGGTCGTGAAGGAAGCAAACATTCAGACGGAATGACGTGCGTGCCGTGCACATTGCTTACGGCGTAGAGCGCTCGGCGAGGCGCATTTTCGGTTCACGATTCGAAGTTCACCGACATACTATGAAGCTGCACAAAAAATCATACGAAGCCAATGCGCGCGGCCCGCTGGAAGGCGTGCGCGTGCTCGATCTGTCGCGGCTGGTCGCCGGCAACCAGCTCACGCAATTTCTCGGCGACTTCGGCGCCGAGGTGATCAAGGTGGAGCCGCCGGCGGGCGACACGCTGCGCGACTGGAAAACCAACGGCGTGCAGATCAACTGGAAGCTCTACGCCCGCAACAAAAAAAGCCTCGGCCTCGAGCTGCGCAAGCCGCAAGCGCGCGAGCTGCTGCTCGAGCTCTTGCGCGGTGCGGCGATATTCGTGGAGAGCTTCAGGCCGGGCACGCTCGAGACCATGGGCCTCGGGCCCGACGTACTGCTCAAGCACCAGCCCAAGCTCGTGATCGTGCGCATTTCCGGCTGGGGCCAGGACGGCCCTTATCGCCGGCGACCGGGCTTCGGTACGCTGGTCGAAGGCATGTCGGGCTATGCATCGATGAACGGCTTCGCGGACCGCGAGCCGGTGCTGCCGCCGATTTACATGGCCGACTCCTATGCCGGGCTGTACGGCGCGGCAGCGGTCATGGTGGCGCTGCGTGAAGTGGAAATGAACGGCGGCAAAGGACAGGTCATCGATCTGCCGCTGCTCGATCCGGTGTTCGCCGTGCTGGGACCGCAGGCGGCGAGCTATCGCCTCACCGGCAAAGTGAAGCCGCGCACCGGCAGCCGCTCGACCAACTCGGGGCCGCGCAACGCGTACAAATGCAAGGACGGGCTGTACGTGGGTCTCTCCGCTTCCACGCAAAAGATGGCCGAGCGGGTGTTCCGGTCGATCGGCCGGCCGGAGCTTTGCGACGATCCGCGCTACAAGACGAATGCCGAGCGCGTGAAGCATGCGGAAGAGCTCGATGCCATCATCGGCGCATTCATCGCCCAGCGCACGCAGGCCGAGAACGTCGAATTCTTCGAGAAAGCGGAAGTCACCATAGGGCCCATCTACGACATCTCGCAGATCGTCGAAGATCCTCATGTCATCGAGCGCGAGCTCATCGCCGACTATCCCGACGCCGAAATGGGTGAGTACCCGATGCACCACGTGGTGCCGCGCCTGTCGGGCACGCCGGGATCGATACGCACGCCGGCGCCCGCGCTCGGGCAGCATAATCGCGAGCTGTTACGGGAAGTGGGCATCGACGACGCCTCCTACGAGAGGCTGCTCGCCGATGGTGTCGCGTGCGAGGCGAGCGGTAAACACTGACGCTGCTGCGCCGGTGAATGGACAGCACGCAGCCGGCGTCACACTGCACGCTGACCCGCGCGCGCGGCACGTATTTCGCATCGAGTTTCGGATTCCTACCGATTGGAGGCGCCGATGGAAGGCTCACGCGCGAAAACGGAAGAGATCGAGAAGCTGCGCGATCTGATCGCGGATCTGAAAGTCGCGATGATGACCACAGTGGACCACGACGGCAGCCTGCGCAGCCGTCCGCTGCAGACGCTCGAAATGGACGCGAACGATGCGTTGTGGTTTTTCACGTCGGTGACGTCGCCGAAAATCGCCGAGGTCGCCGGCGGCGACTGGCAGGTGAACTTAAGTTACGCCCATCCCGAGAAGCAGGATTACGTGTCCCTCTCCGGCACCGCGACGGTAGTGCGCGATACGGCGAAGGTCAAGGCGCTGTGGACGGACTGGGCAAAGGCCTGGTTCCCCCAAGGTCCGGACGATCCGGACCTCGCGCTGCTGCGCGTCGACGTGCACAAGGCGGAGTACTGGGACGGCCCGGGAACCTCGATCGGCCAGCTCTACGGCCTCACCAAGGCGATCGCGACTGGAGAGAAAGACGCGCTCGGCGAGAACGCCAAGCTCAACCTGTAGTGCGCATTGCCTCGTGCGGCTGCGGCAGCTGGGCGAGCAGCTCCATGACGCGGTCGTGCACGTTCGCCGGCTTCAGGCGATTCATGCAGTCAAAGTGTCCCAGCGGGCAGGTGCGCTCGAAGCACGGGCTGCATGGCATGTCGAGCTTCAATATCGTTGCCGCTTCGGACATCGGCGGCGTGAAGGTCGGCGTGCTCGAGCCGTACAGCGCGAGCAGCGGCGTGCCGAGCGCGGCCGCGATGTGCATGAGTCCCGTATCGTTGGTCACCACGAGGTGTGCAGCGGCGAGCAGATCGATGGCCTCGTCCAGCGCCGTCTTGCCGCACAGATTGACCACCGCGCCGGGCGCCAGCCGCTCGATTTCCTCACCCACCGCAGCGTCGTTCGACGATCCGATCAGCCATACCGGATGGCCTTCCGCGGACAGCTTGCGTGCGAGCTCCGCGAAGTACGGCGCGGGCCATCGCTTTGCGGGCCCGTACTCCGCGCCGGGGCAGAACGCGATCGCGTTGCCCGCTTCGCCGAGCACGTGCCGCTCGAGCGTGCGGCGCACGGCAGCCGGGTCCGCAGTGAGATGCGGCAGCGGCAGCCGGGCGGGCAGTGACATGCCCTGATCGAGGCCCAGCGCGGCGTAACGCTGCGCGATCTGCGGCAACGCGCGCTCGTCGAGGTGACGCATGTCGTTCAACACCAGCCAGCGTGACTCGCCGCGGTAGCCCGTGCGCCGCCGTATGCCCGCGAACAGCGTGATGAGCGCGGATTTCAGCGTGTTGGGCAGGACGATCGCCTGGTCGTAACCCTCACGCGCGAGCTCGCGTCCCAGGCGGAAGCGGCTGCCGAGCTTGAGCTCCCCGTGCGCGAAGCCGTGCGCCGACGCGCGCCGGACTTCGGGCATGCGGCGCAGCAGTGGCAGCGTCCACGGCGGCCCGATCACATCGAGCTGCAGCCCGGGGTAGCGCTGGTGCAGCAGCCGGAACAGCGGCTGCGACAGCACGGTGTCGCCTATCCAGGACGGGGCGACGACGAGTATTTTCACGTGGGAAAGTGATGCGCAGCAGTGATATGGGGGAGCGGGCGCGCGGTCGGTCGCCCGCCATCGGCCACCAGCGTCGCGGCTAGTGCCCGCCGGCGACTGCGCCGCCCTTCAACGTGTAATGCGTGCCGCAGTACGGGCATAGCGCCTCGCCGGACTTCTCGATCGGCAGATACACGCGGGGGTGCGCGTTCCACAGCTTCATTTCCGGAGTCGGGCAATGCAGCGGAAGGTCCGCCGCGGTCACTTCCACTTCGCGGGCGGATGTCTGTCGTACGTCGTTCATCGTCGTCCTCAGGAGGCCACGGGAGTGAGCCAGTCGCGATGCTTCTCCGACTTGCCCAGCACGCAGTCGAAGAAAGCCTGCTGCAGCCGCGCCGTGATCGGACCGCGCTTGCCGCTGCCGATGACACGGCCGTCCACCTCGCGTATCGGCGTCACTTCGGCGGCCGTGCCCGTGAAGAAGGCCTCGTCGGCGATATAGACGTCGTCTCGCGTGATGCGCTTGGAGCTCACGGTGTAGCCCATTTCGGTGGCAAGCGTGATGATGGCGTCGCGTGTGATGCCGGACAGTCCGCTCGTGAGCTCGGGCTCGTACAGCGCGCCGTCTTTCACGACGAAGAAGTTCTCTCCCGATCCTTCGGCCACGAATCCGTCGACGTCGAGCAGCAGCGCCTCGTCGTAGCCGTGCTCGGTCGCTTCCAAGTTCGCGAGTATGGAGTTCGCATAGGTGCCGGAGTACTTGGCGCGGCACATCGAAACGTTGACGTGATGGCGCGCATACGAAGACGTTTTCACGCGTATGCCTTTCTCGAGCGCTTCGGCGCCCAGGTACGCGCCCCAAGGCCACGCGGCGATCGCCACATGAACGCTCGCGCCCTTGGGCGACACGCCCATTTTTTCGGAGCCGTAGAAGGCGATGGGCCGGATGTAGCAGGATTCCATCTTGTTCGCGCGCACGACTTCCTTCTGCGCTTCCATGATCTCATCCCGGGAGTACGGGATCTTCATGAGATAGATGTGCGCGGAATTGAACAGCCGGTCGGTATGCTCTTTGAGCCGGAATATCGCCGTGCCTTGGCCGGTCTGATACGCGCGCACACCCTCGAATACGGCAAGGCCGTAATGGAGCGAGTGGGTGAGCACATGAGTCGTGGCATTCCGCCAGGGCACGAGCTTGCCGTCGTACCAAATGTGCCCGTCACGATCTGCCATCGACATGTCAGTACCCCCTTGGAAAGCGGCCATTTTACCGTATTCGTCACTGCTCGTCCGCTGGGCGCGGCGGCGCCTCGCCGAAGACGAGCTTCCACAAGTCGCGGACTGCGTCGACCTCCGCACGGACATCGGACGGAGGAACGCGTGCGTATTTTTCGCCCTGCAGGCGTAGCGCGTGCTGAAGCTGTCGGAAACGCCGGTAGGCGGCGTGCGCCGCGAGCGCTTCGCGTTCGGGAACCAGTCCTAGCCGCGCGGCGAGCTTGATCAACGCCAGATTGCCGATATTGCCGGTGAGGTCGACATGTTCGCTGGAATGGCCGAGCACGAGGTACTGGACGATGAACTCGACGTCGATGATGCCGCCCGGATCATGCTTCAGATCGAACAGCTGCGTGCGATTGGGATGCGCGTCGAGCATCTTGCCGCGCATCGCGCGGATTTCCTCTTTCAGAGTGGCGAGCTCGCGCGGGGCTCGGAGCACCGCGATCCGCAGCGCTTCGAACGCTGCGCCTATGGCGGGATCGCCCGCGACGAAACGCGCGCGTGTGAGCGCCTGATGCTCCCATACCCACGCGTTTTTGAGCTGATAGTCGTGAAAGCTCGCAAGCGGGCTCACGAGCAGGCCGCTCACGCCGTCGGGACGTAACCGCAAATCGGTTTCGTACAGCACGCCCGCGGCGGTCATGCTCGTCAGCCAGTGGTTGATGCGCTGGGCGAGACGCGCGTAGTTCTCCGGCGCCTCCGGCGCCGCATCGTCGTAGAGGAACACGAGATCGAGATCCGATGCATAACCCAGTTCCTTGCCGCCCAGCTTCCCGTAGGCCACGATGCCGAACGCCGGCTCCGGGCGATGGCGCTGGCGCAGATAACCCCATGCGAGCCGCGTCACTTCCCGCAGCAGCACGCACGCAAGGTCGGACAGGTGGTCCGACAGCGTTTCGAGGGGCAGCGTGCCGGCGAGATCCTGGGCGACGAGGCGTATCGTTTGCGTCTGCTTGAAATGGCGCAGCACGTCCATCTGGCGCTCGATGTCGGTGTCAGCGGAGTCCAGGTTGCGACGCAGCGCGCTCGTGAGCTCGCGCCAGTCCGGCGCGGCATACAGCGTGCGCGGGTCGAGCAGCTCGTCGAGCAGTATCGGATGCTGAGTGAGGTACTGTGCGACCCACGGGCTCGCGCTCATGAGCTCCGCCACGCGGCCGAGCGCGTCGGGGTATTGCTCGAGCAGGGCGAGATAGGACTCGCGGCGGCTTACGCTTTCGAGCAGCTGCAGCATGCGCTCGAGTGTTGCGTCGCGATCCGGATAGCCGCGCGCGGCGGCTATCGTGAGTGGAACGAGGCGATCGAGCCGCGCCTGGCTCACCGCTGGCATCTCGCGGTAGCGTGCACTGCGGCGCATGCCGGCCAGCCGCTGCTGCATGTCACGCGCGCGCCGGAAGCCGAGGGCGGTGAGCTGCTCCACCACCGCGTCGGCCGACTCCGCGTCCTGCCAGATCGGGGCGAGCGGATGCTGCGATGTGGGCGTGGAGCTTGCGAATATTTCGCTGAAGTGGCGCGATACGTGAGCGCGGTGCCGTTCGAGCGCGGCGGCGAAGTCGGCGTAGCTCGCATATCCCATTTGCCGGGCAATGGCGGCGCGCTCTTCATCGCCATGGGGGAGACGATGCGTTTGCTGGTCGTCGGCGTACTGCAGACGGTGCTCAAGATTGCGCAGAAACACGTACGCCTCGTGCAGCTCCCGCACCGCAGCTTCGGGAAGCAGGCGGCGCTCGAGCAGCAGAGCGAGCACCTGGAGGGTGGGCTTCGCCCGCAGCAGCGCATCCCGGCCGCCGCGGATCAGCTGAAACAGCTGAACGATGAACTCGATTTCGCGTATGCCGCCGGGTCCGAGCTTGATGTTGTCGGCGATGTCACGCCGAGCCACCTCACGGCGCACCTGCTCATGGAGCTCGCGCATCGAGGAGAAGGCACTGTAATCCAGATGGCGGCGGAAGACGAAAGGCCGCACGAGCTCCATGAGCTCGCCGCCGCGGTCGCCGGTGAGCGCCCGCCCCTTGATCCAGGCGTAGCGCCCCCATTCGCGGCCCTGCGTGATGAGGTAGTTCTCGAGCATGTCGAAGCTCATCACCAGCGGACCGCTGTCGCCGTACGGCCGCAACCGCGTGTCCACGCGGAAGACATAGCCGTGCTCGGTGAGCTCGGCGAGCGCGCCTATCGTGCGCCGCGCCGCGCGCGTGAAGTATTCGTGATTGCTGAGCGGCCGGGCGCCGTCGGTGTCGCCGTCTTCCGGATAGAGCAGGATGATGTCGATGTCCGACGAGACGTTGAGCTCGCCCCCGCCCAGCTTGCCCATTCCGACCACATGGAGCTGCTGCCGCCGCCCGCTCGGGCCGCGCGGCACGCCGTACTGCTGAACCAGATCGGCTTCGACGTGCTCCAACGCTGCGGTGATCGCCACTTCGGCAAGCGTGGTGGTGGTTTCCGTGACTTCCTTCAGGTCCGCAAGCCCGTTCAAGTCCCGTACGATGAGCCGCAGCATCACTTCCTGGCGCAGCAGCCGCAACGCTCGCCCGAGTGCGGCATCGTCGGTGGCGCATTCGCGACGGATCGCCTCGAGCATGGCAGAGCGCGCATAGGGGCTGTCGAAGGGCTGACGAGCGAGCTCGGGCCGCGCGTCGAGGACGCGTTTCGCGTAGCGGCTGTACCGGCATGCCAGCGCGACGCGCGCGTCGTTCGTAACAGGATGTAAATCGGTATTCGATTCCATGTGCGATCGGGTTAGAATGTCTAAACCGTTGTTTGACTGCTGCATTTTTCGATTTTCAGGCACTACGTGACCGCTGCTGCCGCCCTGCGCTGGCTTAAAAAAAGTTCCGTGTGGACCTATCGCACGCTGGTCTGGGCGATGCTGGCTGTGGCATTCATGGCGGGCGCCGTGGTGCTTGGCTTGCGCTACTGGCTGCTGCCCAATATCGACCACTTCCGGGACGATATCGCCCGCGTAGTCAGCAACGCCTCGCGCCAGCATATCGCAATCGGCAAGATTTCCGGCAACTGGGATGGTCTGCGTCCGCGTCTCGTCCTCGAGAACGTCACCGTGTACGACCGTTCGGACCGGCCCGCGCTGGAGTTTTCACGCGTCGACAGCACGCTCTCGTGGCGCTCTCTGGCGATCATGCGGGTGAGCTTTCACGCCCTCGACATTTACAAGCCGGTGCTCGACGTGCGGCGCGACCGGCAGGGCGGCATCTGGGTCGCCGGCATAGAGCTCGACCAATCGGCCGGCGAAGGCGACGGCTTCGCCGACTGGCTGCTCGAGCAGCCGGACATCGAGATACACGACGCGGGTCTGGTATGGACCGATGAACTGCGCGGCGCGCCGCCCCTTGCGCTAAAGCACGTGAATCTCCAGCTCGTGAACCGTGGCCGGCGTCACCGCTTCGGGCTGCAAGCCGAAGCGCCTTCCGAAATTGCGCGCGGCCTGGATATCCGCGGCGACCTGCGCGGCCGCAGCGTGGACGCGCTGTCGGAATGGAACGGGCGGCTCTTCGTGCAGCTCGACCACGTCGACATCGCTGCGTGGCGTACCTGGGTGCCGTTCCCCATCGAGTTTCCGCAGGGCTCGGGCGCGTTGCGCACCTGGCTCACATTCGACCACGACCGACTCAAGCAGGCGATCGCGGACGTGCAGCTCACGAATGTGCGCACCCGCCTGCGGAAAGATTTGCCCGAGCTCGAGCTCGACGCGCTGTCGGGGCGTTTCGGCTGGAAAACAATGCAGCAGGGCTACGAAATCAGCACGACCGCGCTCAGTCTCGCGACATCGAGGCTGGGCATCGCACTGCGGCCCGCGGACGCGCTGCTGCATATCACCCATGACAAGGCCGGCAACGTCGTTGCCGGCGAGCTCCGCGCGAACAGCCTGGATCTTGCGCCGCTCGTCATGCTGCTGGACCGTTTGCCCGTGGACGAGTCGACGCGCAAGACAGTGGCCGCGATTGAGCCGACCGGCGCGGTCAACGATCTCGCGGTCCGCTGGAAAGGCGCGTGGCCTCATCCGCAAAGCTACGGCGCGCGCATGCGTTTCGCCGGGCTGGGCTTCAAGCGCTGGGAGCGTCTGCCCGGTGTCGCGGGATTCAGCGGCAGCCTGGACGCGACCGAAAAAGGAGGCACGCTCATCGTCTCCGGCGAGCACGCGAGCCTCGATCTGCCCTCGGTATTTCACGAAGTCATTCCGCTCGATACCGCGAGCGCGCACGTGACCTGGTCGCACGGCAGAGACAGTCTGGATCTGCGCTTTCACAACGTCGCCGCGGCCAATGCCGATATGGCGGGCGTCGCCGCCGGCAGCTATCACCACCGCGCGAGCGGGGACGAGCTCGATATCACCGGCACGCTGACGCGCGCGGAAGCGCGAGCCGCCGCACGCTATCTGCCGGTCGGCTTGCTGAAGGAGCATCGGCCATGGTTCGAGCGCGCATTCGTGGCCGGCCGCTCGAGCGATGTGCGCTTCCGGGTAAAGGGACGGGTCGCCGACTTTCCTTATCCGGACAACAAGGGCGGCATGTTCTCCGTCGTCGCGAAAGTGAGCGGCGCAGCGCTCAATTACGCCGACGACTGGCCGCGGATCGACCAGATCGAGGGCGAGCTGCAGTTTCGCGGACGGCGCATGGACGTGCTCGCGAAGCAGGCGAGCATCTTCAACGTGAGGCTTGCCAAAGTGCAGGCCACGATACCGAATCTCGATACACCCGCGCCGATGCTGACGGTAACCGGTGAGGCGGAGGGACCGACGTCGGATTTTCTCAATTTCATCGCGAAAAGCCCGGTGAGCAGCATGTTGGACAACTTCACCGACGAAGCGCGCGCCCAGGGGCGCGGCCGGCTCGCCCTGAAGCTCATGCTGCCGCTCGCGAACTTGCGCGAGACGCGCGTGAACGGAGCGTACTCGTTCCTCAACAACAACGTGGTGGTGGACAGCGCCATTCCGCCCATCGATCAGGCGAGCGGCCGGCTCGAATTCACGGAGTCGTCGGTCCGCATTCCGAGCGCGACCGGCGTGTTCCTCGGCGGTCCGGTCACGCTCAACGCAGCCACGCAGCGCGACGGCGTCATACGCATAGGCATGAGCGGGCGCATCAACGCCGACAACGTGCGCAAGCTGGGTAATGACATCGCCATCATGCAGCATCTGCGCGGTGCGACCGACTGGCGCGGGACCTTCGTCGTGCGCAAGAAGACGGCGGATCTCGTCATCGAGTCGAGCCTGCAAGGCATGGCGTCCGATCTGCCGGCGCCTTTGAACAAGGCGGCTGCCGATGCGGTGCCGCTGCGGCTCGAGCGGCGCGTCAACACCGGGCAGGAGCGCATGGGCTTTAGCTACGGCGACGTCGCGAGCGGACAGTTCGTGATGCGCTCGGAAGGCAAGCGCACCGTGGTCGACCGCGGCGTCGTTCGATTCGGGGGCGGCGCGGCAGGCGAGCCCGACAAGCCCGGCGTATGGATGAGCGGCGCGATCCGACTGCTCGATTTCGACGAGTGGCTGAGGCTCGCCGGCGAGGGCGAAGGCGGGGCGAGCTTCATGGTGAACGGCATGGATCTCAAGATCGCGCAAATGGACGTCTTCGGCCGGCGCTTCCACGATCTTGCAATAGCCGCGACGGCAGCGAGCGGCGCCGTCAACATCACCGCAACGGCACAGGAGCTGGAAGGCACGGGCACCTGGCGGCCGCAGGGCAAAGGCCGGCTCACCGCGCGCTTGAAGCGGCTGGTCGTGCCGGCCGCCGAAACACGAATGACGGAGCTGCGCGAGAAGCCCCCCGCGCCGGCGAAGCCTCCGGAGCTGCCGGCGCTCGACATCGTTGCCGAGTCGTTCCAGCTCGGACAAAAACAGCTCGGGCGCCTGGAAGTGAACGCCGTGCACGAGAATCGCGACTGGAAGATCGAGCGTCTGCGCATTACGAATCCCGAGAGCACGCTCTCCGCGGACGGCGTATGGCAGGGCTGGCTTTCGCAGCCGCGCACACAGCTCAACGTGCGCCTCGATGTGAGCGACATCGGCAAGACGCTCGCGCGCTGGGGACTGCCCGAGGGCGTGCGCCGCGGCACCGCGAAGATCGAAGGCACCCTGCACTGGGCGGGCAGCCCGCAGGAGTTCGACTACCCGACGCTCGGCGGCAATCTCGTCATCGACGCGGCGCGCGGGCAGTTCGTGAAGCTCGAGCCGGGCATAGCCAAGCTGCTCGGCATACTGTCGCTGCAGGCGCTGCCCAGGCGCATCACGCTCGATTTCCGAGACATATTCAGCGAAGGCTTCGCGTTCGACGCGATCCTGGGTGCGGTGACGATATCGCGCGGCGTGGCGAGCACGGACAATCTGAGGATCATCGGGCCTTCCGCGCAGGTCGTGATGACGGGCAACGTCGATCTCGCGCGCGAGACGCAAAGCCTGTTCGTGCGCGTGAGCCCGCATCTTTCGGACAGCGTATCGATCGCCGGCGCGCTGATCGGAGGGCCGGTGGCCGGGGTCGCGGCATTCCTTGCGCAAAAGCTGCTGAAGGATCCGCTGGACCAGATCGCAGGCTTCGACTACGGCATCACCGGCACGTGGAGCGATCCTCAGGTGGCGAAGCTCGAGCGCCCCGAGGCCCCGAAGCGCGAATCGAATCCGTGAGGACCATGCTAAGATCGTTGCGATTGTTCGCTTTGGCGGCGCTGCTTGGATCGGCGTCGACCGCGCTGGCGGAGACACACGCCATACCACCCGATCTATGGGATCGTCCGCGCAGCGCGCGCGCCATCATGGATCATCCGGCGATACAGCAGGCGGTGCGCACCTATCTCGCACAGGCGGGGCGCAGGCTGGTGATCCACTATCCCGCCGGACAGGAACCGCTGCTTTACGCCGAGGAGCTGCGTTCGTGGCTGATCGCGCTCGCCGTGAACGGCGACGACATCATGCTGCGTCCCGACCGCAACCGCGGCGAACCGTTGACCCTGGAAGTGTTGCCATGAGCACGCGACTGCGCAGTACCGTTCGTCAGAACTCCAACCAGCGCACGGCGCCCGAGATTGCGCCCGGCATCGTGCGCGTCGCTGCGGTGCAGATGGCTTCAGGGCCGCACGTCGAGGCGAATCTCAAGGAGGCGGCGCGCTTGATCGAGATGGCGGCCGAGCAGGGCGCCAAGTTGATCGGGCTGCCCGAATACTTCCCGATCATGGGGATGCGCGACGACGACAAGGTCAAGGTGCGCGAGCAGCCGGGCAAGGGGCCGATACAGGCCTTCCTCTCGGATGCGGCGAAGCGCCATGGCGTATGGCTCGTCGGCGGCTCGGTGCCGCTCGTCGCATCCGTCGACAGCAAGGTGCGCAACAGCACGCTGGTTTTCGATGACCAGGGGCGCCAGGTCGCGCGCTACGACAAGATCCATCTCTTCGGTTTCGAGATGAATGATGAGCGCTATTCGGAGCAGGTCACCATAGAGCCGGGCGACAAAGTGGTCGTATTCGAAACGCCGTTCGCGCGCGTGGGGCTTTCGATCTGCTACGACCTGCGCTTCCCCGAGCTCTATCGCGCGATGGGCGACGTCGACCTCATCATGGTGCCTTCGGCCTTCACGGAAACGACGGGCAAGGCGCATTGGGAAACGCTGATACGCGCCCGCGCGATCGAGAATCTCGCCTACGTCGTGGCGCCGGCGCAGGGCGGTTATCACGTGAACGGCCGCGAGACGCACGGCGATTCGATGATCGTCGACCCGTGGGGCGTGGTCCTCGACCGGCTGCACCGCGGTTCCGGCGTGGTGGTCGCTGGCGTCAATCTTGCGTATCTTCGGCGGTTGCGGCAAAGCCTGCCGGCGCTGAGCCATCGCACGCTGCGCCAGTGCTGAGCGCAATCTGCCATTGAACCGCGGCCGGCCAGGCCGCATATCTCTGTCTCGCCCGTTTTTTTTGGATCGGACCTCAAGTGTCAGTGGAAATCAAACCCGAAATCGCCTTTGCCACCGCAAGCGACATACTCCTCGCGCCCCATTCGCTCGATAACCGGCAGCTGCAGGCCGTGTTCGGCGAAATCCTCACACACAGCGTGGATTACGCCGATCTTTACTTCCAGTACAGCCGCAACGAGTCGTGGAGCCTGGAAGAAGGCATCGTGAAATCGGGCAGCTTCAATATCGACCAGGGTGTGGGCGTGCGTGCGGTGACCGGCGAGAAAACGGCGTTCGCGTACTCGGACGACATCAGCTTCGACGCGCTGCAAGCCGCTGCGCATGCGACGCGCGCCATCGCTCGGCACGGGCAATCGGCCGCCACGCAGGTGGCGCGCACCACCGGCGGCCGCGCCTTGTATGCGCCGCAGGATCCGATCGCGAGCCTGAAGGACGCGGAGAAAGTCGCGCTGCTCGAGCGGCTGGAGCGTTATGCCCGAGCGCTCGACCCGCGCGTCACCCAGGTGATGGCGTATCTCGCGGGCGAATACGAGGTGGTGCTGGTCACGCGCAGCGACGGCGTGCAGGCCGCCGACGTGCGGCCGCTCGTGCGCGTGTCGGTGCAGGTGATCGTCGAGCACGAAGGGCGGCGCGAACAGGGCAGCTTCGGCGGCGGCGGCCGGTTCGATTACGCGTATTTCACCGACGACGTGCTGCGCGATTACGCGCGCAAGGCGGTGGACCAGGCGCTCGTCAATCTCGAAGCACGCCCTGCGCCGGCGGGAACGATGACCGTCGTGCTGGGTCCGGGCTGGCCTGGCGTGCTGCTCCACGAGGCGGTCGGTCACGGGCTCGAAGGCGACTTCAATCGTAAAGGGACGTCCGCGTTCAGCGGACGCATAGGCGAACGTGTCGCGGCGCCCGGTGTGACGGTGGTCGACGACGGCACGATCGCAAGCCGCCGCGGCTCGCTCAACATCGACGACGAAGGCAACCCGACCCAGCGCAACGTGCTGATCGAGGACGGCGTGCTGAAGGGTTATCTGCAGGACAGTCTCAATGCGCGCCTCATGGGCGTTGCGCCGACCGGCAACGGCCGGCGCGAGTCGTACGCGCATATCCCGATGCCGCGCATGACGAACACGTTCATGCTGAACGGCGACCGCGATCCGCAGGAGATCATCGCTTCGGTGAAAAACGGGCTCTACGCCGTCAATTTCGGCGGCGGCCAGGTCGACATCACGAGCGGCAAGTTCGTGTTCTCCGCGTCCGAGGCGTACGTCATCGAGAACGGCAAGCTCACCCACCCGGTGAAAGGCGCAACGCTCATCGGCAACGGCCCCGATGCGCTGACGCGCGTCACCATGATAGGGAACGACATGGCGCTCGATTCCGGCGTGGGTACCTGCGGCAAGGAAGGCCAGAGCGTGCCCGTCGGCGTGGGCCAGCCGACGCTGAAGATCGAAGGGCTGACCGTCGGCGGAACGGTGTAGGGTTCGCCGTGAGGGGTGAGGGGTGGCCGCCGGCGCGCGCCAGCGGTTCATACACCCACTCCTGACTCCTCACTTACGCCTGACTGGCGCTTGGCGCCCCTCACGCCTCACTCCTAACTCCTGACCGCGTCCGCTATAATCTGTTGCTTTATCAGCAGTGAGCCGACGCGATGCCGTACCAGACCGACGATTTACGGATCAAGGAGATCAAGGAGCTCGTCCCCCCCTCGCACGTTCTGCGCGAGTTTGGCCTCACCGAAAAGGCTGCGAAAACCGTATTCGAGACGCGTCAGGCGGTGCATCGTGTGCTGCATGGCGCGGACGACCGGCTGGTCGTCGTCGTCGGTCCGTGCTCCATTCACGACGTCAAGGCGGCCAAGGAATACGCCGAGCGGCTGAAGGAGGCGAGATCGCGCCTCGACCGTGATCTGCTCATCATCATGCGCGTGTATTTCGAGAAGCCGCGCACGACGGTCGGCTGGAAAGGCCTCATCAACGATCCGAATCTCGACGGCAGCTTCCGCATCAACGACGGCTTGCGCGTCGCGCGCCAGCTGCTGCTCGATCTCAACGAGGCGGGCATGCCGGCCGGCTGCGAGTTTCTCGACATGATCACGCCGCAGTACATCGCGGACCTCGTATCGTGGGGCGCGATCGGCGCGCGCACGACGGAGAGCCAGGTGCATCGCGAGCTCGCCTCCGGCCTGTCGTGCCCGGTCGGTTTCAAGAACGGCACCGACGGCAACATCAAGATCGCGGTCGATGCGATACGCGCTGCCCAGGCGCCGCATCATTTCCTGTCGGTGACTAAAGGGGGCCATTCCGCGATCGTGTCCACCACCGGCAACGAGGACTGCCATCTCATCCTGCGCGGCGGCAAGCAGCCGAACTACGATGCCGCGAGCGTCGACGCTGCGGCCAAAGGCATGGCGGAAGCCGGCATCCCGGCGCGCATCATGATCGATTTCAGCCACGCGAACAGCAGCAAGAATCCCGCGAAGCAGGTGGAGGTCGCACAGGACGTCGCACGCCAGATCGCCGCGGGCGACGATCGCATCTGCGGCGTGATGGCGGAGAGCCACATCAAGTCCGGTCGGCAGGACCTCCTGCCTAGCAAGCCGCTCGCTTACGGCATCAGCATCACCGACGGCTGCATCGGCTGGGAGGAAACGCGCGGCATGCTGGACGTGCTGGCCGACGGCGTGCGCAAGCGCCGCATCAAGGCGGAAGCCGACGCTCAGTAAGCGCCCATGGCCGCACCGCGCGTGATCTGCGCGTTGGCTGCGGCCGCGCTCTCGTCCGCGGTGATTGCGGATGCGGGCATCGCCGTCACCGACGATCGCCGCAGCGCGGTCGTGCTCCCGCAGCCCGCCGCGCGCATCGTCACGCTGTCGCCCCACCTCACCGAGATCGTCTATGCGGCGGGCGCCGGCTCTCACCTCGTCGCCGTCCCGCGCTTCAGCGATTTTCCCGAAGCGGCCAAGCGGCTGCCGCAGATCGGCGATGCGGCACGCGTGGATCTCGAGCGCGTGCTCGCGCTGCGGCCCGATCTCATCCTCGCCTGGAAGAGCGGAAACTCCGCTGCGGACATCGCGCGCCTGGAGCGGCTCGGTTTGCGCGTCCACGTGAGCGATGCGGCGCGGCTCGAAGACGTCGCGCGTGTCGTGCGTCAAATAGGTGTGATGGCGGGAACTGGCGCCGACGCGGAGCGGGCGGCGCGCGAGTACGAGAACGAGATCGAGAGCCTGCGCCAGCGTTACGCACGGCGTGCGCCCGTCCGCGTGTTCTACGAAATCTGGGATCGTCCGCTGCTCACCGTCAATGGGCGGCACATCATCAGCGACGTGCTCGCCCTGTGCGGTGCGGTGAACGTGTTCGCCGAGGCGGCGCTGCTCACGCCGTCCATCTCGCTGGAAGCCCTGATCGCCGCACGGCCGGACGTGGTTCTGGGAGGGAGCTCCGCCTCCACGGCGGCCGACTTCGCCGCGCAATGGCGATCACAGGGCATCGCTGCGCTCGAAAACATGGCGACGGGCTACGTGCCGCCGGACCTCATACAGCGCGCCACGCCGCGTATCGCGCAAGGTGCGGCAGTGATCTGCAAAGCGGTCGATGAGGTGCGCGTGGCGCGAGGATTGCGATAGGGTCAGCGGTTCTTGCCCTGCTGCCACAGCACGTCGCCGGTGCCGGCTTCGCGATTGAGCGCGCGGCTCAAAACGAACAGTAAATCGGACAGGCGGTTGAGATAGCGCAGCAGCGCTTCGGGCACCGGCTCGGCCGCATGCAGCGCCACCAGCCGCCGTTCGGCACGCCGGCACGCGGCACGCGCGACGTGGGTCAGCGCGCCCGCGCGCGTTCCGCCGGGCAAGATGAAATCCTTCAGTGGCGGAAGCTCGGCGTTGTATCGGTCGATCAATTCCTCGAGCCGCGCCACGTGCCGGTCGCCGAGCAGCGTGTGACCCGGTACGCTCAATTCGCCGCCAAGATCGAAGAGATCGTGCTGGATATCGAGGAGCGCCTCGCGCACGTGATCCGGGAGCGCCTCGCACAGCACGACGCCGAGGTGGCTGTTCACCTCGTCGACCGCGCCCATCGCTTCCAGGCGCGCGGCGTCCTTGCGCACGCGCGAGCCGTCCGCGAGACCCGTCGTGCCGTCATCGCCGGTGCGCGTATATATCTTGGTGAGCCGGTTGCCCATCGTGCCCCTTATTTTGCCGCAGCCGCCATCGCGCGGTCACTTTCCACGCGCGGCTCGCCGTTGGGCAGCGCGATGTTGCACTCCTGGAAGATGCGCGCCTTCGAGACGCGGCAGATCTCCGGGTCGAGCTTCGGATAGATTGCGCTGATCGCGCGGAATTTGATCGGGAAGATGTTCTCCTCCCCGATCTCCTCGAGATAGCCGCCGCGGGCAAGCAGCTGCATCACTTCCTTCTTCACGCCGTAGAAATAGAGCCCTCCGCCCAGGCGCCGCCGCCTGCGCGCTTCCTTCGCGAGCATTTCGGCTCCTGCGACATCGATGAAGTTGATGGCGGTTGCGTCGATCAGCACGTGCTTCTGTCTCGGGTTGGCGAGATCGATATCCTGCAGGTAGCGCTGCACGTGATCGACGGCGCCGAAGAAGATCGAGCCGTTGATGCGGATCATCTTCAACTGAGGGCAGTCGGGCAATCCCGTATCTGCGGAGTAGTGATAGCTGTGCTCGCCCGGATCCGGCTTCACGTCGAGGATCAACGGACGCGAGGTGCGCTTGAGATACAGCATGAGCGACAGCATGACGCCGGTGTAGATCGCGAACTCGAGCTGGACGAACAGCGTCGCGACCAGCGTGATGATGAGCACCGCGCTTTCCTGGCCGCTCACTTTGAGCACTTTGCGGATATTCGGGATGTCGATGAGTCCCCGCGCGACGAGCAACAGCACGCCGGCCATGGCCGGTATCGGAAGATAGGCCACCAGCGGAGCGACGAGCAGCAGCACGAGCACCAGAAATCCCGCAGAGAAGATCGAGGCGAGCGGCGTCTTCGCGCCCGCTTCGTAGTTCGCCCCGCTGCGGTTCAACGAGCCGCTCGCCGCGTACGCCGAGAAGAAAGCGCCCGCGATGTTGGCCAGCCCCTGGCCTATGAATTCCTGGTTGCTGTCTATGCGCTGCTCCGAGCGCACGGCAATCGCACGCCCTATGGAGATCGCTTCGGTGAGGCCCACGATGCCGACGACGACGGCCGCGGACGCGGTCTTGCGTATCGATTCGAGCGATAAGCTCGGCATCGAGAACGGCGGTATCGCGCTCGGCAGCGCACCGACCGTCTTGATATGTTGGGCGGCGTCGAGCCCCGGGATCAACGTGAGCACGTAGGCGTAGATGCTGCCCACCAGCATCGCTGCGATCATGTATGGAACGCGCGGAAAGCGGCTGCGCGAGATGATGCCCGTCGCAAGAGTCACCACCGCGACCGACGTCACCAGCCAGTCGATTTCGCCGATGTGCGTGAAGAGCTGCTCCAGCGTCTCCATGAAGGAGATGCCGGGGGCCATCGGAATGCCGAAGAAATGCTTGATCTGTCCGCCGGCGATGAGAAAGCCGGCGCCCGCGGTGAAGCCGATCACCACTGTCTGCGACACGAAGTTGACCAGCATGCCCATGCGCGCGAGCCCCATGGCGAGCTTGAACACGCCTGCGAGCAGCGACATGGTGAGCACGAGCTGCACGTAGTCCGGCGTCCCCGGATGAGCGATCGGGCTCATCACCGAGAAGATGACGATGGATGTCGCCGTGGTCGGTCCGCCCATGAGGTGCCAGCTCGACCCGTACAGCGCTGCGAGCAGCGTGGGCACCATGGCTGCATAAAGACCATACTCCGGCGGCATTCCCGCAATCGTTGCGAACGCAACGCCCTGCGGCAGCACGAGTATTGCGCCGGTCAATCCCGCAGAGAGATCGGCACGTACCGTCTCGCGGTTGACACGCGGCCACCAACGAAGAAAAGGCAGGAGCTGCAGCACCCAGTTACGGGGCACCAAGGACGAGTGTGCTTTCAATGAGCGTGTATCCGGTGGAGACGCGCATTATCGGACATCGGGGCGATGCCCAGCAACGGTGGGGTTTTTTGGTTATAATCGGCGCCCGGTAGCATCCCTCTGCTTTACTTAAGAGCACACAATGACATTGCGCAAAATCGTCGGCATGTCCATCGTCGCGACGCTGGGACTTGCCATAGGAGGAGCCGCGATCGCGGCGCAAGGCAATCCCGCCGCAGGCAAGCAGAAGAGCTCGATGTGCGCCGGCTGCCACGGGATAGACATGTACCGCACCGCGTTCCCCGAGGTGTACAGCGTGCCCAAGCTGGGCGGTCAGCATGCCGCCTACATCACGAAAGCGCTGCAGGCATATAAAAGCGGCGAACGCACGCATCCGTCGATGCGCGCCATTGCCTCGAGCCTGAACGAGCAGGACATGGCCGATCTCGCCGCGTACTATTCGGCGCCGACGGCGGAAGCCAAATAATCACGGGGCATGACGGCAATGAAGATGCGAGTAATCTCTGCAGGTGCAATCGCTCTGCTCATGGCGGGCGCGGCGTACGGCGCGAATCTCGAAGCGGGCAAGGAAAAAGCAAAGCCGTGTGCGGCCTGCCACGGCGCCGACGGCAACAGCCCCACGCCGGACTTTCCGCGGCTGGCCGGTCAGCACGCCGACTACCTCGTCAAGGCGCTCAACGACTACAAGAGCGGCGCGCGCAAGAACCCCATCATGGCGCCGCAGGCGGCCAATCTCAGCGCGCGCGACATGGACGACCTCGCGGCGTACTTTGCGCACCAGACGGGGCTGAAAGCCAAGCGCTGAGACGCTTCGCGCAGTGAGGAGCAAGGGTGAGGGTTAGGAGTGACGACTTTCACCGAAACGCGTGTTCTACTCCTCACTCTTTACGCCTCACCGCGCAGCGCTAGTCTTCGCTTCGCATGCCCGCCTTGCGCTCTATGCAGCGCAGATACACGCCTTCATCGGGCGGGCGGCCCGCCCGCTGCGCTTCCCATATCGTTTCGGCGAGGCATTCGAGGATCGCGTGCTTCGCGTCGTGCTCCGAGCCGATGCGTTCGGAGAGCCGGCGGTAGCGCTCCCGTATGCCGCGCGGCTGATCGATGGAGAGCTGCTCTTCGATCGCGAGATGCAGCGAAAGATGCAGAAAAGGATTGAGCTGCCCGCCCTCGGGCGTGTAGTCCCGGTCGAGATATCGCTCCGGTTCCCCGAGCATCGCGTGATACTCCGGGTGCGCAAGTATGACGTGGAGCGCAACTTTCTCGAGATCGCTGAGCGGCGCCTGGCTTCTGTACTTGCTCCAGGTATCGAAAAAGAAACGGCGCGCTTCGTCGCGGCTGGGACTGAACATCAGTGAACCGTGAAGGGGTGTCGACGCATTAGAGCTCCGCTGGCAACCAGCTGCAGCGCCTTTCCTTCGCCCTGCAACGTTCGGGCCGCCGACTCGGGCGCTTTCTCTTTACCACGTCAAATTGCCCGCTGGCGCCCGCTTTTGTTCGGCGCCGGTGCGGGCGGTGTCTTGTGCTTGTATTCGCACAGGTCGCGAATGATGCACTCCGGGCATTTCGGCGTGCGGGCCACACATACGTAGCGCCCGTGCAGGATGAGCCAATGATGGGCATGCAGGCGGAATTCATCCGGAACGAATTTGAGCAGCCGTTCTTCGACCCGCAGCGGATCCTTTCCCGGCGCCAGGTTCGTGCGGTTGGAGACGCGGAAGATGTGCGTGTCGACCGCGATCGTGGGCTCGCCGAACGCGACGTTGAGCACGACGTTGGCCGTCTTGCGCCCGACGCCGGGCAGGCGCTCCAGCGCTTCGCGGTCGCGTGGGACTTCGCCGCCGTATTCGTCGACCAGTATCCGGCATGTCGCGATGACGTTTTTCGCCTTGGTGCGATACAGTCCTATGGTCTTGATGTACTCTTCGAGCCCCGCGACGCCGAGGGCCAGCATCTTTTCGGGCGTGTTCGCCCGCCTGTACAATTTCTCCGTCGCGATATTGACGCTCTTGTCCGTCGCCTGCGCCGAAAGGATCACCGAAACGAGCAGCTCGAAAGGCGAGCTGTGGACGAGCTCGCTGCGGGGATGCGGATTCGCGGCGCGCAGGCGCTTGAAGATTTCACGGCGTTTATCGGGGTTCATGGTGTCTCGCCTCTGGCGGGATTGTAGCGTAACGTGCCATGCGCACGGCATTCACGGAGTCCGAAATGAAAGCACTGTTGCGTCGCGCAGCGGCAACGATAGTCGCGGGTGTCGCGCTATCGCTGACCGCCCATGCGGGCGAGGGCGGACATCGCCACCAGTTTCATGATGCGCGGCAATGGGCCGAGGTCTTCGACGATCCGCGCCGCGACGAATGGCAGAAGCCGCACGAGGTCATAGCCGCGTTGAATCTCAAGCCCGACGCAGTCGTCGCCGACATAGGCGCCGGCACGGGCTACTTCACTGCACGCCTCGCACACATGCTGTCCGGTGGAAAGGTGTACGCGGTCGATGCGGAGCCGGACATGGTCAAGCACTTGAGACAGCGCGCCGCGCAGAGCGGGTTGAAGAACGTGCAGGTGGTGCAGGCGAAAGAGGACGATCCCCGTTTGCCGGAGAAGGCGGATCTCATACTGTTGGTCGACGTCTATCATCACATCACCAACCGCGTGGACTACTTTTCGCGCCTGCGCGACTCGCTGAAGCCCGGCGGGCGTGTTGCGATCGTGGACTTCCGCATGGATGCACCGGTGGGGCCGCCGAAAAGCGGGCGCGTCGCACCGAACGTGACGAAGCGCGAGCTCGAGCAGGCCGGTTATCTCGTCGCGGCGGAGCATGACTTTCTGCCTTATCAGTATTACCTCGTCTTCCGCCCCCGCGCGAAATGAGGTCACAGGTGATCATATGAAAAAACTTCCCAAGCTCTTCGAAGCCAATCGCGCGTGGGCTGCGCGCATCACACGGCAGGATCCGGAGTTCTTTCCCAAGCTCTCGCGCCAGCAGTCGCCGCAGTATCTCTGGATAGGCTGCGCCGACAGCCGGGTGCCCGCGAACGAAATCGTGGACCTGCTGCCCGGCGAGCTCTTCGTCCACCGCAACGTGGCAAACCTCGTCGTACACACGGACCTGAACTGCCTGTCGGTCATGCAGTTCGCAGTGGACGTGCTCAAGGTGAAGCACATCATGGTGGTGGGGCACTACGGCTGCAGCGGCGTGCAGGCGGCGCTGCGGCGAGACCGCATCGGCTTGAGCGACAACTGGCTGCGCCACGTGCACGACGTGGAAGACAAGCACAAGGCGGTGCTCGCGCGCACGCCGGCGGCAATGGCGGGCGATCGACTGTGCGAGCTCAACGTGCTGGAGCAGGTGGCAAACGTCTGCCAGACCACGATAGTGCGTGATGCGTGGGAGCGCGGCCAGCAGTTGACCGTGCACGGATGGATTTACGGATTGAAGGACGGCTTGCTGCGCGATCTCGGCATCACGGCCGAGAGCGCTGCCGAAAGCGAGCGGGCATATCTCGCCGCAGTTGCCGCTGTCTCCGCTGCGTGACGCGTAAAGCCTGAAGAAGCTTCAACGCCAAGGAACGAAGGACGCGAAGTAGATCGAAAGCTTCACCACGAAGGCGCAAAGGACGCGCAGGGTAGAAGAAGAACGATATCGATGACACTGCGTTCTTCTCGTGGATCGGTGGCGGTTGACGTGACACGCATATCACCGGCGAGCTCAGGATCCGCGGCACTCTGCTTTTTTCCCTCGGTTCCTTTGCGTCCTTGGTGTCCTTCGCGGTAAAGCTTTGCACTTTTTCAGCGCGTGCGCGCGACGAGTCGTGCGCGCGCCCGCTCCATCGCACGCGCTATCGTTTCCCGCTTGAGGTCGCGCTCGCCCGATGCGCGCGCGCGACTCTTCCGAGTGCGCCGGCGCTCGAGACGGAGTAACCGCGCTTCGTAACGCAGTCGTGCATCCTGCGCTTCTTCGCGCAGCGTTGCACGATCGGGCTGCGGCGTGCGTTCGACCATTCTTATGCAATCGACCGGGCAGGGAGGGACGCAGAGGTCGCATCCCGTGCACAGCTCGCGGATGACCGTGTGCATGAGCTTCGCCGCACCCGAGATCGCATCGACGGGACACGCCTGTATGCACAGCGTGCATCCGATGCAATGGGCTTCGTCGATGACCGCCACGGTGCGCGGACCTTCCCGTCCGCATTCGGGATCGAGCGGCATGGGCGCAACGCCGAGGAGCGTGGCGAGCTCGCGTATTCCCTCTGCACCGCCGGGAGGACAGCGATTGATGGTCGCCGCGCCGGACGCGATCGCTTCCGCGTAGGGCCTGCAGCCCTGGAAGCCGCATTTACGGCATTGGGTCTGCGGCAGCAGCGCGTCTATCGCCGCTGCGGTCACTTGCATGCGACCTCCGGCGCGAGGTACTCGCGCCCGGTGTCCTGCGCAAGGCCTTCGTGCGTGACGTGCCCGCCGCACGTCTGCAGTCCCGCACGCAGCCCCGCGTCGTCGCGTATCGCGCGCGCAAGACCTTTGCTCGCGATGGCGACCGCGTAGTCGAGCGTCACCTGCGTCAATGCGAGAGTAGCCGTGCGTGCGACGGCGGCCGGCATGTTGGTCACGCAGTAATGGACGACGCCTTCTTCGACATACAACGGAGCGTCATGGCTCGTGGGACGCGAGGTCTCGCAGATGCCGCCCTGGTCTATGGCGACGTCGACGATGACCGAGCCGGGTCGCATGTGTTTCACATCGTCGCGCGTGACGAGCTTGGGCGTTTGCTTGCCCGGGAGCAGCACTGCGCCGATGACGAGGTCGGCGTTGCGCACGAGCGGCTCCAGGCATGCGCGCGTGGACAGCGCGAGCTTCATCCGCGGTCCATAGATGTCGTCGAGCTGCACCAGGCGCGCGGGTGTCTTCTCGAGCAGCGTCACGTCGGCGCCCATGCCCATTGCGATGCGTCCGGCGTTCTGCCCTACGATGCCGCCGCCGATCACCACGACGCGCGCCGGCGGAACGCCCGGCACGCCGGCGAGCAGGACGCCGCTGCCGCCGTTCGCCATCTGCAGCGCCCAGGCGCCAACCTGCGGCGCAAGCCGGCCGGCGATCTGCGACATCGGCGTGAGCAGCGGCAGGCCGCCTTTCGCGTCCGTCACCGTTTCGTATGCGACGCACGCGACGCGCGCGTCGAGCATCGCCTGCAGCAGTACGGGATCAGGCGCGAAATGGTGATAGCCGTAAATGATCTGGCCGGCGTGCAGCAGGGGAAACTCGCTGCGCTGCAGCTCTTTCACCTTGATGACCAGCTCCGCTTCGTACGCGGCCGCGGCATCGGGTACGATCGTGGCGCCGGCATCGCGATACAGCGCATCGGGAAAGCCCACCCGCAGTCCGGCATGCGTCTGCACTTGCACCTTGTGTCCTGCAGCGACGAGCGCGTGCACGCCGGGCGGCGTTAAGCCGACGCGATACTCGTGATTCTTGATTTCCTTCGGTACGCCGATGAGCATGATGGCGTCGCCGGTGGCATCACGCGGTGAGCGGTTGCCAGCGGCCGTCTATGAGTCCTTGCATGGGCTGGAACTGTATCTTGTAAGCCATCTTGCGGCTTTGCGCGATCCAGTATCCGAGATAGAGATGCGGCAAGTCGAGCCTGCGGCACCAGTCGACCTGCCACAGCACGTTGTAGGTGCCGAGGCTTGCGCCCGGAATGTCCGGTTCGAAGAACGTATACACCGACGACAAGCCGTCCTGCAGCAGATCGACGATGCTCACCATGCGCAGTATCCCGTCTTCGCGGAATTCGACGAGCTTGGAGTCGACATTGCTCTGGAGCAGAAAGTGTCGGTACTGCTCGCGGCTGTCCTGATCCATGCCGCCGCCGCTGTGACGACGCGCCTGGTAGCGCAAGTAAAGCGCGTAGTGCTCCGCGTTGTACTTCAAGTCGAGCACCTGCGTGGTGAGGTGTGCATGCCGCTTCCACGCCCTGCGCTGCGTGCGGTTGCTTTTGAACTGGTCGACGACGATGCGCACGGGCACGCATGCGCGGCAATGATCGCAATACGGCCGGTAGGTGAATGCACCGCTGCGGCGAAATCCCGCGCGCACGAGCTCGCTATAGACCGGAGCATCGATGAGGTGGCTCGGCGTCGCGACTTGCGAGCGCGCCATGCGGTCCTGCAGGTAGCTGCAGGGGTAGGGCGCCGTCGCGTAAAACTGCAGGACCGACAGCGGAAAATCAGTCAAATAGGTCATCGTCGAATCGCCACTGCCCCGGCCTTGCGGGGTAGTTTACCAATTCCTGCAGCTTTCTCATAAACTGCGCGCGCGGCATGCTGTGCGCGCCGAGCGAGGCGAGATGCTCGGTGTGCATCTGGCAGTCGATGAGACCGTACTGCCACCGTTCGAGTTGCCGCACGAGATGCGCGAGCGCGATCTTCGACGCATCGCTTATCCGTGAGAACATCGACTCGCCGTAAAACATGCGGCCGAGCGCGACCCCGTAGAGTCCTCCGACCAGGCTGCCTTCCTGCCATACCTCCACACAATGGGCCACACCATGCCGATGCAGGGCATGGTAGGCCTGCGTCATCTCGCGAGTGATCCAGGTGCCGTGCTGACCGGCGCGCGGTGCCGCGCACGCGCGCATGACTTCGACGAAGCAAGTATCGACCCGCACCTCGTAGTCCGCGCGGCGCAGCCGCTTGCGCAGCGAGCGCGACATGCGGAAGCCCGACGGCTCCATCACCATGCGCGGATCGGGGCTCCACCACAGGACCGGCTGCCCCGCGCTATACCAGGGAAATATCCCCTGCCGGTAGGCGGCCAGGAGCCGCGCGACGGAAAGGTCGCCGCCGGCCGCGAGCAGTCCGTTGGGTTCCTTCAACGCATGGGACAGTGGGGGAAACGGCGCGTCGGCGTCTAGCCACGGGATCATGGCGATATTGTAGTAGCAATGCCGCACACCACGGCCGGCGGCCGTACGCTGCCTGGCGCCGGCTCCCGGCCCGGTCGGAACGTCGGAGCCGCCGAGCTTCGCTACAGCAGCACCTCGACGCCCGCCTGCCCTTTTTTCTCGATCACGTTCACGGCCACGCCGTTGCCGCGCCGGTGCAGCAGCACATCGAGCGTGGTCGACCCCAGACGCAGATTCTTGAGTTCGATCTCGTTGAGGCACGCCGGCAGCCGCGGATGGCGGAACCGTACTTTGCCCTCATGCGCATCGAGCTCCAGGCCGAGCGCCGCGGTGAGCAGCCCGAACGGTGCCGCGCTGGCCCACGCCTGGGGCGAGCACGCGACGGGATAGGCGGTCGGGCTGCGCTCCGGCCTGCGCCGAACGCCGCAGAAGAGCTCCGGCAGCCGCCTCAGCTCCATGTGCGTCGAAGCCTCGAACAAAGCCGTCAACACGCGATCGGCCTCATCCATGTGCCCGTAACGCGCGAGTCCCATGGCGACGAGCGCGTTGTCGTGCGGCCATACCGAGCCGTTGTGATACGACATCGGGTTGTAGCGCTTTTCGTCGCTGCTCACTGTGCGTATGCCCCAGCCGCAGAACATCTGGTTCGACATGAGCCGGCGTGCGACCTGGGCAGCCCGCTCCGGAGCAGCAATGCCGCAAAACAGCGCGTGGCCGGCGTTCGAAGTGATGACGCGGCAAGGCCGCTTCTCCCCGTCGAGCGCGAGAGCGTAATACCCGAGGTCCTCCATCCAGAAGGCTTCTTCGAAGCGCACGCGCAGCGCCTCCGCCTGCGCTTCGAGGCGTCCGGCGAGGGCCGCATCGCCCAGTGCGCGTGCAAGGGTGGCCGCGCGAGTTTTCGCGGCATAGACGTACGCCTGCACTTCGCACAGCGCGATCGAGCCGCGCGCAAGACCGCCGTCGGCGTGGAACACGGAGTCCTCCGAGTCCTTCCATCCCTGGTTCGCGAGCCCGGTCGGCGTCTTGCGCTGGTATTCGACGAAGCCATCGCCGTCTAGATCGCCGTGCCGGTCTATCCATTGCAGCGCGGCGAGCACGTTGGGCCAGAGCTTGCGCAGCGTGTCGATATCCGCCGTGCGCTCCCAGTAGAGGCCGGCGAGCAGCACGAAGAGCGGCGTGGCGTCGACGGAACCGTAGTACAGGCCGAACGGTACTTCGCGCAGCACGGCCATCTCGCCGCGCCGCGTCTCGTGCAGGATCTTGCCCGGCTCGGCGTCGCGCGCGGGATCGGTCGCGTTCGCCTGCGTGGCGGCGAGCAGCTGCAACACGCCGCGCGCAAGCTCCGGATCGATCGCGAGCATCTGGATCGCCGTGATGATGCCGTCGCGGCCGAAGGCCGTGCTGAACCACGGTATGCCGGCGTACGGGTAGGGCCCGTAATCGGTATCGGTCGTCAGCATGACGAGGTCCGCCACCGAGCGGCACAGGAGCTCGTTGAAGATTTCGTTCGACGTGCTTACGTTCGCCTGGCGCCGGCTCGCCTGCACGCGGGCGCGCTGTGCGCGGCGCAGGTTGGGCAGAAAGCGATAGTCGGCGAGGGATGCACCGCAGGAGACCGTCATGAAGATCACGCACCGGCTGCCGGGTCGAAGCGTGATGCGCCACTCGGCCTCGCGATCCGTGAGCCGCACCGGTGCGGGCGAAAACGCCAGCACGGTTTCGCGCACGCGTTCGTCGAGGCCGGTATAACGCAGCACCACGCGATTCGCCCCGACGATTTGCGACACGACGGTGCCGCGTCGCGGACGGCGGTGTCCGCGCACCTCGAAGAGATCGCGGAAATCCGACTCGTAGCGCAGGCTGATCGTGGCCGCGCGCGTTTCGCTGCTGTAGTTGTGGCACACCAGCGCCTCGTAGCAGGCCGACGACCACAGGTACTTCGAGCGCATGATATGTATGCTGTCGCGCGGCAGCATCCGCTCCTCGCCGAAGTAGATGTCCGGATTGGTGAGATCGACGGTCAGCAGCGAGTTGTTGTTCTGCACGGTGCTGGAAAGCAGCAACGGCCGCCGGCCTTCGATCTCCAGGTGCAGCTGCGACAGGTAGCGCGTGTCCTCGTGATAGATCCCCTCGGGATTGGCGGCACCGTCGCCCAGATCGCCGTAGTGGTCGAACATCGCGAACGTGTCGCCGTACTTGAGCGTACGAGGGTGCCGCTCCAGCACCGACGATGCGGCGGGAATGTAGAAATCGGGCGGCGTCGTGGCAGGTGCTTCGGCGAGCGGGACCGTTCCCGGCCCGCGCTCATGCTGCTCGACGGTCTCGTTCATCAGCGGATTCTCTCAATTTTGCATAGACTTTCAGGTAATCGTCGGCCATGCGCTCGACGGTGAAGCGGCGCTCGAAGCACGCGCGCACGCGTGCGCGATCGAGCTCGCCGAGCTTGCGCACTGCGTCGACCGCGCTGTCTTCGTCGTCGACGATGTAGCCGTTCGTGCCGTGCTCGATGATTTCCGGCACGGAGCCGCAGCGGTATGCGATCGTCGGCGTGCCGCACGCCATCGCTTCGATCATGACCAGGCCGAAAGGCTCGGGCCAGTCCACCGGGAAGAGCAGCGCCTCCGCGTTGCCGAGGAACTCCGGCTTGTCGTGCTCGCCGATTTCCCCGACCCATTCGACCAGCGGGTGGTCGAGCAGCGGGCGTATCTCGCTGTCGAAGTATGCTTCGTCCGCCCTGTCTACCTTGGCAGCGATGCGCAGCCGCATCCCCACGCGCTTCGCGATGGCGATCGCGCGATCGGGCCGCTTTTCCGGCGAGATGCGGCCGAGAAATGTGAGATAGCCGCCTTTCGGGTGCGGACAGTAGCGGGTCAACTCGCGCGGCAGTCCATGATGCACCGTCCCGATCCAGTTGGCGTGCGGAATGGGTCCGCGCTGGTGATCCGAAATCGATACGACCGGCATGTCGTCGAACTCGCGATAGAAGAATTTGAGGTCCGGCAGATCGAGCCGACCATGCAGCGTCGTCACCGTGCGGCGCGCCATCGGTCTGAACAGCGGGAAATGCACCACGTCGGTGTGGAAGTGGAGGATGTCGAAATCGTCGGCTCGCTTTCGGACTTGCTCGAGCAGCAGCATCGTATGCGGCAGCGGGTCGCGCACCATCGGATTGAGGCGCAGTGCGCGCGGCGCACCGGCCACGAGATGTGCGCCGGTGACCGAATCGCCGCTCGCAAAAAGCGTTACCCGATGGCCACGGCGCACGAGCTCTTCGGTAAGGTATGACACGACGCGCTCGGTGCCGCCGTACAGCCGGGGTGGAACGCGTTCGATCAGGGGTGCGACTTGCGCAATTTTCACATGGTCCTCCGGAAGGAAAGTTGCGTACCCACACGTCGCCGCCCGCGGGCGGCGATAAAAAACAGCTGCGGACAGGTCCACGAAAATCAAGGGCCGGACCGGACGCCCGGTGCAGGCGCTTGAGTGTCGGACCACCAATCCCGATATAGGTTGAACGCGAACCGCGATGGCAACGTCGCATTCGCAGGCAGACGTGTTTATCGTAATGGAGGACAACGATGGCTGAGACGAAAGACACCGGGAGCGCCGCGAGGCAAGCGGGCTCCACCGCCGAGCAGGGCGGCGCCAAAAGCCAAGAAATGACACGCCAACAGGGCGGCTCCCTGCAGGGCAGCAGCGGCGCGTACGGCGAGCAGGCGCTGACGCGGTTCCGCGACCCGTTCACGCTGATGCAGCGGCTGTCGCAGGAAATGGACGAGCTGTTCGATTCATTTTTCTACGGCACGCCGAGGACGAGGCAGGGTCGCGAGTCGGCGTTGCGCAGTCTGTGGGCGCCCGACGTGGAAATCTGCGAGGAGCCGAATCAGCTGCGCGTGCTGGTCGATCTGCCGGGAGTGCCCAAGGACAATGTGAAGATCGACGTGCAGGAAGGCGCCGTGACCATACAAGGCGAGCGGCGCGAGGAACGCACGGAAGGCGGCGAGCAGGAAGGGTACCGCCGCAGCGAGCGCCGCTACGGCAGTTTTTACCGCATGATTCCGTTGCCCGAAGGCGCCAACGCAGAACAGGCTCAGGCCCAGATGAAGGACGGCGTGCTCGAAATCACCGTCCCCACGACGTCGCGCAAGCAGGCGCGTCGCCTGGAAATCAAAGGTTGACGGGTCTCCTGTCCTAAGGAAGCGTCTTCCGCGCTTCTGCACGCGGGCGGCTGCAATCCGCGGCCGCCCCGCGTTTCCCATTCATCTTCAAGCGCTACCCCGCTGATTCCGACGGGGCCTCAAGTCGGTCTTCCGGCCTAGGGCGCGATGATGCGGCGCACTGTCGCATATCTTCGTGCCGGCCGCCGCAGCGAACGAGACGGATGCTCGGCCTCGCCGCAGCATCGGTGCGCGGCGGTTCTGTCATACCGCTGCCGCTCGGACTGTGTGTCCGGGAGCTCGGTCGCCTTGCGCCGGCGGTATCATCCCGGCATGGGAGTGCAGATCACTCCATTCTTCGCCTTCACCAGCGACGGAAGGAACGCATCGTGAGCGTACGCAATCTTGAACTCATGTTCCGCCCGAAATCCGTCGCCGTCATCGGCGCGTCCGACCGTCCGCACAGCGTCGGCAGCATGGTGATGCGCAACTTGCTCGCAGGCGGTTACAGCGGCGCCATCGTGCCGGTGAATGCGAAGCACGATGTCGTCGGCGGCCTGCATGCCGTGCACAGCGTGGCAAGCCTGCCGGCCGCGCCGGATCTCGCGGTGATCTGCACGCCGGCCGTAACCGTGCCGGGCATCGTCGCCGAGCTCGGCGCTCGCGGCACACGCGCTGCAGTCGTGCTCACCGCGGGGTTGAATCGCGGCCACATGGACGACGGCCGCACCTCCCAGCAGGCGATGCTCGATGCCGCGCGTCCGTACGTTCTTCGCATCCTCGGGCCGAATTGCGTCGGCTTGCTCGTTCCCGGGATTGGACTCAACGCGAGCTTCGCCCATGCCTCGGCGCTGCCGGGCAACATCGCTTTCGTCTCGCAGTCGGGTGCGCTGACGACCGCATTGCTCGACTGGGCGAAGTCGCACGCGATCGGGTTCTCGCACTTCATCTCGTTGGGCGACGGCGCGGACGTTGATTTCGGCGACGCGCTCGACTTTCTCGCGAGCGATCCGAACACGCGCTCGATATTGCTCTACATCGAGTCGATCACCGCCGCACGCAAGTTCATGTCCGCCGCACGTGCCGCCGCGCGCAACAAGCCGGTGATCGTCGTGAAAGCGGGCCGCGTGCCCGAAGGCGCCCGGGCGGCCGCATCGCATACCGGCGCGCTCGCCGGTGCCGACGACGTGTACGACGCCGCGATACGGCGCGCCGGCATGCTGCGCGTGGAGACGACGCTGGAGCTCTTCAATGCGGTGGAAACGCTCGCGCGACAGAAGCCGCTGCACGGCGACAGGCTCGTCATCATGACCAATGGCGGCGGGCCGGGCGTGATGGCCACCGACGCGCTGGTCCGGCTCGGCGGCAAGCTCGCTCCGCTGTCGGACAAGGCGCGCAGCCTGCTCGACCAGGTCCTGCCGGACGTGTGGTCGCGCAGCAATCCCGTGGACATCATCGGCGATGCGCCGGTGGAGCGCTATCTCGACGCGCTCAAGATCCTCATCGACGACGCGGAGTCCGATGCGGTGCTGCTCATCCACGCGCCGACGGCTATCGTGCCGAGCGCCGATATCGCGGCCGCCGTCGCGCCGCTTGCCTCCCGCAGCCGCAAGAACGTGCTCACGTGCTGGATCGGCGGGCAGGGCGTGCAGCAAGGCCGCGACGTTTTCGTCGCGGCCGGGGTGCCGACGTTCGATACGCCCGAGCAGGCGGTGCGCGCCTTCATGCACATCGTCTCGTATCAGCGCAACCGCGAGCTGCTGATGGAGATGCCGCCGTCGGCGCCGGTGGAACTCAAGCCCGACCGTGCCGCCGCTCAGCGCATCGTTCGCGACGTGCTGGCCCAAGGACGCAGCATGCTCACCGAGCCGGAATCGAAAGCGCTGCTCGCGGCTTACGGCGTGCCGGTCGTGCCGATCTATATCGCACGTGACGCGGAGGAAGCGGCGCAGCGTGCGATCGAGATCGGTTTCCCGGTCGCGATCAAGCTCGTCTCGCCAGACATTTCGCATAAATCGGACGTCGGCGGCGTGGTGCTGAATCTCGCAACCGCAGAGGAAGTGCGGCAGGCCGCGCAGGGCATTGCCCAGCGCATCGCCGAGCTGCGGTCCGGCGCTCGCCTGACCGGCTACAGCGTGCAGCCGATGATACGGCGCTCCGGCGCGCACGAGCTCATCATCGGCGCGGTCGTCGATCCCATCTTCGGCCCGGTCGTGCTCTTCGGCCAGGGCGGAACGGCGGTCGAAGTGATCGCCGATCGCGCCGTGGGACTGCCGCCGCTCAACATGAAGCTCGCGCGCGAACTGGTTTCATCCACGCGTGTCGCGAAACTGCTGCAAGGCTATCGCGACCGGCCGGCGGCCGATCAGACGGCGATACAGCTCGCGCTGATGTCCGTCGGCCAGCTCATCGCGGACATGCCGGAGATCGTCGAGCTGGACGTGAATCCGCTGCTCGCCGACGAGCATGGCGTGCTCGCGCTCGATGCGCGCGTGAAAGTTGCCGAGGCGACGACCACCGGCGCGCAGCGCCTCGCGATACGGCCTTATCCGGTCGAGCTCGAAGAGCGGCGATACATCCTCGGCCGCGACGTGCTCATACGGCCGATACGCCCCGAGGACGAGCCGGCGTTCAAGCGCTTTCTCGCGGAGATCGCTCCGGAAGACATCCAGTTTCGTTTTTTCCGCGCGCTGCGCGAAATGCCGCGCAGCGAGCTCGCGCGTTTCACGCAGATCGACTACGACCGCGAGATGGCGCTCGTCGCCGCCGAAGTGGGCGTGCCGGGGAGCATCCTGGGTGAAGTGCGGGCCGTCATCGACCCGGACAACGAGCGCGCGGAGTTCGCGATCATGGTTCGGTCGGATCTCAAGCGCCACGGCCTGGGCCATCTGCTCATGTCAAAGATCATCGATTATTGCCGCGCCTACGGCACGCACGAGTTGTACGGGCTCGTGCTCTCGGCGAACCGTCAGATGCTGGATCTTGCCGCGCTCCTCGGGTTTCGGTCGCAGTTCACCGCCGATTACGGCGTGGTGGAAGTGCGGCTCGAGCTGCGACCTCGCACGCAAGCGGCAAGCACGTGAGCCATTGCCGCCTCGAGCTGCGACCTCGCACGCAAGCGGCAAGCACGTGAGCCATTGCCGCCTCGAGCATCGCGAGCTCTAGATGTTCCTGTGCGGCGTGCGGCTTTAACCGAGCGCGGCCGGCATGCGGCCCGTTAAGAAGTACTCGATGAGTTCGGCGGCGGAGCGTATCGCATTGCCGAAGGGCAGGCTTTCCGAGCCGCGAAAGAACAGTCCCTTCTTCACGTCGCCTTTCAGCGCGAATGCAAGCCGGGTGTCTATGCAGAACTGCCCGAAGGCCGCGATGCCGTCGCGCAGGCCGCACAGCGTTAGACATCCGAGTCCGGGAACGCAACGCCGGGGATCGGCTTTCGCGTGCGACTGCAGGGTTTTTTCGCGGTCGAGATAATGGCGCAGCCAAGGGGTGAGCACTGCCCGGGCGGGCAGTCCGGCCACGCTCATGAAAGTGACGATGTCTTCCGGCCGTGCATCCGCCAGCACGTGCTTGAAGTTCGGATGGGCATCGCCCTCCGCGGTGACGGCGAACGCCGTGCCGATCTGTACCGCGCTTGCGCCGAGATCGAGCAGCGCGCACAGCTTCTCGTGCGTGTTGATGCCGCCCGCCGGTATGAGCGGTATCGCCTCGCGTTCCAGTCCGAGCTCATGCATGAGCGCGAGGGTTCCTTCGAGCACGGGCTTGAAATCGAACCGGGGATCGGCGATCTGTTCAGGGCGCGTCGCGCCGAGATGTCCGCCGGCATGGCGCGGGTGCTCGATGACGATCGCGTCGGGCAGCCGGTTCTTGCGCAGCCATTTCTTCAGCACAACGGAAATGCCGCGAACGTCGGAGAGTATCGGAATGAGCAGCACGTCGGGGAAGTCGCGGGTCATGTCGGGCAAGTCGAGCGGCAGGCCGGCGCCCATCACGATGGCGTGCGCGCCGGCTTCGCAGGATGTCCGCACGTACGCTGCCTGCTCCGCAACGGCTTTCATGATGTTGACTGCGATGAGGCCGCGTCCGCCGGAGAGCTCCAGCGCGCGGCCGATTTCGCGGTTCAAGGCGATGAGATTGAGCTCGTCGAGCTTCGCCTTGTCGGTGCAACCCTGGGCGCGTGCGATGAGATCGGGGTGGTGGTGGCGTAGATCGACGCTGGAGATGGTTCCTACCGCGTTGAGGCTCGCCACCGTCCCGGCCAGGCGATGCGCCGATATTCCTATCCCCATGCCGCCTTGCACGACGGGCAACAGCCAGCGGCCTTTCAATCTGAACGTTTTGTGCCGTTCGGGCGGCATGAGACCTCGCTCCGATTCGATGCTGAACAGCGGCGGATTATCGGGCTCGGAAGCGTTTCGCCGTTTGGCTTATATCAAACCGCGGCGGATGTTTTCGTCGGCTGCCGTGACGGAGGGGGCGGGCGCCCGCGATTGTCGCGGTATACTCGGGCCCGCGCGGGCAGCCGCCATGCCCTCAAACACCGGTGAATGAACGGAATTTAAGTTGGTGATTCAAGAGCTTGTTCCCCAGACTGCCACTGCGGCGCGTACCCGGGTCAGCGCTTCGGATGGCTCGCTCCCGGTGCTGCGCCATGCTTGAGGGCCGCGACATCGAGTGCACGCGTGGCGACCGTGTCCTGTTCCGGGGCGTGGAGTTCCGGCTGGAGCCCGGCTCGCTGCTTCGCATCGCGGGCGCGA
>JBLNBW010000333.1:0-8540 GCA_050260255.1 Rhodospirillaceae bacterium | reverse complement strand
CCTGATCCCCGCCAATCTGCCTTTGCCCGTCATTCTCTCGGGCGGACTTACCCCGGACAATGTGGTCGAGGCGGTGCGTACCGTACGCCCCTGGGCCGTGGACGTGTCCAGCGGCGTCGAGGTCGGCAAAGGCATCAAGGACCACGGGAAAATCGCCGCCTTCATCGCAGGAGTGCGCAATGCAGATGTATGACTTGCCGGACCGCAGCGGCCATTTCGGCCCGTACGGCGGCTCCTTCGTTTCCGAAACGCTGGTGCACGCGCTCGACGAGCTGAAGAATGCGTACGCGCGCTACCAGCACGACCCGGAGTTCGTCGCGGAGTTCGAGTACGAGCTCAAGCACTACGTTGGCCGCCCCAGTCCGATTTACCACGCAAAGCGCTGGTCGCAGCATTTCGGCGGGGCGCAGGTCTACCTCAAGCGCGAGGATCTCAATCACACCGGCGCCCACAAGATCAACAACGTCATGGGGCAGGCGCTGCTCGCGCGCCGCATGGGCAAGCCGCGCGTCATCGCCGAGACAGGTGCCGGCATGCACGGTGTGGCTGCGGCCACGGTCGCCGCTCGCTATGGTCTCGAGTGCGTGGTGTACATGGGCGCAGAAGATGTCGTGCGCCAGGTACAGAACGTTTATCGCATGAAGCTGCTCGGTGCGACGGTGGTGCCCGTGGAAAGCGGCTCCCGAACGCTCAAGGATGCGCTCAACGAGGCGATGCGCGACTGGGTCACCAATGTCGAGAACACGTTCTATATCATCGGCACGGTAGCAGGTCCGCATCCTTATCCCATGATGGTGCGCGACTTCCAGTCGGTGATCGGACGCGAATGCAAGACGCAGATGGCAGAGCTCGCCGGCCGCCAGCCGGATGCGGTGCTGGCGTGCGTTGGCGGCGGCTCCAACGCGATGGGCATCTTCTATCCGTACATCAGTGAAGAGGGCGTACGCCTCGTCGGCGTCGAAGCGGCGGGGCACGGCCTCGAGACCGGCAAGCATGCCGCTACGCTTACGGCCGGCAAACCCGGTGTGCTGCACGGCAACCGCACCTATCTGCTGCAGGACGAACACGGCCAGATCATCGAGACGCATTCGATTTCAGCAGGCCTCGACTATCCGGGGGTAGGCCCCGAGCATGCCTGGCTCAAGGATTTGGGGCGGGCGGAGTACGCTTCCGTCACCGACGACGAAGCGCTGCAGGCGTTCCATGATCTTTGCCGCCTGGAGGGCATCATACCGGCGCTGGAGTCGAGTCACGCGCTTGCGTACGCGAAGAAGATGGCGCCGCGCATGAGGAAAGACGAGATGCTGCTCGTGAATCTGTCCGGACGCGGCGACAAGGACATGCATACCGTCGCCGAGAAATCGGGAATCAAATTCTAGTTGGAAGTCAGGAGTAAGGGGTAAGGGTGAGCTAGCAGCGCGCGATGAACGACGCTTTTGTTGCGCCTTACTCCTGACTCCTCACCGGTCACAAAAAAACATAATGTCACGTATAGCCGCTACTTTCGCACGACTGCGCGACCAGAATCGCAAGGCGCTGATTCCTTTCGTCACAGCCGGCGATCCGGACCCCGCGCTCACCGTGCCGCTGATGCAGGCGCTGGTGGAAGCGGGCGCCGACGTCATCGAGCTCGGCGTTCCGTTCTCCGACCCCATGGCCGATGGCCCGGTGATCCAGCGGGCCAGCGAGCGCGCGCTGCGCAAAGGCGTGTCGCTCAAAGACGTGCTCGGTTATGTGCGCGCATTTCGTGCGCAGGACACCGCCACCCCGGTCGTGCTCATGGGCTACGCGAATCCCATCGAGGCGATGGGCGTGCAGGCGTTCGCTACCGCGGCGCGCGATGCCGGCGTGGACGGCGTCCTCGTTGTCGACTATCCGCCCGAGGAAGCGCGTGATCTGGTCGAATTGCTCGATGCGCAGGGCATGGATACGGTGTTTCTCCTGTCGCCGACGACGACCGACGATCGTATGAAAGCCGTTGCGGCGCTCGGCCGGGGCTATCTCTATTACGTATCGCTGAAAGGCGTGACGGGTGCGGCGAACATCGATCTCGACAACGTGAAGAGCCGCATCGAGGCGATACGCAAGCACACGCAGTTGCCCGTTGGTGTGGGCTTCGGCATACGCGACGCGGAAACGGCCCAGCGCATCGCGAGCGTCGCGGATGCAGTAGTCATCGGCAGCCGCCTGGTGCAGGAAATCGAGCAGTCGAAGCCGGATCAGGCAGCAGCGAACGTCAAGCGTTTCCTCGCCGGCGTGCGCGCTGCGATGGATGCAAACCGCGGGAGCGCGCAATGAGCTGGCTGCAGAAGCTGCTTCCGCCGAAGATCAAGCGCGAGGCGGGCGGGCCGAAAAAAGTCGTCCCGGAAGGCCTGTGGAGCAAGTGCGACTCGTGCGAGGCGGTGCTCTACCGTTCCGATCTCGAAAAGAACCTGTACGTCTGCCCCAAGTGCTCGCATCACAATCGCATCAGCGCTCGGGAGCGTCTCGACTATCTCCTCGATATGGAGGGGCGCTACGAGGTCGGCGCGGAAGTGCTGCCGGTCGACTCGCTGAAATTCAAGGACACGAAGCGCTATCCCGAGCGGCTCGAGGAGGCGCGCCGCACCACGTCGGAAGAAGATGCGCTGGTGGTCATGCAGGGCAGCATCAAGACGTTGCCCGTCGTCGCGGCCGCTTTCGAGTTCAGGTTCCTCGGCGGTTCCATGGGCTCGGTCGTCGGCGAGCGCTTCGTGCGCGGCGTGCAGTCATGCGTCGAGCAGCATCTGCCTTTCATCTGCTTTTCGGCGAGCGGCGGGGCGCGCATGCAGGAAGGCCTGCTGTCGCTCATGCAGATGTCCAAAACCTGTGCGGCGCTTGCACGGCTTGCACGCGAGCGTCTTCCGTTCATTTCCGTCCTGACCGACCCGACGATGGGCGGAGTGTCGGCGAGCTTTGCATTGATCGGGGATGTGGTGATTGCCGAGCCCGGCGCGTTGATCGGGTTTGCTGGTCCGCGCGTGATCGAGCAGACCGTCCGCGAAACGCTGCCCGAAGGCTTTCAGCGCGCGGAATTCCTGCTCGAGCATGGCGCGATCGATATGATCGTCGACCGCCGGCAGATGCGGGATCGCATCGCGCATCTCATCACGATGCTCCTCAAGCTGCCCACCAGCGCGTAGGCGCCGGCAGCACGGTTTGCCTGTGCTGCGCGCGCTCCTTCTCATGCCTCCTCCGTCGTCGTCTTCCCTTTCCGATTGGTTGCTCCACATCGAGCAGGTGCATCCGCGCGCGATCGACATGGGTCTTGATCGCGTCCGAAGCGTTCAGCATGCGCTCGGATTGAAACCCGGCTTTCCGATCATCACCGTCGGGGGCACCAACGGCAAAGGCTCGGCCTGCGCAATGCTGGCGTCGATTCTGCACGAAGCCGGCTATCGTGTCGGATGCTACACATCGCCGCATCTCCTGCGCTACAACGAACGCATACGGCTGTCGCGGGACGAGGCGCGGGACGAGCAGATCGTGGAAGCTTTGCGCGCGGTGGAGACCGCGAGAGGCGGGACGCCGCTCACGTATTTCGAGTTCACCACGCTCGCGGCGGTATGGCTGTTCGTCCGCGAACGGGCCGATTGCGCCATACTCGAAGTGGGTCTGGGTGGGCGTCTCGACGCGGTGAATGCGTTCGATGCCGATTGCTCGATGATCATGAGCATCGCGCTGGATCACATGGACTATCTCGGCGATACGCGCGAAGCGATCGGTTTCGAGAAGGCGGGTATCATGCGCGCCGGCCGGCCGGCGATTTGTGCCGACGTGGATCCGCCCGTCACGTTGACGGGCACGGCCGCCGAGCTCGGTGCGCAGCTGCTGCTGCAGGGACGCGACTTCGGGTACGAGGCGCAGCCCCAGCAATGGCGCTACTGGGGCCCGGGCGGCGACCGTCACGGTCTGCCGTACCCGGCGTTACGCGGCCGATATCAGCTTGGTAATGCGGCAGCGTGCCTCGCGGCGCTCGATGTGATGCGCGATGCGCTGCCCGTGGGCGCGAACGACATACGGTCCGGACTGCTCAAGGCAGAGAATCCCGGGCGGTTCCAGGTGCTCCCAGGCCGGCCGCTGGTGATACTGGACGTTGCGCACAACCCGCACGCAGCGGCGGTCCTTGCGCGCACGCTGCGCGAGCTGCCCGGCAAGGGGCGGGTGCTTGCGGTGTTCGCGATGCTAAAGGACAAGGACGCGGCCGGCGTCGTGGACATGGTGAAGCAAGGCGTAGACGAATGGCTCGTTGCAGACATCGATGCGCCGCGCGGATCGCGGGCGGGCGCGCTGCATGAAGTGCTGCGCGCGCGCGGCGTGACGGCGCCGGTCAGCGAGTACTCGAGCGTCGCGGAAGCGTATGCGCGTGCCTGTGACCAGGCGGACGATGATGATAAAATCCTCGTGTTCGGTTCCTTTTACACAGTTGCCGGCGTAATGGCTGCAAGAGCAAGGCGCAGCGATCGCTGAGCATGGCGGGCCATACGATAGCGCATGCCGCGAACCACTAGCGACGAAGAAGTCCAGCTCAAAAAACGCGCGCGCCGCCGCCTGGTGGGCGCCGTGGTCCTTGCCACCGCAGTGGCAGTCGTGCTGCCTATGGTGCTCGATACCGAGCCCAAGCCGGTGAGCCAGAACGTCAACATTCAGATCCCTTCACCCGATTCGCCGGCCTATGCGCCCAAGTCCGGAGCGCCTTTGCCGGCGGAACCCGGTAAGGACGCTGCGCCGAGCGCCAAGTCGGAAACACCGCCTGCGCGACCGGACCAGCCGATTCCGCCGGCAGCAAACCTTCAGGCTCCCGAAGCGCCGAAGACCGTGGAGCCTGCCAAAGCTCCCGAGCCATTGAAGCCGCCCGCCGAGTCAGCCAAGGCCGGCGTTGTCGCAAAGCCGGCGGAGACCCGCAAAGAAGCGGCGCAGGCTGCGGAACCGGCGAAGGCGCCCGAGGCCTCGAAAGAGCCGGTCCAGGCCGCAGAGGCGCCGAAGAGCGCAGCCAAGGTTGCGGCGAAGGACGCCCCGAAAGCGGCGTCCGCGAAGGATGCCAAAGTTGCGGTAAACAGCAAGTTCGTGGTGCAGGTCGCGGCGCTCGCCGACACAGCGAAGGCGAAGCAGCTGCAGCAGAAGATGTCCGCGGCGGGAGTCAAGGCCTATACCGAGGTGGTGAAGACTTCGAAAGGCAGCGTTACGCGAGTGCGCGCGGGCCCGTACGACTCGCGCGAAGCGGCCGAAAAGGCGCGCGTGAAGCTCAAAAGCGCCGGCCTCGATGGCAAGGTAGTGCCGCGGTAGATGACGCTGTTCGACTACGGGGTACTGTTCATTATCGGTTCGTCGGTTCTCCTGAGCGTCATGCGCGGGCTCGTGCGCGAGCTGCTGGCGCTGGCGGGATGGGTCGTCGCGTTACTTGCCGCGAACCTCTTCAGCGAGACGGTGTCCCTATGGCTGCCCGAGTCGCTTGGAAGCACGTCGGTGCGTGTCCTGGTCGCGTTCGTTCTGCTGTTCGTCGTGACGCTCGTGCTCATGGCGCTTCTTGCCCGCCTCGTGCGCAGTCTCGTTCATGGAGCAGGCATGAGCGCCGAGGATCGCGTACTGGGCGGCGTATTCGGGCTTGCGCGCGGCCTACTGGTGGTGATGGTGATCGTTCTGCTCGCCGGGCTCACGTCGTTGCCCAGACAGCCCGTGTGGAATAATGCGATGCTCAGCGCGCCGCTGGAAGCGCTGGCGATTTTCGTCAAACCCTGGCTTCCGCAATACTTGTCTCAACGCATCACTTACGACTGAGGTTGTCCGATGTGTGGAATACTCGGCGTCGTCGCCACAAGCCCGGTAAATCAGCTGCTCTATGACGGGCTGCTGGTGCTGCAGCATCGCGGGCAGGACGCGGCCGGCATAGTGACCGCGGAAGGCCCCATGTTCCACATGCACAAGGGTGGCGGCATGGTGCGCGACGTGTTCCGCACGCGCAACATGCGCAACCTCACTGGCCACGCCGGCATCGCGCATACGCGGTATCCGACCGCCGGGTCCGCATGGAGCGCGGCGGAGTCCCAGCCGTTCTACGTAAATTCGCCGTTCGGCATCGTGCTCGGCCACAACGGCAACCTCACCAACACGGAGCAGCTGAAGCGCGACCTGTTCCGTCAGGATCTTCGCCACGTCAACACCAACTCCGATTCCGAAGTGCTGCTGAACGTGCTCGCACACGAGCTGCAGGACGCGGCCACCAATTACCGCCTCGATCCTGCCACCATATTCAAGGCCGTGTCCGGGGTGCACCGCCGGGTGCGCGGCGCTTATGCGGTGGTTGCGATGATTGCCGGTTACGGCGTGCTCGCGTTCCGCGATCCGTACGGCATCCGCCCGCTCGTCTTCGGACGCATGGAGACGAATCACGGCCACGAATACCTCGTCGCCTCCGAAAGCGTCGCACTCGATACGCTGGGCTATCAGCTGGTCCGCGACGTTGCGCCGGGCGAGGCGATCTTCATCGATCTCGAGGGCAAGTTCTACAGCCAGCAGTGCGCGGAGCAGCCGTCACTCAATCCCTGCATATTCGAGTTCGTGTATCTGGCGCGGCCGGACTCGGTGATCGACGGCATATCGGTGTACGAGACGCGGCTGCGCATGGGCGAGAGCCTGGCCGACAAGATCAAGCGCGACTACGCGCATCTCGATATCGACGTGGTGATACCGATCCCGGATTCGAGCCGCCCGGCGGCGATGGAGCTTTCCAAGCGGCTCAACGTGCCGTATCGCGAAGGCTTCATCAAGAACCGCTACATCGGCCGCACCTTCATCATGCCGGGACAGGCGACGCGCCGTAAATCGGTGCGCCAGAAGCTCAATGCGATCGGCATGGAATTCAAGGGCAAGAACGTGATGCTCGTCGACGATTCCATCGTCCGGGGAACGACGAGCCGCGAGATCGTGCAGATGGCACGCGAATCGGGCGCGCGCAAGGTGTTCTTCGCTTCGGCCGCGCCGCCGGTGCGATATCCGAACGTGTACGGCATCGACATGCCGACGCGCGAAGAGCTGATCGCGAACGGCCGCACCACCGAGGAGATTGCGCGCGAGATCTGCTGCGACGAACTCATCTACCAGGATCTCGATGCGCTCGTGCGCGACGTGAGCAGCGTGAATCCGGCAGTGACGAGCTTCGAGACTTCCTGCTTCAGCGGGCAATACATCACCGGCGACATCACGGCGCAGTACCTCGACGACGTCGAGGCCCAGCGCCGCGTCAAGGACGAAGACGAGACGCGCAGCGCCACGCAGCTCGACCTCGGACTGGAGCTCGCCGAACAAGGTTGACGCATCCCCGCTGGGGAGAGTAAGTTTCGTTCTGCGCCGATTTGATAGTCAGCTTGCGGGCGCCGCCGGTTCCAACCGACGACAAAGAAATACGGCTAAAGCGAGTGCAAGCCCGTTTTAGCGCAAGCTGAAACGGGTTTTTTGTTTGCGCGGCGGCTTTGTCTTCCGCGTCGCATACCAGCAAGGGATAGCACCATGTCGGAATACGAGCTCGAAACACTGGCCGTGCGCGCGGGCCAGGAACGCAGTCAGTTCGGCGAACACTCGGAAGCGCTTTATCTCACCTCCAGCTTCGTGTTCAAGTCGGCGGCGCAGGCGGCCGCGCGCTTCGGCAACCAGGAGCCGGGGAACATCTACTCGCGGTTCACGAATCCGACGGTCAGCGCGTTCGAGCACCGCCTTGCCGCGCTGGAAGGCGCGGAGTGCTGCATCTCGACGGCGTCCGGCATGGCCGCCATCACGGCGTGTGTGATGGGCTTGCTCAAGAGCGGGGATCATATCGTCTGCTCGTCGGGTGTCTTCGGTGCGACCGTTCAGCTCTTCGGCAACATCATGAAGCGGTTCGGCGTCGAGACGACGTTCGTCTCGGGGACAGCGGTGTCCGGCTTTGCGAGCGCAGTGCAGAAGAACACGCGCATTGTATACATCGAAACGCCGTCGAACCCGCTGACCGAGGTGTACGACATAGCCGCGCTGGCGGACGTGAGTCACAAGGCGGGTGCGCTGCTTGTCGTCGACAACTGCTTCTGCACCCCGGCGCTGCAACGGCCGCTGGAGCTGGGTGCGGACGTCGTGATCCACTCTGCGACGAAATATCTCGACGGCCAGGGCAGGGTGCTGGGCGGCGCGGTGCTCGGCAAGAAGAGCGTGATCCATGAAGGTGTCTATGGGTTCCTGCGCACGGCAGGGCCTACGTTGAGTGCCTTCAACGCATGGGTGATCCTCAAGGGCCTCGAGACGCTGCGCCTGCGGATGGAAGCGCAGTCCGCGTCGGCGCTCGAGCTCGCGCGCTGGCTGGAGGCGCAGCCGGGCGTCCAGCGGGTGCTCTATCCGGGGCTCGCGTCGCATCCGCAGCACGAGCTCGCGAAACGTCAGCAGAAGACAGGCGGCGCGATCGTCACTTTCGACGTGCGTGGCGGCAAGGACGCGGCGTGGCGCGTGGTGGACAACACCAAACTCATCTCCATCACTGCGAATCTCGGCGACACGAA
>JBLNBW010000332.1:0-21694 GCA_050260255.1 Rhodospirillaceae bacterium | reverse complement strand
CGACTCGGTCGCCTGGTGCGACGACGTGCATGTATACGACTCGAATTCCGACGACCGCACGGTCGCCATTGCGCAGGCGCGCGGCGCGCACGTGACGCAGCGCGCGTTCGACAACTGGGCTGCGCACCAGAACTGGGGCCTCGCCAACATACCGTTCCGCCACCCCTGGGTGTTCTACATCGATGCCGACGAGCGGATGACGCCCGAGCTGGTTGCCGGCTGCCGCAAAGCGGTGAGCGATCCGGGCGACTGCGTCGCGTTCCGCGTGCAGCGCCGGGACTTCTTCATGGGCACCTGGCTCAAGCATGCGCAGAACACGGCGTACTACCAGCGGCTCTTCCGGCCGGACAAGATGCGCTACGAGCGCCTCGTGAATCCGGTGTCGGTGCCCGACGGCCCGGTGGGAGATGTGGAGGGCTTTCTCGACCACTACCCGTTCAGCAAAGGCATCAGCGATTGGCTCGCGCGGCACAATGCCTACAGCACGCTCGAAGCCCGTCAGATCCTGCTCAACCGTGAGACTCGCGGGCAGTTCAGCCTGCGCTCGGCGCTGTTCGACAACGACTTCAACGTGAAGCGCTATCACCAGAAGGAGCTCTTCTACCGCATGCCGGCGCGGCCGCTCATCAAGTTCTTCTTCCTCTATGTCGTCAAGCGCGGCTTTCTCGATGGTTACGCCGGCTTCACGTACTCGGCGCTGCAGTGCATCTACGACTACATGATCATTCTCAAAACACGCGAGCTGCAGCAGCAGGCGCAGCGCGCGCGTGCGGAACCGGCGTAGAGAAAGAACGAAGCTTCACCGCCAAGGACGCGAAGGAAAATCATATGAGCTTTCCTCGCGTACGCCGTCGTTGGGTGTAGATCGCGCGCCGCAGGAAATCGCATTGTCCGATGTGAGTTCTTGCTTTCGTCTTCCTTGGCGTCCTTCGCGTCCTTAGCGGTAATGCCGTCGCCTTTAAGCGGACGTGACGAACTTCACCGCCACTTTCTTCGCGAAGCGGAAGGAGCGCGGGAAGCTGGTCTCGATGTTGAGAATCATGCGCTTGGTAAGGTTATCCAGCGATTTCGGGTGGTTCACCTGCATCCCGTTGTACTCGCGCAGCTGCAGCGGCTTGATGCGCGACTGGAACTGCAGGAAGCGCGACGACTCGGGAATGTAATGCGCGGTCAGCGAAGCCCGCGAGTATTCGCGCTGCCGCGTCTCGAGGCTCCCGTGTATCGTCTTCGAGTTCCAGAACAGCGCGTCGCCCTGCTCCAGCGCCGGCGCCGCGCACTTCAGGTCAAGCTTGTGGATGAGATCGATGACGAGCTTCTTGTAGCGTTCGTGATTGAACGCGTAGTCGAAATCGCCGCCGTTCTTCTCCATGTCGATGCGGTGACTGCGCGGATAAATGAAGAACCGCCCGGCGCCCGGCTTGATGTCCTCCAGCGCAAACCAACCGGCGACCATGGTGCCGATCTCCTCGGCGTCGAGATAGTACGTGTCCTGGTGCGCCCACGTCGCCGTGTTGCCCTGGAAGTACATGGACTGGACCAGCTTGCCCGGCTCGTCGAACAGCGTCTCGAGCAGCCGTTTCACGTTGGTGTGCGTGAGGATGTCCAGCGTCTTCGAACGAAAACGCCCGAGCTGGACGCTGGGCACGTCTTGAACGTTGAGTATGGGGTTCATGAGGAAGCCGCGGTCGTTGAACACGTGCAGCTCCGGATTGGCGGTGGTCTGCCGGTACAGGTACCCGCGATAGGCCGCAAGCTCGTCGCGCACGGTCACGCTGACCGCCTGGCACATCGCCTTCGGTATCAGCCCGCGTATCACCGTATAGCCGTACTCGTCGAGATAGTCGCGTGCCTCGTGCAACTCGTCGGGGCTGAAATACGGCTGATCTTCCGCGCGATCTGTCGGTATCGACAACGCCTCACCGGCCGGACCCTGGATATCGAACATGCATCGTTCTCCTATGGAATGAACACAGCCCGCAGCCGCGCGAACGAGCGCTGCGGGGGATACTGCGGTGGTTGGTCGTTCCCGGGGATGCAAGGTGTGCGCCTACATACCGCGCGACGCGGGGAGCTTCCGGAACGGTTCTTGCTCGCACGGCGCTGCGCACGCACCCATATCTCTCCATGAAACTATTGCACGTCATCTCGTCCGTAGACTTGCGCGGCGGCGGCCCGATCGAAGGCGTACGTCAGCTTGCGATGGCGCACGCACGCGCCGGTCACACGACGGAGGTCGCGTGCATCGATGCGCCGCGCACGGGACCAGCGGAACCGTTTCCTTTCCCCGTGCACCGGCTCGGCCCGGCCCTCACGCACTACCGCTACAGCCCCCGGCTGCTGCCCTGGCTGCGTGAGCACGCGCCGCGCTACGATGCCGTCGTCATGAATGGCTTGTGGCAGTACGGCAGCTATGCGACCTGGCGCGCCTGTCGCCAGACCGGCACGCCGTACTTCGTGTTCACGCACGGCATGCTCGATCCGTGGTTCAAGCGCACATATCCGGCTAAGCATTTGAAGAAGTGGCTGTTCTGGCCATGGGGCGATTACCGCGTGCTGCGCGATGCGCGCGCCGTGCTGTTCACCTGCGAGGAGGAGCGGCTGCTCGCGCGCCAGTCGTTCTGGCTCTACCGCTGCAACGAAGTGGTCGTGAGCCTGGGCATCGCGGCGCCACCGCGTGACGCAGACCGGCAACGCGCCGCATTTCATGAGCGCTTTCCCGAGACGCGTGGCAAGCGCGTCGTGCTCTTCTTAAGCCGCATACACGAGAAGAAAGGCTGCGATCTTCTCCTTCAGGCGTTCGCCGCAGCAGCTGTCGCCCATCCGACGCTGCATCTCGTGATGGCCGGCCCCGAACATGCAGGCTACGGCGAGGCGCTCCGACAGCTCGCCCGGCGGCTCGGCATTGCGGATCGGATCACATGGACCGGCATGCTGCACGGCGACGACAAGTGGGGAGCGTACCGAGCCGCGGACGTGTTCGTGCTGCCCTCGCATCAGGAGAATTTCGGCATCGTGGTCGCCGAGGCACTGGCGTGCGGTGTGCCGGTGCTCATATCCGACAAGGTCAATATCTGGCGTGAGGTCGCGGCGGACGATGCGGGGCTCATCGCGACCGATGATGTTGCCGGCGCCACCGCCTTGCTGACGCGGTGGCTCGCGCTCAATGCCGAAGAGCGCGCACGCATGTCGTCGAATGCCTTGCACTGCTTTTCCGAGCGCTTCGAAATCGACCGTGCCGCAGCCGGCGTCGCACAGGCAATCAGCGATCGACTTCCCTGCTTGAAGCAGGCTGCATGATGGCGACCTCGTCCCGCACCGCGAGCCGCCGCCGATGAGCGTCGACTGCATCAATTGCGGCACGCCGGCCCACAGTCTCGGTCCGCTGCCCGATTCGAATCTCTTCGCCGGGCGCGCCTTGCCCGATACGCTGCCCGGCGGCGAGCTCTACCGCTGTCCGCAATGCCGGCTCGGCTTTCGTCACCCGCGGTTGCCGAAAGCGCAGCTCGACGCGCTGTATGCTGCGGGGTCCGAAGGCAGCTGGACCTGGGACGCGGCGGATCGTACGGACTGGACGCTCGCGGCGCGCACCCTCGCCGACCAGCGCCCGGGACCGGCACGCGTGCTCGACATCGGCTGCTTCGACGGGACTTTCCTCGCCTCGCTGGGCCCCGACGTCGAAAAATGCGGCATAGAAATCATGCCGTCCGCCGCGGACCTGGCGCGCGCGAAAGGCGTACGCATCGTGGCTGCGGATTTCGAAAGCCTGCGTTCGACGCCGGCCGCGTACGATGCGATCACCGCCTTCGACGTGATCGAGCACGTAGAAGATCCGCTCGCCTTTCTTGCGCTGCTCGCCGGTACGTTGCGTCCCGGCGGCGTCATCGTCATCTCCACCGGCAACCTCGACGCGTGGAGCTGGATGCTGATGCGCAGCAGCTATTGGTATTGCGCCATTCCCGAGCACATCTCGTTCTTGAGCGAAAGCTGGTTCCGCCATGCGGCGACGTCGGTCGGCCTTACGGTGGAGCGCGTGGTGCGCTACGCCCATGCGAAAGCGTCGCTCAAGCGCCGCATGCTGGAGACCGCGGCAAACTTCACGTACCTCGTGGCGCCGTCGGCGATCGCCGCGTTGCGTCGCCGCGGCATCGGCAACATCAGCCGCGATCTTGCTCCGCAACTGGGCGGTGATTACCCGCCCGGCTGGTTCACCGCCACCGATCACGTGCTCGTCACGCTGCGCGCGGCCTAGCGTACTCCACCCACTGCCGCGCGAGCTGCGCGCTTACGCTGTTCGCCGAGCGTACGCGGAAGTACTCCTCGAAGTTGCGCTTGAGCTCCGTATGCCGCGCTCTCACTTCCTGCACGCGCTGCGGCAGCTCGTCGAGCGCGCTGTAGGTGACGCCGACCGGAACGGGCTGCAGCACCTGAAAAGCGAGCAGCGGATAGTCGGGGCATAACACCGGCGTGCCGCGGCTCACGCTGTCGACGAGCACCCCGCTGTGGCGCATCAGATACGCCGGCGTGGCGAGCACGACGATGGCATCGCACGCCGATAGAAAAGCGAGATAGTCCTGATAATGGAGCGTGTCGCGCAACACGAGCGTGGCTCGTATGTCGTCCGGCAGCTGCTCCACCTGACCGCGGTTCCAGTAGCCGAGCGCGACTTCGAGATCGGGCAGCTGCTGCAGCTCGCGTATCGCGCCGGCAAGCGTCTGCACGCCGCCTTTGTCCGGACGGAAATAACCCACGAAACCAACGCGAAACCGGTTGCGCGGTTCGCGTGCCGCGGAGTGCTCCCGCCGATCGGGAACCGAAAAATACGGCGTGAGCAGCCGCATGGTGCCCAGGCGCGCTTCGAGATCGCGCTGCACGTGCGCGCCGTCCAGCAGCATGATGTGGAATCCCCAGCGGCGCATGAGCTGCAGCGACGCGCGGCTCAGCAGATTGAGCTGCGGCGCGAGATTGTCGTTCACGTTGAAGATGATGCGGTTGCGGAACGGCCACAGCAGCGGGGCGACGAGCGCCATCGCGAAGTTAGTGTACTCGCGCACGATCACCACGCGCGACTGCGCGAGGCCGCGCACAATCTGTACGAGCAGCGACATCTGGTTGTACACCAGCGTCGCCGGCCGCTTCAGCCAGTTGGGCCAGTAAATGTGATAGCGGGTCGATGGCCATTTCGCGACGAGCACCGGCTTGCCGTCCAGGCGCACGTGTTCGAGGAAGCGATACGCCTCGTGTATGTCATCCGTGGGCACTATGCGCAGCATCGAGAGCAGCGTGCGTCCCAATCCGCGGGAGCCGCCACCGCGCGCTTCCTGATTCAATCGTTCTCCTTTCTCGTTTGCTGGCCCACGAGTTGCTTGCGTCGCGCGAGCCATCAACCATGCCGGGCCGATTACCGGTCACCCCCGCGCCCGAATGCAACTCGACCGCCGTGCCCGCTTTTAAGTAAAAGATGCCAACACGCCAACTGCCCGCTGGTGCAAAGGCGGTGCCCGCAATCGTCCTGCTGTTCTGCCTGCTGTGGCCTTCGCCACCGCGCGCAAGCGCCGCGTTGTCGATAGAGCGCCCCGCTGCGTCGTACAACCGCGCCTTCATACACACGCCGAACGGCGCCGCGAAAGTGAGATCGACCGGCAACTTAGGCGGCGTCGCAGGCTGGTTCGAATACGATGTCGACATTCCCGCTGAGGGCTGGTACACGCTGACTTTGAACGGCAACGGCTGGGAAGCGGAGTTCTTCATCGATCCCAAGGGCGACGACCCGGCGCGCGCCGGGTACTACCAGGCGAACAGCGCCGGGCTCGAGAACGGCCTCGACAAGATCGGCAATTTCTGGCTTAGCCGCGGTCGCCACACCGTGCGGCTGCAGCATCAGTACTGGACCGGCTTTCAGGGCATCGCCGGCTTTTCCCTGCAGGCGGCGCCGGACGAAAACGTGGCCCGTACGGCGCGGGTCACGCTCACTTCACGCCAGGGCTCGTACCGCGTGGGCGAATGCCCCGAGCTGGAGGTCCTGTACGGTCCGCGCCGCACGCCGGGCGTGTTGCCGGTGCACTGGCTCAACGTCGAGTCGCCGACGCTGCGCACGTCGACCGTGTCTCTGCCGCCGACGTCGACGCTGCAGAGAATGCGTTTGCCCGTCCCGTGCGGCTCCGAGGGCAATTTTCAGTATTACTTCAACGGTGGCCCGGACAAGATCGCCACTCGCGATCTGCATCCGTTGAGCTACGAAGTGATCGACACGCGGCGCGCCTTACCCGCAGGGCGCAATGCCGGCAAAGAGCTCGTGTTCAGCATCGACGCGGCAGTCACCGCGCCGGACTACGCGGCCGGCAACACCCGCGTCGTGCAAAAGCCCTTCGGCGCTTACCGGGAATCGGACGATCGCGGATGGCTCGACTTCCTCCACTCGCGCGTGAAGATGGGCGAGCCGAGCTGGTTCGCGTACGTGCTGAAAGGGGTCGCGAAGCAGCAGCCCTACCTCGTGGAAATCGATTATCCCGACGACGCCGAGCGCATTTTTGCGATCTCACTGCGCGAGTCAGACCCCCTGTCGTATCCCGTGACGGGCGGCGTCGACAGCGGCGGCGAATTCGCGCTCACGCAGCGGTTCCAGACCCAGAGTCTCGTCTTCTGGCCGCGCGCGGCCGATCCTCGTATCGTCTTCATCACTGCGCGCAACGGCAAGACCGCTGCGGCCGCACGCATACGCGTCTATCGCATCACGGGCCCGCTGCCGCCGCTCGTGGAAGCGACGACGCGCGGCCGCCGCTACGTGAACTGGTACGAGGAAGGCAGCAACTTCTTCAGCATGTACGGCGCGCCCAGTCAGACGCCCGTCGGCTCGCGTATCGCGCTCGAGCGCTGGGCGCAAGCACTTGCCTACATGGGCGGAGACACGCTCTGGCCGACCGTCGCCATCTACAGCTTCGCCTTGTATCCCTCGACCTATCACAAGTCCTTCAGCCGCGTATGGGAGCACGACCTGCTGCGGCAAATGCTGCTCATCGCCGAGAAGCACAAGCTCAAAGTCGTGCCGGAGCTGCATCCGCGCGCGGACGAGTTGTCGTGGCCGTACGCGACCGCGCCCGATCCCAAGCCCAATCGCCTCGTTTCGCGCAACGGCAACACGCACGACGACCTGCCGCCGTTCTACAACCCGCTGCTGCCCGAGAACCAGAACTGGTATGTCGGCATGATCGGCGAGCTCGTCGATCGCTACGGCGATTCGGCTGCCCTCGACGGCGTGAGCCTGCGCTTCATGCAATGGAAGAACCCCGCGCTTCACAATTTTCATTCGCTGGACTGGGGCTACGACGATTACACCATCGGTCAGTTCGAGAAAGACACCGGCATACGCGTGCCTGTGGGCAACGACGCCGGCCGTGCCGCAGCACGCTATCGCTGGCTCATGAGCAACGCACGCGAGCAATGGATTGCGTGGCGCTGCCGCAAGATCGCCGATCTGCTCACCCGCATACGGGACCGCGTGCGCAAAGCGAGGCCGGACCTCAAGGTCTATGTGCCGGTCTTCCCGATGACCGAAGCAGGCAGCACGTATAACCGCGGAACGGCATGGCTGCGCGAAGCGGGCCTCGATGCCCGGCTCATCGGCCGGATCGAGGGCGTCGTGCTGGTCAACGCACTTCACACCTACGGCCGGCGTGCGGACGGTGAGATCAATGCGCTCTTGCGCGGGAACCTCACTGCGCCCGCGCAAGTGCACGCGCTGGCGGGCGCGGGCGAGCCGGCCCGCTTTCTTCCGACGGCGAGCTATTTCGAAGGCACCGAAGCGATCGTGCCGGCCGACAAACTGGGCTTCCCGGCGAATACGCGCAAGACGTGGATGAGCGCGGTCGTGAATCCGGCGGGACGCTCTTATCTCGAGCGCTTTGCGCTGCTGCTGGCAGAGGCGGATGCGGTGATGCTGGGCGATGGCGGTAACGCTTACACGCTCGGCCAGCCCGAGCTGCGCGAATTTCTCGCCGAATACCGCCGCCTGCCTGCCGTGCCGTTTCGCCGCCGCGACGACGCGAAGGATCCCGTCGCCGTGTGGGAAGGGCAACAAGGCGGCAATTACTACTTCTATGCGGTGAACCGCACCAGCCGGCCGGTCACGCTCAGCCTGTCGTTCAGCGGTTCGGGGACGTTGCACCGCCTTTCCTCTGAAGATGCCATAGCAATATCGGCTAACACCCTGACCATTCAGCTCGCACCGTTTCAGCTCGCCGCCTACCAGACGGCCTCGTCGCTGCGCATCGCACAAGCAGCCGGCCGGTAACTTCGCACACTTCGCATCCGGTACGGTCCTTGCCTAGGCCGATACCGCCTCATGACGCGTGCATGGCAATGTAGCCACGTAAGCACGCACTGTAGGAGAGCGATGCGGACCTCTATCATTCATGACGCCGGCAAGGCGCGGTTGGCAGCACATGACAAACGGTTAGCGCTCACCTCTGCGGAGCGCGTCGAGCCGTCACCCATTAACCCTACATCACGCCCCTGGCACCGTTGGCTGCGCATCGAAGCCATACGGGATATACACGCCGTTTACGACTTCTTCGAGCGCCTGACCGTGAACGGCATGCCGGTGAAAGTGCTGAGCTGGCCGTCGACACGCTTCCACATTTTCTGGCCGCGGCCGCTCAAGAAGCTCGTTCCCGCGCTCAACCACGTCGCCATGCTGCTCGGCTTGCTGCACGCCAAGCGCGGCCAGCCGATCCTCGTGCGCGAGTTCGACAATCTGTGGTTTCTGCTGGTCGCGCCGGTGTTCTGGCTCGTACGTCACCGCGTCGTGCTCAACGTCAACCAGAATGTCACATGCCCCGTCGGCAAAGGGAGCGGCGCGTTCGCATTTAAAATCCTGTCGCGCGTGGGCTTTCGCTTTCTCTGGCTCGACGGCGCGGCCGCCCTGCCCGACATAAGAGCGCATTTTCCATGGCTTGCGGTATCCACACCGCTCTTTCCGGTGCCGCGGCGGCACGCGCGCGAGCGCGGCGGCGAAGGACAGACGCCGTTCATAGTAGGCCTCGTCGGCTACTTTCGCCCCGACAAGGGCGGCGTGGAGAAGGCGGTCGCACTCGCACACAAGCTTGCCACCATACCGGGCGTGCGCGTTGCCGCGGGCTTCTGGAACGAAGCACAACGACGCGAGTTCTGCGCGGCGGCCGCGTGCGATATCGACACCTGCTGCACCTACGAAACGGACGATTACCACGCCTTTCTCGATCGCTGCCACGCGGTCGTCATACTGGCCGAGCGCGACGCCTACTACTACCGGCACAGCGGGATACTGATGGATTGCGTGAGCCACGGCACGCTGCCCATCTGTCCCGCCTACCCGCTGCTCGAATCCATCGTCATGCGGCCCGTGCCCGTCGGCACCGTCTACGGCGAGTCGGAAAACCTGCGCTGCGTCGTATGGCGCGTGCTCGCGCAGTACGAGCGGCTGCGAGCGAACTTCGCCGCGCATGCTGCGGCGCGTACGGCAGAACAGGTCGCCGCCGCCCTCGAGGATCTCGATCGCCACTGCCATCCGCGGGGAAGCGCTGTCGTCGCGGCCAAATAACAAGGAGAACACATGATTTCGGTGCTCATACTCACCCGCAACGAGGAAACGGACTTGCCCGCATGCCTACAGTCGGTGGCGTGGTGCGACGACGTGCACGTGTTCGACTCGTTCAGCACGGATCGCACGGTCGCAATCGCCGAGCAGGCGGGAGCGAAGGTCACGCAGCGACGGTTCGACGACTTCGCCGCACAGCGCAACGCCGCGCTGGAGCAGCTCGAGTTCAAGCATCGCTGGGTGCTGATACTGGACGCCGACGAGCGTATTCCGCGCGAGCTTGCCGCCGAAATGCACCTTTTCGTCGGCGAGGCTCCCCACAGAGTGGCCGCCGCGCGGCTGCGCCGCCGCGATTTCCTCTATGGCACCTGGCTCAAGCACGCGCAGCTTTCGCCTTATTACATCCGCCTGGTGCGCAGGGGCCGGGTGCGCTACGAGCGGGAAGTCAACGAGGTGCTGAAAGTCGACGGCGATATCGTGCAGCTCCACGAGCCGTTCGATCATTACCCGTTCTCCAAGGGCATGACGCACTGGATCGCGAAGCACAACGTCTACTCGACGATGGAAGCGGAACAGTTGCTCAGGATAAAGCGCGGCATGACCAAGATGTCGCTCCGCCGGGCGCTGTTCGCCCGGGACTTCAACGAGCGGCGCGTGCACCAGAAGGAGCTTTTCTACCGCATGCCGCTGCGTCCGGTCGTGCGCTTTCTGTACAGCTATTTCGTCCGCGGCGGCGTGCTGGACGGCAGGGCGGGGCTTACGTATGCCCTGCTGCAGGGCTTTTACGAATACTTCATCGTGCTGAAGACGAGAGAGCTGGAAGCGCAGCGCGAGACCATCGCTGCTGCGGCGCCGGTGTCCAGCGTCGCGAGCACGACACCCCTCACACCGAGTTGACAGCGCAGCCGCGGACTTGAGCCGCCGCGCGCGCTTCAGCGCACCAGCGCGAGGCGTCGCAGCGACCGCTTGTCTTCGCGCTGCCACTCGATTAAGCGCGCGGCTGCCTGCTCGGCCATCACGCCGTTGCCGATGCTGTTGGGATGCAGGCCGTCGAAAAACGCGCGCGTGCCACCGGCCGCTTCCATGGCGGGCGCAGTCAGTATGAGCGGGATACCGAGCTCGCTCGCCTTCGCGTGCAGGCGCTCTTTGCCGTAGCGGGTGAGCTCGTCGTCGGGCTCGTAGCCGCGCGGCTGCTCGACAAACAGCACGAACAGCTCGGCACCCTGCCCGCGCACAAGGCGCGCGATGCGCTCCAGCGTCGCCATGGTGCGCGCGACGTCGTTGCGGTCGTGGTGATAGAGGATTTCGCCCGGATCGCGCACGCGCAGCCGAGCCGAGAGCCGCGGCAGCACGTAGCGGAGCATGAGCTCCTGCGTCGCAAAGCGCGGCGGCCGCTCGGGAAACGATGTGTGGCGGCCCACCACGTCGGAACCGGCCTTTTCCTGGAAGAGATCGTGGGTCGCGACCTGCAGCACGACGGCCTGGCTGCCGTAGATGCCGTTCTCCGCGAGCCAGCCTTCCTCATTCTCCATCGCCCAGCCACCGGCGGAAATGTTGAGCACTTCATACCGGCCGTCGCCCTGCTGCTCCAGGACTCTCTGGAGCTGATAGGGATAAGTGAGCGTCTGATCGGTGGAGGTGCTTCCGAAGGTGATCGAATCGCCGATGCACAGCACGCGCAGCACTCCAGCCGCGGGTCGCGGCGTCGCAGGCTCGCTTCTCATGCCGTACGCGTTGTACGACACCCGATTGCCGAACCGCTTCAGGTGCTGATTCGGCAGCACGCGATAGCCGTAACTCGTCTTCTCGTACAGCAACGGCCGCCCGAGCCCGCACAGCCGCGCACCGAGCTCCAGCGCAACCGCGAAAGCGATCACCGCGCCGAGCGCTATCCACATGGGACGCCTTTCGCGCTGCACGGCAACGGGTCCGCACCGTTCGCCATGGCGCTCACACGGCAACCGCCATGGGCTGTGTCGTCGGATTGCGCCTGCTCACCGCTTCGAGGCCGATCATGCAGATGATCGCAACGCCCACCGCGATGGGGAGGCGAGTGGGGCCGCTGAACGGACTCATGAAGAGATGCCATGTATCGTAGATGAGGAATATGAGGAATATCGGCAGGTAGCCGTCGGGCCTGCGCTTTAGCGCCACGTTGAATCCCGTCGATACCAGACGTATGCCGTAATAGATGAAAAACAGCGCCGCGAGTACGCCGCCCTCTATCCATGCCTGCAGGGCCTGCGAGTGCGCGGTGAATACCTGCACCTTCGCGCTGTCGCCATAGCTCTGCCCTTCTTCCGCGACCTGCTCCTGGAACAGGCTCACAAGGCGTGGATCCGTGGGCCAGGAGCCGTAGCCGACGATCGGGGACTCGATCACGCCCTTGATCGCGACCACCAACCCCGCCTCGCGGCCGACGTTCGAGCCTTCGCGCCGCTTCGCGAATTCCTCGTGCGTCGCATAGAGCGCGGCGGCTACAACTGCCCCCGCGATCATGCAAGCGACGAACAGCTTGAACAGCTGTATGCCGCCCAGGCCGTCCGGATGGTTCGCGCGCACCCACAGCACCGCCGCGATGAGCAGGCAAATCGCGCCCATGATGCGAAAATCCATGAAGATGTTCCACACGCCCAGCCCCGCAAACGCCAAGCACATCAGCTTGATCGGCAGGAAATAGCTCGCGCACGCGAGCAGGTACGCGATCGGCGTGGCATAGCCGAACTTCCAAGCCGGCGCACTCATGATCGGCACGCCGCGCACCATCAGCTGACCGATGGCGCCTACGCCCATGCCGAGCACGAACCACCACAGATTGCGGCGGTCGCGCGCGATCAGTATCGCGAGCGCGATGAAATCCAGGGTGAGGAGGATCACGCGCGCCCATCCCCGCAGGAACTGCCCCGGGTCGGTGTCGCGGTAAATGTCCGAGATGATGTACCCGGCAAGCATCAGCACGGCGGTCTGGACGAAAACGCCGAACGCGGACACATCGAGCAGCGAGCGGTCGCGTCCGAAGAGCATGACGAACAGCGCTAGCTGGATGAGGAACAGCTCGCCGAGATAGAACTCGCCGATGAAGTTGACTGCGCGTCCGCTCGCGACGCCGCAGACGAACGTCGCGATCGCAATGCCGCTCAACTTGAGGTCGATGCGATCCAGACGCAGGATGGATACGCGCCGGTTCATGGCGGTTGCGGTGGCGTAATTCATGGAAGCCTCCGGAGCGGATATGGCGCTCATCGTGTCAGTCGACGAGCAGATAGTTGAGGTGGCGCATCGGATCGCATTTGTAGAGCACCCGCCTTACTTTCTCTTTCGGCGGGGTGTACAGGCGCACGCCATGGCGCCGCAGCTTTTGCTTGAGATCGTCGTGATACTTGGCGAGCCGCTCGCGATAGGTCTGAGAGCCGGTGATCGAATCGCCGTAGACGCGGAAGTCGCCCAGCACCTTGCGGACCGTGGCGAAGCGCGCGCCCGTGAGCGCCATGTCGACCAGCAGCTCGCCGTCCCAGGCGATCCGGTTCGCCGCGTTGAAGCGCCCCGCTTTTTCGAATGCCGCGCGGCGAAAGAAGGTCGCCTGCTGGCCGACGGTGCATATTCCCGCCGCATAGTCCGCGAGATCGAAGCGGTCGGCGGTACGTTTGCGCGGCGACACGCGCCCTTCGCCGTCGATGATGCGTATCGCCCCGCACAGCACGTCGACGTCCGGATGCGCGGCGAAGTAGTCGACGACATAGCGCAATGCGCCCGGCACGAAGCGGTCGTCGCCGTTCAGATAACCGAAAATATCCGCCCGGGCGGCCGCGAAGCCCTTGTTGAGCCCGTCTGCAGGTCCATCGTCCGGCTCTTCGATGAGCGAGCTCAACCGATCGCGGTAGCGGTGCAGTATGTCGCGGCTGCCGTCGGTGGAACCGGGATCGACCACGATGTACTGCACGCCGGAGCAGTCCTGGTCGATGACCGAGCGCAGGCATTCCTCGAGGTACGGCGCCTTGTTGTAGGCGAGTGTCACGATCGAAATTGCAGGTTGCTGCGTCATGCTTCCGTCCTGTTATTACTTTCGGCTTGGGTTACGGGGCCACTTTCGGCCGGTACAGGCGCCAGTAATTCGCAAGCGTCGTGAGCCCCAACACCAGCCGCGCCTGCGCCGCGCCGATGACGCCGAGCGTCGGCAGGAGAATGACGGCGGCAAGTATCCCCATGCCGCCGCCGGCGAGATTGGCGACCGACACGTAGCGCGCTTCATCATGGCCGAGCAGCAGGTAATAGGGCGCGACGTTGAGCGATAGCACGAAGTACGCCACCGTGAGCCACAGCAGGATATGGCTGCTGTTGGCGGCGAAGTCCCGTCCCATCCACAGAGCGAGGAGCAGCGGGCCGAAGACCATCATCGCGAGGCCGAGGGTAAGCGAGATCGCGACGTTCACAGCGACGCCGTAGTTGCGCACGCGGCGCAGCGCGCGGCCGTCGTCCGTTTGCAGCTTGCGGCTGATGAGCGGAAAAAGGAACGCCATCGCGGCGGCAGGCAGCGCGTGCACCTGCTGCGCGAGCTGCGTGCAGACGGCGTAGTAACCGACGGCGTTGGCGCCGATGAGCGCGCCGATCAGCAGCCTGTCCGCATGCACGAAGAGGAGGCTGCCTATGCCGGAGAGCCAGTTCCACCAGCCGAATCCCAGCACCGTGCGCAGCATCGTGCGATTGCCGAAATCGATGTGCAGCACGTTTTGCCCGAGGAAGCGGCCCAGGGTCCACCCTTTCGCGAGCCCGGATGCGGCGAGACAGGCGCCCGACGCGACGAGCACGGCGTCGAGATTGCGGGTCACCCACGCTACCGCCATCGATATCACCACTGCGGCAACCTTGAAGCCGATTTCAAGGCGCGCTGCGGTCCCGAAGCGCTCCAGCCCGCGCAGCCCGCATGCAAACACGCCGTCGATCTGCATCACCATCAGATTGAAGGCCGCGAACATGAGCGCCAGGGTGACCTGGCCGTGCTCGCCCATTTTTTCGAAGACGTGACGCGCGAGGAGCGGCGCGGTGAGCACCACCAGACCGGCAACCACGGCGGTGCCCGCGACTGCCAGACCCAGTGTGGTCCGTATGACTTCAACGGCCTCCGCGCGGTCGTTGCGGCCGGCCGCGCTGGAAACGAACTTGATCGTCGCTGCGCCCATGCCGAGACTGCCGGCGGTTCCCATTCCGGCCACCGAGTTCACCAGCATGAGCAATCCGAAATCGGCTGTGCCGAGGCTCGCCACCAGCACCGGCGTCGCAGCCAGCATGAGCAGCGGATAGAACAGGTACTCAGCGGTGCTCCAGGTGGCGTTCCGCAAGTGCGGAACCGCCTGCTTCACCAATGCCACCGCCGTTTTCACGGCTCACCGTCCGGAAACGGACGAAGCACGCGTGCGGCGCGAAGCGGAATTCGCGATGGTGCGAGCGGCAAATGGGTCCGAATCGACACGGCACGGGGGGTGATTCATGCCGCGACCGCCTCTTCGAACTTGCTGCGGAAGTCGCGATATGCGAGCGCGATGCCTTCGGACAGCGGCACGTGCGCGCGCCATCCCATCCCCGCCAGCCTCGACACGTCGAGCAGCTTGCGCGGCGTGCCGTCCGGCTTTGAGCTGTCGAAGACGAGCTCGCCGCCATAGCCGACCACCTCGCGCACCGTTTCCGCAAGCTCGCGTATCGTCACGTCCTCGCCGCAGCCGACGTTGTAGAGCGGGGTGCGGCCGTGGGCCGCGAGCTCGTCGTTACGTTCCATCATGAAGACGCACGCATCGGCGAGCTCGTCGGAAAGCAGGAATTCGCGCCGCGGCGTGCCGCTCCCCCACACGGTCACCGATTTCGCGCCATCGACCTTGGCCTCGTGCATGCGGCGGATGAGCGCCGGCAGCACGTGAGAGTTCTCCGGGTGGTAGTTGTCGCCGATGCCGTAGAGATTGGTCGGCATGGCGCAGATGTAGCGCGTGTCGAACTGGCGGTTGTACGACTCGCACAGCTTGATGCCGGCGATCTTCGCTATGGCGTACGGCTCGTTGGTCTGCTCCAGCGGGCCCGTCAGCAGGTATTCCTCGCGTATCGGCTGCGGACAATCCCGCGGGTAGATGCAGCTCGACCCGAGAAACAGCAGACGCGACACGCCCGCCTCGTGCGCCGCCTGAATCAGATTGGTCTCTATCGTGAGGTTCTGATAGATGAAGTCGGCACGGTATACGTTGTTGGCGTGTATGCCGCCGACCTTCGCGGCCGCGATGAAGATGTAGTCCGGACGCGCGCTCGCCATGAACCGGCGCACCGCGGCCTGATCCAGCAAATCGAGCTCGCCGTGCGTGCGGGTGACGATATTGCGGTAGCCGCCCTTCTCGAGTCGGCGCACGAGCGCGGACCCGACCATGCCGCGATGACCGGCGACATAGATCTTCGAGTCGCGCGTAATGGGTTCACTCATGGTATTCGTGCGCCTTGAAGCCGTGCGCCTTCACCAGCGAATCGCGGCGCGCGAGGTTGTAGTCCTCACGGACCATTTCCGCCACGAGATCCTCGAAGCGCACCTTCGGCGTCCAGCCGAGCTTGGTGCGTGCCTTGGTCGGGTCCCCGAGCAGCGTATCGACCTCGGTCGGACGGAAGTAGCGAGGATCGACCCGCACGACGATGTCACCCGGCACGAGATCGGCGTGGCCGTCGTCCGCGACCGATTTGACGATGCCCACCTCCTTCTCGTTCTCGCCCTTCCACTCGAGCTCCATGCCGAGCTCGTACGCCGCAGCTTCGACGAACTGCCGGACGCTGTACTGCTCGCCGGTCGCGATGACGAAGTCTTCCGGCTTTTCCTGCTGCAGCATGAGCCACTGCATCTCGACGTAATCGCGGGCGTGGCCCCAGTCGCGCAGCGAGTTGAGGTTGCCGAGATAGAGGCAGTCCTGCAGGCCGAGCTTGATGCGTGCTATCGCCCGCGTGATTTTGCGCGTCACGAAGGTTTCCCCGCGCACCGGCGACTCGTGGTTGAACAGTATCCCGTTGCAGGCGTACATGCCGTACGCCTCTCGATAGTTCACGGTGATCCAGTAGGCGTAGAGCTTCGCCACGGCGTACGGGCTGCGCGGATAGAACGGCGTCGTCTCCCGCTGCGGGATCTCCTGCACCTTGCCGTAGAGCTCGGAAGTGGAGGCCTGGTAGAACCGGCAGGTCTTCTCGAGGCCGAGGATGCGCATTGCTTCGAGCACGCGCAACGTGCCGAGCGCGTCGGAGTTCGCCGTGTATTCGGGCTCCTCGAACGACACCGCCACGTGGCTTTGCGCCGCGAGGTTGTAGATCTCGTCCGGGCGCACCTGCTGGATGATGCGGATCAGGCTGGACGAATCGGTCATGTCACCGTAGTGCAGCACGAAACGGCGCGACTGCTGATGCGGGTCCTCGTACAGATGGTCGATGCGGTCGGTGTTGAACAGCGAACTGCGCCGCTTGAGTCCGTGCACCTCATAACCCTTGCCGAGGAGAAACTCCGCCAGATACGAACCGTCCTGCCCGGTGATGCCGGTGATCAATGCTTTCTTGCCCATGCCTTGAGGTCCTTGTTGATGGAAAGTACCGCTTACCGCGACCTCACCCCTGTGCCGCGGTCGAGAATCTGCCGATGAGCCGCGCCGCCTGCTCGGGAGGCATGGCGGCGAGCATGCTGTCGATGAACTGCTTCTGCAGCGCGTACGACGCATCCGCGTTGCGCGAAATGGTCGAGACGCGAACCAGTATCCCGTCCGGCACCGTGCCGGTGAGGCCGTACTTGAGCCGCGCGAGATTCTGTTCGAGGGCGCCGCGCACCACCGTGTCGCCGACTGCGATCCAGTACGTGATCGGCTCCACGCGCTGCCCCTGCGTCGCGACCATGCGCATGATGGGGATGCGGCCCGCTAGCGTGTCCAGCGCGCCCGCGGTCATATTCGAGATCTGGAAGCCCTGCATCGGATAGCAGACTTCGGGCTTGTGCACCTGTGTTGCGCGGCTCTGGTCGCCGCCGTACGCGACTGCGAGCATCACACGGTCGCCGTTGCCGTTGATGTACGTGCGCGACACGGTCTGCGTATAGATCTTGTCGAGTTCCGCCTGCACGTCGGGACTGACGGTGATCGGCGCGAGAGTCGTGTCGATGCGCCAGCCGCCGAAGGTCGTCGGTATCGCTGCTTCGAGATCGATGGGCGGGCGGCGCTGCGCCATGCGCTCCGTCGGCTTCATCGCCACGGCAAGCCCGGCCCCGGCGAGGAGTATCAACGCAAGTATCAGATGACGTGGGCTGTACCAGGTGGAATTGCGACCCATTGCTTCGTCCCGATGTGTTGGCGTCACGCCGCCGGGCTGCGCCGCCGCGTCAGGACGCCGAGCAGCGTATGCAGGCCGAACAGCAGGAACAGCGCGACGAGGAACAACATGATTCCCGAGAAGCCATGCAGGAACCCCTGTGCGGCTTCGTCCCCGAGGTAATACGTGATCAGCACCAGCGTGATCACCCGGACCACGTTGGCAGCGAACGCGATCGGCCAGATGGCGAGCAGCATGAGCGCCGCGCGCAGCCAGTTGCCGTCCCACGTGACATACAGAAAGAGCAGGCCCATGGCGGTGAGGCTGTACATCGAGTTGAGCCCCGAGCACGCGTCGGCCACCAGCAGCTGGTACTGGCCTATGCTCAAGATCACGCCGGTACGCGCGATCGGGTAGCCGGCGTGGTACAGCGCGTTCTCGGCGATCACCGACACCAGCTGCTTCAGCGATCCCGTTGCCGCATCCACGACGACGCCGGGCAGCGGCACCAGGAACATCAGATAGAGCAGCGGAAACCACATGAGCCGCACGCCGCGCCAGCCGTAAATGAACAGCAGCACGCCGGCGAACACCGGTATCTGCGAGAACGCCTCGAAGTACACGAACTCCAGCGCGCGGCCGAGCACGTAGAACACGAGGCCTATCGCAAGCGACACGCTGCCTGCGATGGTCGCGCCGCGCTCGGGCAACGCCGCCAGCGCGGCGCGCTCGCGCCATACGAGCCACGCGATCACCACGAGGACGAGCGGCCCGTGCGCATTGTGCTCTTCGTTCCATGCGCCGTGCGCGAGCGTGTAGTACGTCGGCACATAGAGCACGAGCAGCGCGGCCGCGACCGGAAGCCAGCGCAGCCACGGCGCGCCCGCCCGGTTCACGGCGAGCGCATCGAAGACCGTCGCCATGGTCAGAATTCGTTGAGAACGGTGCCGACGATTTCCGCGCTGCGCACGGCGTCGGCGAGCGCACGCGCTTCCGAAACCCGCGTGACGTTCTTGCGCACGACCATCAATGCGGCATGACAGCGCAGCGCCGCGGTGTGCGCATCGGAGTGCTCTGCGGCCGCCGGCGTATCGACCAGAATCGCGTCGTAGTCGTTGCGCAAGTGCTCGAGCAGCCGCGAGAACGTCGAGCGTTCCAGCAGCTCCACCGGGTTGGGCGGTATGGGACCGGCCGGGAGCACCGACAGGCTCGAGAGCTGGGGCAGACGCTGTATGGCGCCCTCGTCGTCACGACCCGCCAGGATGGTGGAAAGACCGCTTGAATCGGGCAGCTGAAACAGCTGGTGCTGGCGCGGGCGGCGCATGTCCGCATCGATGAGCAGCGTGCGTTCGCCCAGCTGCGAGAACGCGACCGCGAGGTTCGCCGCTAAGTACGAGCGGCCGTCGCGGTGACGCGGGCTGATGATCGCGAGCGCACGTCCGCTGCTCGCGCCTTCGAACCAGCGGATCTTCAGCTGCGTGCGCAGCGCACGCAGCGCCTCGACATCGCGGCCGTACGGCCGATACGCGACCGACACCTCCTCGCTGATGCCGTCCTGCCCGGGCTCGAGGTACGGATACTCGAACTGCTTCGCGAGCGCCTGGCGCACGTCGCTTTCGGTCACGTAGTCGTAATCGACCGCAATCTGCCCGAAGCGGCGGCGATCGTCCTTCTGCGCACGCAGCACGCGCTCGAGCTGCTCGGGCGTCAACTTGCCCGCCGCGAGCAGGAGCGCGCCTATGCGCCGATCGCCGGTGTCAGACGCCAGAGGCGTCACGTTACTCTTCATGTACATCCTGGGTGTGCTCATGTTTCGGGCATCCATAAGTTGACGGGACGATCCGCGAGTGCCGTGTACCGCCCGCTCACGCGGGCTTGGGCCGGCCGTAGCCGAGCAGCCGGTACCCGCCGGTCATGGCCGGCAGCAAGTTGCGGCCCGGCCGCGAACGGCCGTCCATGACGCCAAGCACCGGCAGCGCGAGCTCGGCCCCGATGTCTTCGCCCGTGCGCACGCGGCGGTCGAACACTTCGAAGGCGAACGCGAGGTTGAGCCCCACGATGAGACCCGCGATCAGGCCGACGAGCAGGTTGCGGAAGACTTTCGGCGACGACGGCTCGGCGGGCTCGACGGCGGGGTTGAGCATCGCCACGTTGGTATTGCTGGTGCGGCTTGCGAGCGTTGTCGTCGTGTAGCGGGCCTGCGCGGCGTCGTACGCTTTCTGGGCGCTGTCGACGTCCGCGCGCAGCACCGCGGCTTCGTCGCGGTTACCCTTGAGCTGCAGCATCTTTTCCTTCTGCTCGGCGACGGCCTTGGTGAGCTGCTCCACGCGCTGGTTGTGAATGGACGAGAGCGTGGTCATGCCGCCCACGGCGTAGCGGATCTCCTGGTTCATCTTGGAGCGCAGCGCATCGACTTCCGCTTTCTGCTTCTGGTACTGCGGGTGGTTCACGCCGATGATCGCCGAGCTTTCCTTGAGCTTCGCTTCCGCGCGGAGCAGATCGGCCTTGAGCGCCTGGATCAGCGGATTCGCAAGCACTTCGGGTATCTCTTCCGGAGAACGGCCCGCCTTCGCATACTCGGCCGCCTTGCGCTCTCTCGTGCCGGCGTCGCGTGCGTCGGCCTGCGCGGCGGCAAGCTGGGAGTAGAGCTCTTCCAGCCGGCTGTTCTCGACGTCCAATCGCTCGTCGGTAATGACGATGCCGTATTTCTGCTGATGCTCCGCGAGCCGCGCCTGCGCGCGCTCGAGATTGGCGCGCAGATTTTTGAGCTGCTCGTCGAAGAAGGTGGACGTCTGGCGATACGGATCGAGGGTGAGCGCGAGCGTGACGCCCATGTACGCGCGAGCGAACGCGTTGGCAACGAGCGCCGAGAACCGCGAATCCTGCGCCGTAAATTGGATATCGATGAGATTGCTGTCGCGGCGCGCCTTCACATCGGTGTTGAGCAGCAGGCGATCAGCCCACCAGTCCTTGATCGAGCCCTTGCCCTCTGTCTGCTCCTCGAACTGCTGGCGAGCGATGGGGCTTTCCGTGAGGCGCGTGCCGTTGACCACGTCGAGCGCAACGCGGTGGCTGCGGATCACCTCCAGCTGCGTGGACATCAATGGCGGCGGCAGTATGTTGCCGGTGATGGCATCCGTCGCCTTGGAATCGACGACCACGGTAGCGGTGGCGGTGTACTGCTTCGGCATGAGGATGTTCACCGCGATCGCCGCCAGCAGGCCGACGGCGAGCGAGGCGAACACGATCCATTTCCGCGCACGCAGGATCAACAGCAATTGATACAGGCTCATGAGGTTGCTCTCGGTTGGATGTCGGGTACGTGCTCAGAACCAGCTCTGGCGCACGTAGATCACATCGTCCTGCTTCACCAGGTCGTTGAGATTGGTGGTGACGCGCTGGACCTGGTCGTTCTCGTCGCGACGCGTGATGCCGATGTCCTTGTCGGTGCCGCGCGGCGTGAGGCCGCCCGCCGTGGCGAGCGCCTGCATCACCGTCATCTTGCGCTCGAGGCGATACACGCCCGGACGCGCCACTTCGCCGTACACGTAGAACACCGGCGGACGCTGCACGAAGACGATGTCGCCGTTGGACACCTGCAGGTCGGAGGACAGGTCGCCTTTCAGGAAAAGCTCCGGCAGATCGATTTCGACTTTCTTGTAGCCGTTGCCCTCCTTCTTCATCACCGTCACCGTGTCGGAGCCGGTGCTGCCGCCCGCCATCGCGAGCAGGTCGGTGAGCTTGGTCGATGTGTCCTCGAGCGGATACTTGCCCGGCTTGTTGACCTGGCCGAGGACGGGCACCTGGCGGCTGCGCAGCTGC
>JBLNBW010000331.1:0-5652 GCA_050260255.1 Rhodospirillaceae bacterium | reverse complement strand
GCACAGCGCGCAATGGCGCGAGCTCATACATCCGGACGATCTCGAGCGTTTCGATCAGGAGATCGAGCGCGCGGTGACGCTGTGTACGAGCTATGCGCTGGAATATCGCGTACGGCACAACGAGGGACATTACGTCGACATCTGGGAACGCGGCCGTGCGACGTTCAGCCGACTCGGCAAAGCGCTGCTTACCGGAAGCATCGTGGACTTCACGGCGCGACGTCTTGCCGAAGCGCAGGTGGCGCATCTGCTCGCCGAGGAGCAGTCCGCGCGCGCCATCGCGGAGACGGCGAGCCGGCTCAAGGATGAATTCCTGGCCACCGTGTCGCACGAATTGCGCACGCCGCTGCACGCGATCAGCGGGTGGGCGCATGTGCTCGCGCGGGCCGAGCTCTCTCCAGAAGATCAGGCGCGGGCCGTGGACGCCATACTGCGCAATGCGAAAGCGCAGAACCGCATCATCGAAGACATACTCGACGTATCGCGCATCATCACCGGGAAGCTCAAGCTCGATCTGCAGCCGCTCGATCTCGTCACCGTGGTGGAGAGCGCGCTGGATACCGTGCGGCCTACCGCGGCTGCGAAGAAGATACGGGTCGAAACGAGCATGGAGCGCAGCCGCCTTCCGGTGCTGGGCGACGCAGCGAGGCTGCAGCAAGCGGCATGGAACATCCTCATCAACGCGCTGAAGTTCACGCCGTCGGGCGGCACCGTCACCATAGGGCTGCGCGAGACGAGCGGCAGCGCGCAGCTCACCGTGACGGACACCGGCATCGGCATATCGCAGGATTTCCTGCCGCATGTCTTCGAGCGATTCCGGCAGGCCGACGGCTCGATCACCCGGCGGCACGGCGGCCTCGGCCTCGGTCTTGCGATCGTCCGGCATATCGTCGAAATGCACGGCGGCGCGGTCCATGCGGAAAGCGCCGGCGAAGGGCGGGGCGCGACGTTCGTCCTCAGCATACCGATCGCCTCCGGCGCACAGTTCGAGCCTGCAGTCGAGCGATGGCGCGGGCCGTCCCAGCATGAAGAGCGCGTCGAGCAGGCGCGGGTCGACGGGTTGCGGGTGCTCGTTGTAGACGACGAGCCCGACGTGTTAGAGTTGGTCGCCAAAGTACTCGCCGACGCAGGCGCGCACGTCAGCACGTCATGTTCCGCACAAGGAGCACTGGAGCTGATGAATCACGGCGCCTTCGACCTGCTGATCCTGGATATCGCCATGCCGGACACCGACGGCTACGCATTGATGCGCGAAATTCGATCGCGGACTCCGGACGAGGGCGGCAGCGTCCCCGCGATTGCACTCACCGCGTGCGCTCATGCGGAGGAGCGCACGCGAGCCTTCTCCGCGGGCTTCCAATGCCACCTGGCGAAGCCGATAGAGCCGCCTGCGCTGGTGAATGCGGTAGCGACGCTGACGCGGCACGGTACTGACCATTGAGGCGGCGCCGGCAGGCGGCGCACACAAAATTATGACTGGGACCAACGCCGAAAAGCTCGGACACGGGCTGAAGCGATCCGCTTTGTGGGCCGATGCGGCGGCGGCTGTGCTTGCGGCGCTCGGCTTTATCGGCGGTCTCGCGGGCTTAGAAGGGCTGAGTGCATATGTCGTCGGCTGGCCGGTGACCACGCCCGCCGTCGCGCTGTGCCTGCTGGTCGTAACCGGTGCGCTCGCGGCGCTGCAACGCGGCGCCGAAAGACTGCGGCCCTACGCGTTGACGCTCATTGCGGCGATTGCCGCCGTCATACTCGCGCTGATGATCGTACCCGGCGCGGACCGCCTCCCCGGTACGAACGTTCCGGTCTACGTCGGAATCACGACGCTTCTGCTGCTTGCTGCGATCGGTTTTGCCCACGGCGCTCAAGCGACGCGACCGGCGCACGTGCTCGCCGTCAGCGCGGCGGGACTGCTGTACATCGCACTCATCGGCACGAGTTTCAGGCTGCTCATGGAAGGGCCGCCGCTCATGCAGGTGTCCTTGCCGAGTCTCGTAATCGTGTCGCTCCTCGTGTACAGCACGCTCGCCGGACGTGCTGATGTGGCGCTGATCGAAAAGCTCACCAGTCAACGTCCCGGGTCGGTGATCACGCGGCAACTGCTGCCCGCGATACTGGCCTTGCCGCTGCTGCTCGGTTGGATGCGACTCATCGGGCAGCGCCTGGGACTCTTCGATGCCGCATTCGGCGCGCTGCTTCTCACCGTGCTCACGGTGCTCGTGCTCGGCATGCTGGTGCTGTGGGGCGCGGAGACGGTGGACCAGCTCGATGCGCGGCGCAACGAGGCGGAGCACCGCGCGACGGCGCAGCGCGAATGGCTGCGCGTTACGCTGACGAGCTGCACCGATGCCGTGGTGGCGACCGACCCGGAAGGACGCGTGCGTTTCGTCAATCCGGCGGCGGAGCTGTTGATCGGCCGCGCGGAAAACCTGCTCGTCGGCAGACCCGTGCAGGAGGCCGTCCCGGTTGCCGACGAATCGGACGCTCTCGTACCGCACCCGCTGCTCGACGTGCTCGGCAAGCAATCCGGTACGTACGGCTATCGCGAGCTCGTGCTGCCGCAGGAAAAGCAAGGACGCCGCTACGTGGAAGTGAGCGCGGCGCCCATACATGATGAAAACCAGACGCTGCTGGGCGGCGTGATGGTGATGCGCGACGTCAGTGTGCGCCGGCAGAACGAGCAGGCGCTGCGCGCCGCGTACGCCGAGCTCGATCAGCGCGTCGCCGAACGCACGGCCGCGCTGGAGCATGCGAATGCCGCGCTGCACGAGAGCCTCGCGCTGTTTCGCGGCGTGGCAGAAAGCACGCCCGATCTCATCGTCGTGAAGGATCGTCAGGGACGCCTGGTGATGGCCAATCCCGCGACCATCAAGCTCATCGGCAAGCCGGAAAGCGAAATCCTCGGCCGCACGGACCGGGACTACATCGCAGACGAAGCGGCGGCAGAGCAAGTGATGGAGAACGACAGGCGCGTCATGACGAGCGGTCGTGTGGAGCGCGTCGAGGAGGTGCTTCATACGCCCGAAGGTCAACGCACCTACCTCTCCACGAAATCGCCGCTGCGCGATGTGAACGGCAACGTGGTGGGCATCATCGGTGTGGCCACGGACATCACCGAGCGCAAGCGGATGGAAAACGAGCTGCGCGAGGCGCAGCGCTTCACGCAGGGACTGCTCGAGACCGCGCCCATCATCCTCTACTTGTTCGACCCGACGCAGCGTCGCGTGGTCTATGCACGAGGCATGGGACTCGCGGGACTGGGTTATACGCCGGCCGACTTGCTGAAGACCGAGCCTGCGGAGCTCCTGCGCATGGTGCACCCGGACGACGTGCCGCGCCTGGAAGCGCACCTGCACGAATACGACCGCCCATCGGACGGTTTGCGGGAAATCGAATTCCGCTGCCGGCACCATCACGGCGAGTGGCGCTGGCTGCAGACGCGCGAGCGGCTGTTCCAGCCCGGTGAAGGCGGCAATCTCGTGCTCGGTGTGGCCGTCGATATCACCGATCGTAAGCGTGCCGAGCTCGAGCGCGAGCGTCTGATGGCCGTCGAGCAGCGGCTGCGCCTGGATGCCGAGCGTGCGAATCGCGCGAAAGACGAGTTTCTCGCCATCGTTTCGCACGAGCTGCGCTCACCGCTCAATGCCTTGCGCGGCTGGGGTTTTCTGCTGAGCAATGCGCGGCCGCTGGATCCGACCCTGATCGAACGGGCGACGAGCGCGATCAAGCGCAACGTGGATCATCAGGCGCGGCTCATCGACGATCTGCTCGACACGTCGCGCATCATGAGCGGCAAGCTCACCATAGAGCGCCGGCCGCTCAATCTCGCCGAGGTCGTGACCGGGGCGCTCGAAGTGGTGCGTCCATCGGCGCTCGCGAAGCGCATCGGCATGCAAATGCACGGCGCGACGGACCCCATAGCGATCGAGGGGGATGCGGCGCGCCTGCATCAGGTGCTGGTCAATCTCCTCTCGAACGCGGTGAAGTTCACGCCGGAAGGCGGGCGGATCACGGTCGCGACGCGCGTTCACGAGGGCCGCGCGGAAATCATGGTGTCGGACACGGGTGCCGGCATAGATCCCGAATTCCTGCCGCGTGTGTTCGATCGATTCTCGCAGGCCGACACCTCGACGACCCGCAAGCACGGCGGACTCGGTATCGGGCTTGCCCTGGTGCGCCATCTCACCGAGCTGCACGGCGGACGGGTGCGTGCCGAAAGCGAAGGACCGGGCAAGGGCGCGACGTTCACCGTGGATTTGCCGCTGCCCGAGCCCGAAGCGGTGTCGGATGCCGGGCCGCACGTCGAGATACGCACTGTTGCAGAGAGCTCGCTCGCCGGTGTACGCATCTTCTCCCTCGACGACGATCCCGACGCGCGCGACATCATCTCGCTTACGTTGAAGCAGACGGGCGCGGAGGTAAAGACGCTCGCAACGGGCAGCGAGCTGCTGGCGCTGCTTGAAGAGCGGTTGCCTGCCGATCCGCCGGACGTGCTGCTGCTCGATCTCGCGATGCCGGACGAAGACGGCTTTGCGGTCCTCGCGAAAGTGAGGGCGCTCGAGCAGCGCAAGGGCATGCCAGCCGATGCGTCCATCCCCGCGATAGCGGTGACCGCGTTCACCGAGCTCAACCGCGCACGCGTTACCGAGCGTGGCTTTGCGGATCACGTGAACAAGCCGATAGACGCAGCGAGACTGATCGGCAGTATACGGAGCGCGACGCAGGCGAAGCTCGCGTCGCATCGCGCAATCGACGGAGAAGGCTGACGCCGGGCGGCGGCAGGCCGCTGTCATTCGCGGCGGATCAGCGTCGCTGCTGTGTGCTCAAGAGCTCCTGAAGGTCTTCGGTAGATACCGGCTTCGTGAGGTGATGATCGAAGCCGGCGGCAAACGCGCGCGTCCGCTCCTCTTCGCCTCCCCATCCGGTAAGTGCAATGAGCGTCGCTTGCTCTCCGCCCGGCAATGCACGCAGGCGCTCGGCGACTTCGTAGCCGTTCATGTCCGGAAGGCCGATGTCGAGAATCACCACGTCCGGCTGGAAAGAGCTGAACTGCTCGAGCGCCGAAAGGCCGTCGGGCGCGGTCTCGACGGTATGCGAGTTGAGGCGCAGCAGCATGGCGAGGCTTTCGGCGGCGTCGTCACTGTCATCGACGACGAGCACGCGCAACTGCGTTGCCGGTGCGGCTCCGCGGTGCTCTATCGCATCCGGCGTCGTCGCGAGCGGCGCTTGAACTGCGGGCAGGCGCAACACGAACTCGCTGCCATGGCCGACACCCGCACTGTATGCGTCCAGCGTGCCGCCATGCAGCTCCGCGAGCTTGCGCGCCAGCGCGAGACCGACGCCCAGGCCGCCTTGCGATCTGTCGAGCGAGCTGTCGACTTGGCTGAACATCGTGAAGATGCCGGGCAGCGCTTCGGCGGCAATGCCGATCCCCGTATCGCGCACGCGGACCAGCACGTCGTTGTCCGAGTGTTCGCACACTATCCAGACGTGCCCGCTGCGCGGCGTGTATTTGGCTGCGTTGTTGAGCAGGTTGACGAGGATTTCGGCAAGCCGAGCGGGATCGCCGTGCACCACGGCCGGCTCGGCGGGGAGGGTGATGTGCAATTCGTGCCGGCCGTCTTCGAGCAGCGGGCGGCTCGCCTCGACCGCCTC